>JBCBSH010000011.1:0-39058 GCA_039819285.1 Pseudomonadota bacterium
CTGGCTGCGCATCGACGGCAAGATCGGCGAGCTCTATGACTTGGAGATCATCCCCGGCTTCGCCTGTCCGATGGCCGTGGGGCCAACGACGAACGAGGCCGCCACGCTGATCACGTTTGCGCCGGACGGCTAACGCCGGACGGCTTCCCCCTTGATCAGGCCGTGTCCTCGTCCGGCTTCAGCCAGCGGCTGACCAGGCCGGCCAAGACCCCGCCGACGATGGGTGCCAGCCAGAACAGCCACAATTGGCTCAGATAGATGCCGCCGGCGAACAGGGCCGGGCCCGTGGAGCGCGCGGGGTTGACCGACGTGTTCGTCACCGGGATCGAGATCAAATGGATAAGCGTCAGCGCCAGGCCGATGGCGATCGGCGCAAAGCCAGGCGGAACCTTCGGGTGCGTGACGCCAATGATGATGATCAGGAAGAAGAAGGTCATGATGGCTTCCATCAGGAAGCCCGCACGCACGTCGTAGCTGCCTGGTGAGGCCTCGCCGAAGCCGTTGGCGGCGTAGGTCGCCGTGGCCACATCGAAGCCGGCTGTGCCGACGGCGATGACGTGCAAGATGGCGACCGCCGCGATGGCGCCGACGACTTGGGCGATGATGTACGGGATCGCGTCCACCGCGGAATGGCGACCCGCCGCTACCAGGCCCAGCGTCACCGCCGGGTTGAAATGACCGCCTGAGATGCCGCCGACCGCATAGGCCATGGTGAGAACCGTCAGGCCGAAGGCCAGGGCGACGCCCAGCAAGCCGATACCAACCTCGGGAAAGGCCGCCGCATACATGGCCGCGCCGCAACCGCCAAGCACAAGCCATAATGTTCCCAGGAATTCAGCCGCTAGCCGCTTAGACATTGCGATCATCCCGAATCACTTTTCATCGGCAATCAGCTTCCCCCCTAAAGCGAGTTCGTCAAGGATTTTCAACAATGTTTGGCAACATGATGGGGGCAGAAACCGAAGGTTCAGTCAGATTGGGGTGGGCATCGGCGCGACGCGCGCGCGAAAAGCTGCCCGTGTTGGATCGTTCGGCATAGACTGTCGATGGTCCAAACCGGACCCTCAACCCGCCATCGATCTCAGACGAGAAAGCCCCATGAAAGCGATCATCGGAATGCCGTCGGGCCGAGGCGATGTGCGGGTCGAGGTCATGGCCTCCGTCATCGACACGATGAAGGAACTGTCGAGGGTCGGCCTCGAGGCCGACTTCGTCGCTGTCAGCTATGCTGAGCCTGCGGTGGCACGCAACCGGCTCGCCGCCTATTTCCTCGACGGCGAGGCTGACCTGCTGATCATGCAAGACGATGACGTCGCGATCGCCCCTGCGATCGTGAAGCGGATCGTCGAGGTGGATCGGCCGATGGTGGGGATCTACCTGCCGCAGCGGCGGCTGGACTTGGACACCTTTGCCGGTCACGCCAGGGCAGGGCTGGCCTCGCGTGCCGCGCGGCACGCGACCGCGCCCTTGATCGGTCCGCCGACCGGCCAGGATAACTGCATCCTGGAAGTCGACAGGATCGGCGGTGGTTTTCTGTTTCTGAAGCGCGAGGTCTTTCAGCAAATCGACCGGTCAGGCCAGGTGAAGGCCTATGGGTTCGGCTTGCCGAGTGCACAAAGCGAGCTGAAAGGCTATTTCAACAACATCGTCGGCGAAGATGGCACCAGCTATCTCGGCGAGGACTACAGCTTTTGCCATCGTTACAAGGCGGCCGGCGGCCGGATCTTCGCCTACAAGGGCCCCGGCATCACCCATTACGGCGTTTTCGGGTTCGACAGCTAACGCCTGCTTCGGCTGCCGGCTGCCCGGTGCCTCATACCAGGCCATGGACCTTCGCGAACGGGTCCCAACTCGAGTCGCGACGCCACTCATACTCCGCGAAGACCGCCACCTGTTCCGCCTTCTCCGCGCCGAACAGACGGGCGACGATCGCCAACCCCATATCGGTGCCGGCCGAAACACCGGACGAGGTCATGAACTTGCCATCCTCGACCCAGCGCGCCTGGGGCTGCCAGGCCACGTTTGGGCCTTGGGAGGTTGCCCAGGCATAGGCGGCCTTGTTGGTTGTAGCCTTGCGGCCATCGAGGACACCGGCCCTGGCCAAGAGGGCGCTGCCAGTGCAGACGGCGGTTGTCAACTCCGCCTTCGCCGAGGCGCTGACGATCCAGTCAAGCAGCGCTTGATTGTTGACTTCCTGGCGTGTGCCGCCACCGCCCGGCACCAGGATGATGTCGTAATCGTCGCGGTCGGCCATCAGATCATCGACGGCGGTACGGGGGCCGGCACCGCTGGCGACCGGCTCGGCCTGCTCGGCCACGATGCGGATTTCCATCTCGCCCATCAGCAGGCCGAACATCTCCAGCGGGCCATAGAGGTCCAACACCTCGAACCCGGGAAAGATCAACGCACCCACGGTCTTCATCGGCCACCTCCAGCAGGTCTCGAACGCCGTCCTGTCGTCGCCAGTCTAGCCGACCATGCGGCAGTCAGGCAGGCTCAGCGCGCATGGCAGCCCGCCATCTGGCCGCGAGATGATCAGCGTCATGCTCGGTTCGGCCGCCCTTTGTTTCACGTCAATCACGCCGTCGTCGGCCAGGCGCTTGAACGCATCCGCGGGCTCGATGCCGACCGGGAAGGCGAGTTCGACCGATGTGACCTCCGTTAGCCCCACCGCGACCTGCCGGTTGCCGGCGCGGCCGTTGGCCCATTGGTCCGGTCTTGCGGTGCCTGGCGATTGGAACAGCATCGGCTGTGCTGGGTCGTCGCTGGCCACCGCGACCGGCAGGGACCGGCCGGCTGGCAGGAAAGGGGCCTCGTAGGGCCAGGTGACGAAAGGCAGCGTCCCGCCATCCTTGGGCCTGACCGCGAGGCCAAAGGGTGAGGCGCCGGTCTCGTGCCAGCGCGACCGCTCGCCGAGCCGGGTACGAGAGACGGCCGGTGCCGCCAGTTCCGCAACGTCGACGGGCCAAAGCAGCTCCAGATACGCGTTGTCGAAGCAATAGCAGGCATTGGCTGTACCCTGGCCGACATGCCGCCTTCGGTTCGACTGGACGAAGCCCGCCGCATTTAGCCGCTCGATCTCCTGCGTCGCCTCGGGCGCCGTGAAGACAAACACATGGTCGATTTCAAGCTTGCCGTGCGCCACAACACGTCTCTCGGTTGATTCACCTGCCCGGCATGGTGACAGGCGACCAAACGGCCTTCAAGCGCGCGCAGCTCGTGCGTCCCGGACGAACGCACGTTCTTGGTTCGGCAAACGCTTCAGCTGTCGTCCGCATCCAAAGGTTGGGTCGCTCGTTGCTGCACCTCCGGAATCAGCGCGACGGGATAGGGTGGTGCAAGCGTACAGCGCCCGTTGTTGACCACGAAGCCGAAGCCGAGATCGGTCGCGCGTACGGGGGCGGTGTCAGTGCCGCCCCGGTAGGTCAAGCTGAACAGGCGCACCTGGGCCCAATACTCGGTCGGGACAGCGAGGCGCAGGACCGCCGTGCCGTAGCGCAGGCAGAATTCGCCGAAATCCGTCAACTCGTCCAGGGAGGTGGCGGTTGGGGACCGCGATGCGTCGAGCACCAAAGAGACGTCGAGCTGTTGGGGCACCGGGTCCCACTGCACGCCAACTTCGTGCAGAGTGGGCCTGATGCCGGAACTGAGTGGGAACCCAATGCCGCGCTCCAGCCCCGTGGTTTGCTCGGCAAACGCGACTGGGTCGTAGGGCCAGGGCGTCTGGGCTAGCTCTTCCAGCAGTCGCTGTTCCGACGTCTGCGCACAGCCGACCAATGCGACGAGCGCGATGCCGACAACGACCCGCTTTGTTCCATGCCAAGCGCGCATTCGCATAGCGATCTCTTAGTAGGAATCGACGCGGCCTTCAGTCGAACAATACGTGCTGCCGACCGAATGTAGATCAGATCTTGCGACGAACATCCCGATAATCAGTCGGCTGCCACCTCGCGGATGACCTCCACCACCTGGTCGATATCGCCGTCGGACAAGCCGTGATGGACCGGCAGCGCCAAGATGGTGTCGGCGAGGCGTTCCGTGACCGGCAGATTGTGTGCGCCATACATCTCGACGAACACGGGCTGTTGGTGCAGGCCCATCGGGTAGTGAACGGCGCTGCCGATCTCGTTTTCGCGCAGATTGGCGGCCAGCTCGTCGCGGTCGAGGCCGAATCCCTCCTTGTCGACCAGCACGCAGAATTGGTGCCAGGCGTGATGCGCCCTCGGCGTCACCGTCGGCAGTGTCAGCCCCGGCAGCCCGTGCAGGCCGGCCAGCAGCCGTTCACCGTTGCGTCGACGGCGCGCCAGCATGTCCGGCAGCCGCTTCAACTGCGCGCGACCGATCGCTGCGGCGACATCGGTCATGCGGTAGTTGTAGCCCAGCATGGTGTGGCGATACCGGCTGGGCATGCCGTGTTCCCGCAGCAGGCGCATGCGGGTGTCGCAGTCTTCCTTGTCGGTACAGGTCATGCCGCCTTCGCCGACGAACATGTTCTTCGTCGGATAGAACGAGTAGGTGACATAGTCGCCGAAGCTGCCGACATCCCTGCCGTCGAAGGTCGCCCCATGGGCCTGCGCGGCATCCCACACGATCTTCAGATTGTGGCGATTGGCGAAGGCCTTGACCGCGTCGATGTCACAGACATTGCCGAACAGATGCACCGGAACGATGGCGCGCGTGCGATCGGTGGTCTTGGCCGCCGCGTCGTCCAGGTCGATCAGCCAGGTCTCCGGATCGACATCGCACATCACCGGTACGCCGCCGGCCGCGATCACCATCGTCGCCGTGGCGATGAAGGTGAAGGACGGCACCAAAACCTCATCGCCCGGTTTCAGGAAACACTCAAAGGCGATGTGCAGTGCGGTGGATCCGTTGATGCTGGCAACGGCGTGTCGCGCGCCGACGAAGGCTGCGAAGTCCTGCTCGAACGAGGCGACCTGCGGCCCCTGGCGCAGCATGCCAGACCGCAGCACGTCGACGGCCGCGTCAATCTCCGCCTCGGTCAGGCTGGTATCGGCAATCCCAATCATGCCGGCGTCGCTCGCCGCGCGATCAGTTGGCGCTTTCGGCGTCCGCCGCAACCTGCATGCGGACGATCTGGTCCGGCTGTGCCGGCGGCTCGCCGCGCTGGATCTGGTCGACGAGATCCATGCCCTCGACCACGCGGCCCCAGACGGTGTACTGGCCGTCCAGCCAGTCGGCGCGGGCGAAATTGATGAAGAACTGGCTGTTGGCGCTGTCCGGGCTGGCCGATCTGGCCATGCCCAGCGTACCGCGCTCGAACGGGGCGTCGCTGAACTCCGCCGGCAGGTCCGGCAGGTCCGAGCCGCCCCGGCCGGTGCCCGTCGGATCGCCGGTCTGGGCCATGAAGCCGTCGATCACCCGGTGGAAGATGATGCCGTCATAGAAGCCCTGGCGCGTCAGGGTGCGGATCCGCTCGACATGGGCGGGTGCCAGATCGGGCAACAGCTCGATCACCACACGGCCATCGTCAAGGTCTAGGTAAAGCATGTTTTCCATGTCGGCCTCCTGGCCCTTTGCGGCAAAGCTGATGAGAAGAAGAAAGGCTGCAAGAAAGCCGAAGGCCCGGCTGGGGACGCGGCTGGCCCTTTCAATCATCGGTAAACCCCGGATGTACAACAAGACGGATCGCCCCTGTCGGGCGGCGCCAGGAACCCAGCACAACCGCGCGCCCCGGTCCAGCGTTGAATGGTCGCGGCCGTCCTGCCCCTGGATTCCGTTCCGTCGGGCGATGCTCGACCGCTGACGGTTCCCGTGGTAGGCAGCCTGGCCTTGGGGGCGCAAAGCGCCCGAGACGCTGGGAAGCCCCGAATGACAGCAACCCCAACATCGTCTGCGCCTTTAGAACGACTTGCGGTGCGCATCCAAGTTGGAACGGCCAAGGTCGCGATCATTGGCCTCGGCTATGTCGGGCTGCCGCTGGCGCTTGCGTTTTCGTCCAAAGGCTTTCCGGTGGTCGGGGTCGATGTCGACCCGGACAAGGTTGCCGATCTGACCGCCGGCCGGTCTTACATCGCCCATATTGCGGCCGCCGACGTGCAGGCGATGGCAGCGTCCGGGGCCTTCGAGGCAACGAGCGAGCCTGCGCGTGTGGCCGACGCCGATGTCGTGATCCTCTGCGTGCCGACGCCATTGACCCGTCACCGCGAGCCGGACCTTTCCTATGTCTGCGACACCGCGCGGTCGATCGCGCCGCACTTGAAACCGGGATGCCTCGTGGTTTTGGAATCGACCACCTATCCCGGTACCACGACGGGCGAGGTGAAGCCGATCCTGGAGGCGGCCGGCCTGAAATCCGGCGAGACGCTGTTCCTCGCCTATTCGCCGGAACGTGAGGATCCGGGCAATATCGACCATTCGACCGGCTCGATCCCCAAGGTGGTCGGGGCGGACGGCGACCAGGCGCTTGCGCTCGCCACCGCGCTTTACGACAGAATTGTGCCCAATACGGTGCCGGTCTCGTCTCCTGACACGGCTGAGGCCGTGAAGCTGACCGAGAACATTTTTCGGGCCGTCAACATCGCGCTGGTCAATGAGTTGAAGGTCGTGTTCGACGCCATGGGCGTCGACATTTGGGAGGTGATCGACGCCGCCAAGACCAAGCCTTTCGGCTTCATGCCGTTCTACCCGGGGCCGGGCCTGGGCGGACACTGCATCCCGATCGATCCCTTCTATCTGACCTGGAAGGCGCGCGAGTACGATATTGCTACCCGCTTCATCGAACTGGCAGGCGAGGTCAACACCGCGATGCCCGCCTACGTGGTCGACCGGCTCGCCCAGGCGCTCGATCGTCAGGCAGCGCGCGGATTGAACGGCGCACGCATTTTGCTGGTTGGCGTCGGCTACAAGAGGAATGTCGGCGATACGCGGGAAAGCCCGGCCTTGAAGATCGCCGATCTGCTCGCGGGGCGAGGCGCCGACGTCGCCTTCATCGATCCCTATCTGCAGGAATTGCCAAGCCTGCGGCACTATCCGCATCTGAAGGGTCGCACGGTCCTGTCATGGGACCCGCCGCCGGCACTCGACGGCTTCGATGCCGCGGTGATCGTGACCGATCATGACGGCGTCGACTATCAGGCCCTCGTCGATGGCGTGCCCGTCGTTGTCGATACCCGCAACGTGCTGGCCCGGAACGGCATCACAGGCGCCGGCATTGTGCGGGCGTGATAAGGCTGTGCTCCTATTTCTGAGAAAGATCTTATATTTTTCAGATTAGTATGGAATTTTTCTCATTTAGAAAGAGAAACAGTTAGGCAGGTTTCTCAGCGCTCAGGACGACGCAGCAAGGATTGTCGAGATACCATTGAATGGCCGGTGTCAACTCGGCCCTGTCGTCCGGCAGTGCCAAGGGGTGCCATTGAATGTTCGCGAGGCCGGCGGCGCGTAGGCCGGCTTCGTGGTCTTCCTTCGTCCACTGCCACATCGGCACTTCGAGATCGCCGATGACCAGCCGGTATTCCGGCGGGTCGACGATGTCGTAGCGAAAGCCGAACATCTGCTCCATCCTCGGCTCTTGGGGATCGAACCGGGACGCCGGGTTGATCGTGTAGGTCACGAACCGGCCGCCCGCCTTCAGGTTTCTGGCGATGAAGCGGCACATCTGGGCCAGTTCATCCGGGCTGTGCGCGTAGTGAAACAGGTAGAGTGCGGTCACCAAGTCCACCGGCCGTTCGAGCGTGAACGTCTCGTCTCGCGCGTCAACCTGGCGATAGGTCAGGCCCGGATAACTCGGCCCTGGGCCGTCTGGCTGATTTTGCTGCTCCGCCCGGGCGATCATCTCCCGCGAGATATCGATGCCGATCACCGAATTGGCGCCGCGCTCCATCAGCGCCCGAGACAACCGGCCTTCGCCGCAAGCCAGGTCCAACACATCCTGGCCATCGACCGGCCCTATGGTCCGGAGCAGGACGGTCCATTCCAAGAGCCAGTAGACGCTGTCGCCGGCCGCCCAACGCTGATAGCTGTCCGTATTCTTGTCGTAGTCCGCCATTAGTCTTGACCACCCCCGGCACGGGCCGCTTTGGTTTTGAGACTGTGCCGCCACTGTCTCATCCGTGCGCGGGACTGCCAACTGCATTGCGCTGAGCCTATCTGTGAAAGCGGCTGCGCAGGTCCTATGATCGACCGGCGCGCCCTTGCACCGCTTGCGAAGGAAAGCTTTGGACCATGGCCAGCCTGGTCGTCACCAATGCCCGGATTGTTACCGACACGGCTATCGTGAATGGCGGCTTGCACGTCGATGCCGGTGTCATCCAGGCGATCGACGGCGACGGCCCATCACCGCTGTCCGCGGTCGATTTCGAGGGCGATTTCCTGCTGCCCGGCCTGGTCGAATTGCACACCGACAACGTGGAGAAGCACCTGGTGCCCCGTGCTAGCGTTCGCTGGCCACACCCCTTGGCGGCCATGATTGCCCATGACAATCAGGTGGTCGGCGCTGGCATTACCACCGTTTTGGACGCCATGGCGGTCGGTGAGTACCGGCGCGGCGGCGAAAGGCGCGAGATCATCGCCGAGGCGGTGGCTGCTTTGCGCCGGGGCAAGGCGGAGGATCTGTTCCGGGCCGATCACCATCTCCATCTGCGCTGCGAGGTGTCCGATGCGGCGGTCGTCGAGATGGCTGAGCCCTATGTCGACGATCCGCTCTTACGGTTGTTCTCGGTGATGGACCACACGCCGGGCCAGCGCCAGTTCCAGGATTTGGAGAGGTTTCGGCGTTATCGGGTCGGCACCGGCGTTGCCGCGCTGGATGTCGATCGTGAGATCGAGGAGCTGAGGGCGGCCCAAAGCGATTTCGCCCATCGCCACCGACACATCGTGCTCGGCTGGGCGCGTGAGCGCGGCCTTCCCGTTGCCAGCCACGACGACACGACCGAGGCGCATATCGCGGAGGCTGTCGCGGACGGCATCGCCATTTCGGAGTTCCCGACCACGCGGGTGGCCGCGCGGCTGGCCAGAGATGCCGGCATCAAGGTGGTTATGGGCGGGCCGAACGTCGTGCGCGGTGGGTCGCATTCCGGAAACATTGCCGCGATGTCGCTGGCCGAGGACGGCTTGCTGGACGCCCTGTCGTCGGATTACGCGCCCAAGAGCCTGCTGCACGCCGCCTTCCTGGTCGCCAACGACGCCGGTTTGGCGTTGCCTGACGCCATCGCGCTGGTCACGCGCAACCCGGCCGGCATGTTGGGCCTCGACGATCGCGGCGTGATCGCGGCCGGCAAGCGTGCCGACCTGCTGCGCGTCCGGCTGGTCGACGGCCTGCCGATCGTGCGCACCGTCTGGGTCGAGGGTGAGCGCGTGCTTTGAGCGCGATGTCCCGCATTTGCTAAGTTTTTGTGGATCAAGCCGGATTCGGCAAATAGGCCCCGCCGTTCTCCGACAGATACCAGTCGACGAAGCTGGGCAGCCCTTCGTCAATCGATGTCGTGGGGTTGAAGCCCAGATCGCGGTGGCTGGCCTCTATGTCGGCATAGGTGCGCTCGACATCGCCCGGCTGCATCGGGGCCTCGACAATCCGTGCCTTGCGGCCGAGCGCGTCTTCGATCACCGCAACCAGTCTTGTGACCGTCTCCGTCCGGTGATTGCCGAGATTGTAAAGGCGATGCCCGTCTTCCGGGCCGGGCGGCCGGTCCAGCGCGGCCAGGACACCGGCGACGATGTCGTCGATGTAAGTGAAGTCGCGCTGCGGCCGGCCACCCTGATACAGCGTGATCGGTTGGTCCGTGGCGATGGCGTGGGTGAACAGATAATACGCCATGTCGGGCCTGCCCCAGGGGCCGTAGACCGTGAAGAAGCGAAGCCCCGTCAAGGGCATGTCGTAAAGGTTTGAGTAGGCTTCGGCGACAAGCTCGGCCGACCGTTTGCTCGCGGCATAGAGCGAAACCGGATGGTCGACCCGGTCGTCGACCGAGAACGGCACCTCGGCGTTGGCGCCATAGACCGACGATGAACTGGCATAGACGAAGTGCTCAAGCCGGGGCAGGCGCCTCGCGGCCTCCAGCATCACGGTCTGTCCCGTCACATTCGCCCGAACATAATCCAGCGGCGCCTCCAGCGAGTGTCGAACGCCGGCTTGCGCTGCGAGGTGAACGACCCCGGTGATTTCCGGATGGGCATCGATCAGATTACCGACCGCCGCTGGATCGGCGATGTCGGCCTGGATGAAGCGAAACCCTGACTTGCCCTCGAACTGATCGAGCCGCGCCCGTTTGAGGGCCGATGCGTAGTACTCGTTCAGGCTGTCGATGCCGATCACGGCGTCGCCGCGGGCCAGAAGAGCCGTCGTTACATGCATGCCGATGAAGCCGGCGGCACCGGTGACCAGCACGGTCATGGGCGGCTTAAGGGCCGCCAAGCGGTCGTCTCATGCCGGGACGGCAAGCGGGTGGGAATCATCATGTCGACACGGCAAGGCATGACCGGCGTCTATAGAGGCGTGTGACATCGACGGCAAGTCGAACACGGCTGCGGAGTTCGATCGTGCACGGCCATCGCGCGTGCGCTATGTCTGCCCTCGAACCCTCACCCCGGAACCTCTCGATAGCGTCGGTGCCCATGACCGAACCACCTCCCACGCGCGGCCGGGCCGTACAGCCGGTCATTCTCTCTGGCGGGTCCGGGACCCGGCTGTGGCCGTTGTCCCGGCGTGCCTACCCAAAGCAGTTCCTGGCGCTGACCGGCGCGCGCAGCCTGCTGGCTGAGACCGTCGAGAGGACGATGCGCTGCCTCCCCAAAGACCGGGGCGGGCTGCCACCGGTTGTCGTCGCCAACGAGGCGCAGCAGGATCTTGTCGTCACGGCGCTGGCCGAAAGCGCGCAGGGCGATTGCGGGCTTGTCCTTGAGCCGGCCGCGCGCAACACGGCCCCCGCGATCGCGCTTGCCGCTGGCGTGGCGCTGCGCAACGGCGAAGACCCGCTGCTGCTCGTCTTGCCCTCGGACCATGTTATCGGCCGTGAGGATCGTTTTTGCGAGGCGCTTGGCAAGGCCGCGCGGGCCGCTGAGGCCGGCCGCCTGGTCACGTTCGGCATCCAGCCGGACCGCCCGGAAACGGGGTATGGCTACATCCGTGCCGGTGGGGCCTTGGCAGGCCATGACGGTGTTTTTGCCATCGACCGATTCGAGGAAAAGCCGACGCAGGACCGTGCGGCGCATCTGCTGGAAGAGGGCGGCTGGTCTTGGAACAGCGGCATGTTCCTGTTCGGCGCGTCGGAGCTTTGGGCGGAGCTGAAACGTACCGCCCCGGATATTGCGCGCCCTGTTGGTGAGGCGATTTCGGCCGGTTCGGTTTCCCAAGACGGCTTTCGCCCTGCGGCCGAACCGTTCGCAGAGGCGCCGTCGATGCCGATCGATGTCGCTGTCATGGAACGAACCTCGCACGGCGCCGTCGTTCCCGCCGACCTGGGGTGGAACGATATCGGCAGTTGGCGCGCCCTGCTGGATATCGCGCCGAAAAACCACGAGGGGTCGGTCGTCATTGGCGATGTGGAGGCGCGCGAGACGGCGGGCTCGTATCTGCGCAGCGACGGCGTCGCCCTGGTGGCGATCGGTGTCGAAGACCTCGCGGTGATCGCCACGCCGGATGCGGTCCTTGTTTGTGATATCAATAAGATCAATTCAGTAAAGAGCGCCGCTGAGAAATTAGACGAACAAGGGCGGCCAGAGGCCCGGTATCCGAGCTTGGTTCGCAACGGCTGGGGCGTGGTTCGAACCCTTGACCGACATGCCGATGGCGTTGTTCAGAAGATCAGCATCGACCCAGGCGCGACGGCGGAGAGATCGGGGGCGGTCGGCCAGTTGATCGTCTTGGGCGGCGGGGGCAGGTTGATCATCGACAACACCGACGTCGCGTCGGCAGGCGGCGCCTTGGGTGCGGTCCAAGATTTTTACATTGCCGAAGCGGGGGCGTCGGGGCTGGCGCTTTTGGAGATCAGGCCTGATTGATCCGCTTCCCCGTCGGCCGCGATCGTAACCGTTAGACCGTCAGCGCGTCGGCAAAGGCGAAGGGCGACTGAAATTCGGCCCAGGTTGGCCAGGTCCGGTCTCGGTCACCAACCTGCGCCTGTCCGACGAAGGGTGCGGCACCGCCGGCTGTCCAGTCGATGGCGAGCGCCGGATCATTCCAGAGGACACCCCCCTCGTTCTCTGGCGAATAGAAATCGTCGACCTTGTAGAAAACCAGCGTGTCCGGTGTCAGCGTGCGATAGCCGTGCGCAAATCCCTTGGGCACGAGCAATTGCTCGCCACCCTCGGCTGTCAGACGGACGCTGACCGATTGGCCATAGCCCGGCGAGCCGCTGCGGATGTCAAGCGCGACGTCGATAATGGCGCCGCGCAGTACCGAGATCAGCTTCGTCTGCGCATGCGGAGGGCTTTGAAAATGCAGGCCCCGCACCGTGTCGGCCGCCGCGGAAAAGGCCTGGTTGTCTTGCACGAAGTCGACGCTGAGCCCGTGTTCCCGCCAGCGCGCCTGATTGTAGCTTTCGGAAAAGAACCCACGCGCATCGCTGAACCGACGGGGCGTGATTTTGAGAATGCCGGGCAGCTTGAAGGTCGTGATGTGCATATTGGATGGAATACGGGTTGATTTGCGAGGTCGGTTTGAGATGGCGGCAGCGAGCGGCCGGTCAATCGGTTTTCAAGTTGGCGAGGTCAGGTTGGCGAAATTATGTTGGAGGGCTATCGACTCTTGCGGGTGGTGCGGAAAGTGTTCTCCTCGCAAGGGCGCAAACCGGGTCGATCTGTGTTGCACCGGCTGCAATTGCGAAACGGGCCCGATTCGGCTATCGGAAAGCTGCTAGTGCCACAGGCAAACCAAGGTCCCCGATGACAGCCCATCTAGACGCCCTGGAGGCGCGCTCGGTTTACATTCTGCGCGAGGCCTTTGCCAGGCTTGAGCCGCTTGGCATGCTGTGGTCGATCGGCAAGGACTCCAACGCGCTGTTGTGGCTGGCGCGCAAGGCGTTTTTCGGCCATGTGCCGTTTCCGCTGATCCAGCTCGACACTGAGATGGAACTGCCGGAGGTCTACGCCTTTCGCGATCGCCTGGTGGCCGAATGGGACCTGACCTTGAAGGTTGAGTTGTGCCCGCCGGAGGAGGCGATGGACCAGACCTTGCCGCCGGCGACCCGCTCGGCCGCGCGTAAGACGGAGGGATTGCGGGCACTGCTGGCGCGGGACGGCTATCGCGGCATCATCGCCGGCATTCGCCGTGACGAGCAGTCGACCCGGGCTAAGGAACGGGTGTTCAGCCCGCGCCGGCTGGACGGCAGTTGGGACTTTCGCGATCAGCCGCCGGAGTTCTGGGATCAGTACAAAACCGAGGTGCCCGACGGCACCCATGTTCGGATCCATCCGCTGCTGCATTGGACCGAGATCGACATCTGGCACTACACCAAGCGCGAAGGCATCCCGGTCGTGCCGCTCTATTTCGCGCGCAACGGCAAACGGTACCGTTCGCTGGGCGAGAAGAACATCACCTTTCCGATCGACAGCGACGCGGCGACGATCGACGAGATCATCCGCGAGCTGGAAGTGACCCGCACGCCGGAGCGGGCCGGCCGGGCCATGGACCATGAGGCCGAAGACAGTTTCGAACGCTTGCGCACCAGCGGGTATATGTGACCATGACAGGCTATTCCCAAACGGGCCCCGGCCAACAGCTGCAGATCGTCGTGGTCGGCCATGTCGATCACGGCAAGTCGACCCTGATCGGGCGCTTGCTCTACGACACCGACAGCCTGCCGGACGGCAAGTATGAAGAGGTCAAGGCCGTCAGCGAGAAGCGCGGCATGCCGATGGAGTGGTCGTTCGTGCTGGACGCGTTCCAGGCCGAGCGGGACCAGGCGATCACCATCGACACGACCCAAATCTGGTTCCGGACACCGGCGCGGCCCTATGTCATCATCGACGCGCCGGGCCATCGCGAGTTTCTGAAGAACATGATCAGCGGCGCGGCCTTGGCTGAGGCCGCCCTTCTGGTGGTCGATGCGGAAGAGGGGGTGCGCGAGCAATCGCGGCGCCACGCCTACCTGCTGCATTTGCTGGGCCTGCGCCAGGTTGCCGTGGTGGTCAACAAGATGGACCGGGTCGGCTATGCCGCCGAGCGGTTCCATGAGGTGAAACAGGAGATATCGGCCTATCTGGACAGTATCGGCCTGTCGCCGACCGCCATCGTGCCGATCAGCGCGCGGCATGGCGACAATCTGGCCCGGCCGTCCTACAAGATGAGCTGGTATGACGGGCCGACGGTCTTGGCCGCGCTCGACGGCTTTCACCCGATCGCGGCACCGTCGGACTTGCCGCTGCGCATTCCGGTGCAGGACGTCTACAAGTTCGACGACCGGCGGATCATCGCGGGCCGGGTTGAAAGCGGTCAGGTCTCGGTCGACGATCAGATCGTGTTCTCGCCGTCGAACCGCATCGCGACAGTCAAGAGCCTGGAGGCGTGGGGCTCGCCCCAGCCGCCGATCCGCGCCCGGGCTGGCCAGCCGGTCGGCATCACGCTGGACGAGCAGGTTTTTGTCGAGCGTGGCGACATCATCAGTCATGTCTCATCTGCGCCGGTCTTGAGCAATGTGTTCCGGGCCACGCTGTTTTGGCTCGGCCACGCGCCGCTTTCCGTGGGCAACCGTTATCGGCTGAAGCTGGCGACGGACGAGGCCTGGGTGACGGTGGAGGCGATCGAACACACGATTGATACGCAGACGCTGGCCGATGAAGATGCCGATCATGTCGACCGAAACGGCGTCGCCGAGGTGATCCTGCGCTCGACAGAGATGCTGAGCCTCGACGCCTATCGCGGTAATCCGGCGACCGGCCGCTGCGTCCTGATCGACGGTTACGAAACCGTCGCCGGCGGCACGATCAGCTTGGAGGGCTATCCGGATCAGCGCCGGCAGTCGGGGCCGAAATCGGAGAACCTGACGGCGGTTGAGCATCTCTTGACGGCGGACGGCCGCGGCCGGCGCAACGGCCACCGGGGGGCGGTGATCTGGTTCACCGGGCTTTCCGGCGCCGGGAAGTCGACCTTGGCGATGCAGGTGGAACAACGTCTGTTCGCGCTCGGCATGCAGGTCTATGTGCTGGACGGCGACAATGTCCGGCGCGGCCTGAACCGCGATCTGGGATTCGCGCCGGAAGATCGGGTGGAGAACATCAGGCGGGTGGGCGAGGCGGCCGCCCTGTTCGCCGATGCCGGCGTCATCGTCATCACCGCCTTCATCTCTCCCTATCGCGGCGACCGGGACAAGGCGCGCGAAGCGGCGGCGGAGGACGGCTTTCATGAGGTCTACATCAAGGCCGATCTGGAAACCTGCGAACAGCGCGACCCGAAGGGCCTGTACCGCAAGGCGCGCGCCGGCGAGATCAAGGAGTTCACCGGCATTTCCGCACCCTATGAGCCGCCGAAAACTGCCGAACTGGTCGTCGACACCATGACCCACGACGTCGGGGCCTCGGTCGACCTGATCGTCGACTACATCCGCGACCGTCTGGTGATCCGCAACCGGCCAACGGCCGTCGTGACCGGTCGCTGATCGCGATGGCGGGCGACCTTCAGGCCGGCGCCGACCTGGCGCTGGCACAGGCAGCCGCGCTGCGCGCGGGCCGCGCCTTGCGCGATCAGCAGGCTGCATTCGGTGATGTCACCGCAACCATCGGCCGAGACGTCAAGGCGGCCGGTGACAAGGCTGCCGAAGCGATCATCCTCGGCATGCTGCATGATCTGTCGCCGCACCCGATCTTGAGCGAGGAGGCCGGCTGGCATCGCGAAAAAGATGACGCCGCCGCACCGCACTGGGTGATCGATCCCCTGGATGGCACCGGCAACTATGTGCGCGGCGTGCCGGTTTGCTGCGTCTCGATCGCGCTCATGCACGGTGAGGCACCCCATCTCGGCGTTGTGTACGACTTCAATCGCGACGAGCTGATCTCGGGCGAGGTCGCTAAGGGCGCCTGGCTGAACGGCCGGGCGATAACCGTCTCCGACGTATCGGACAAAGCGGCAGGGACGTTGGGCACCGGCTTTACCGTGCGCCGCGACTATTCGCGCGAGGCCCTGACGGAATTCGCCGAACTCGTCGCGCCCTGGCGCAAGGTGCGGATGATCGGCGCCGCCGCGCTTTCCATGGCCTATGTCGGCATCGGCCGATTCGACGCGCATACGGAGGACAGCACGATGATCTGGGACGTCGCCGCCGGTGCCGCGATCGTCGAGGCGGCAGGTGGCCGGGTTCGGATCGATCCTTTGGATGATGCCGGCGTCGTGAACGTCTACGCTGACAATGGGCGTCTTCCACTCGAGGGATAGTGACGCCCAAAACCCGCCGGGATGCTGTGCGTCCCCGATGGCAAGAGAGGTCGCCATGCCGAGCGAGAAGTTGGAGTTTCCTGGCAGCCAAGGCCACACGCTTGCGGCCCGGCTGGATACGCCCAGCGGTCCGATTCGGGCCTATGCCCTGTTCGCCCACTGTTTCACCTGCGGCAAGGATATCCTGGCCGCAAGCCGCATCGCGCAGGCGCTGAATGGGCATGGCATCGCCGTTCTGCGCTTCGACTTCACGGGCCTGGGGGCCAGCGACGGCGAGTTCGCCAACACCAACTTCTCCTCGAACATCGGAGACCTGGCGAAGGCGGCGGAATTCCTGCGCGACACGCGGGAGGCGCCGAAGATCCTGATCGGGCACAGTTTGGGCGGGGCGGCCATCCTGGCGGTCGCCGGCCAGGTGCCGGAGGCCACTTCCGTCGTTACCATCGCGGCGCCGTCCGACCCGGGGCATGTCTCGCATCTGTTTGCCGATGCGCGGGCCGAGATCGAGGCCCAGGGGGAGGCGGAGGTGATGTTGGCCGGCCGTCGCTTTTGCGTGCAGAGGCAATTCCTCGAGGACATCGCCGACAACGCGCTGGCCCAACGGGTCGCGAAGCTGAAAAAGGCACTGATCGTCTTTCACGCGCCCGGCGACGACACGGTCAGCATCGACAACGCCTCTGAGATCTTTCTGGCCGCAAAGCATCCGAAGAGCTTCGTTTCATTGGACGATGCCGACCATTTGCTCAGCCGGCCGACCGACGCCGCCTACGTCGCCGACATTATCTCCGCCTGGGCCGACCGCTACATCGCCGATCCGGCGGCGCCGAAGACTGTTTATCCGAAGGCAGTCGAGGGCACTGTCGTGGTGGAGGAAACCGGCTTCGGCAAGTTTCAGCAGGCGATGGCGGCCGGACCGCACAACCTGCTGGCCGACGAGCCGCCGTCGGTTGGCGGCGACGATACCGGGCCGACGCCCTACGATCTGCTCACCGCGGGGCTCGGCGCCTGCACGTCCATGACCATCCGCATGTATGCCCGCCACAAGAACCTGCCTCTCGACGGTGTCCATGTCGAACTGGCGCATGACAAGATCCATGCCGAGGATTGCGAGCATTGCGAGACCGAGGACGGCAAAATCGACCGCATTCGGCGCAAGATCACCCTGCGTGGCGACCTCGACGATGCCCAACGGGCAAAGCTGCTGGAAATTGCGGACAAGTGTCCCGTGCACCGCACCTTGCACTCGGAGGTTACGATCGAGACCTCTTTGACAAGCTAGCGTCCCGCCACAGGACGGCTGCGGCCCATGTTCGCAATTTGGTTGCCCAAAACGCCCGTTTCTGGTTCATCGAACGTTGCACTATGGTGAAAGCCGGGTAATGGCGCACGGGTAAGCATGCGCCTGTTATGGGGAGCCTGCGAACACACTTGGTCAACCGATGCTGAAAGCTTTGAAAGGGCGGTTTGTCCTCAAGCTGGCTGTCCTGATCGTTATCGTGGCCATTCCGGCCGCGTTCGCCTGGTTCGCGGTCCAAGGCTTCGTGGTTCGCAACGCGGTCGTGACGGCCGAACTCGGCATCGTGCGCGCGCCGATCGCCGGGCAGATCGTCGAGAGCCCCCCGTCCATTGACATCGCCCGGGACGACCATCCACGGCAGGTCACGCTGCGCGACCCGCTCAGCGATCGCGCACCGATAGACATGCTGACCGCCGAAATTGAGGGGGTGTCGCGAGCGATCGAAACTCATCAGTCGAACTTGGACTGGCATGACCAGCTCATTGAAGAGCGGGAAGATGAGCTTCGGTCCGCGCTCGCAGGTATGCGCCTTGTGCTGCAGTTCGAGCATGATGCCATCACGTCGCAAATTGCGGCCCAGCAGGCGCGCATTGCCGACCTGGAGTCGCGGGATGGCTTGGAGGAAATCACCGCCGAACTGGCGGAGGCAAGCGCGAACCTGGAAAGCCTCCAATCCAGGGCCTTGCTGATCGAACAGCAGCGATTGCTTCTCAGCCAACGCTTGCCGGTCGCCGACTTTGCCGGGCTCGGGGTCACCCTGATCGATCATCTCAACGATCTCGCGATCGCGCGGCAGTCGGCAGCCATTCACCTTGCCGCTCTCGAAAATGCCAGGCTGGAACTTCAGATGCGTCTCGAAAGCGAACAGCAGGCTTTCGAGCTGCGGTCGGAGGCGGTTCTGACCGCCCCGCCAACAAGCGTCATTTGGGAGGTCTTCGCCGAGCCGGGCGCCTTTGTCGCGCTCGGTTCGCCGCTATTCTCGTTCGTCGATTGCGATCGACGCCTGGTCCAGGTGGCCGTCGATGATGCGACCACAGAGCTGCTTAGCCCCGGCCAGGCGGTCGAAGTCCATCTCTATGGCGACCGGGCGACGGTGCCCGGCCGGGTTCGCGGGGTGTACGGATCGGGCGGTCAGGCGACCGAACGCGCGTCGTTGGCTGCCAGTCTTTCCGGGATTGGTCCGAGAGACGCCATTGTCTTGATCGACATTGAGCCGGCCGACGAGCGGTCACGTCAGTATCGGCACTGCGACATTGGGCGCACGGCCTATGTCACGTTCGACGGCATCGGTGCGTTTGAGCCTTTTTTCAATCGATTCTAGAAAGAGGAGCTGGCAACCGAGATTGCATCATCGTTGCCGGCATCATGGCGATTTTCGGGAAAGGCCGAAGCACATGCTTACTCGATCTTCGGATTGATCCCTGATTTCGACTGTGCGCCAGGTCTTGCAGACTGGGTGCAAGAGGAAGACATCGCCAGAACTTAGGCGGATCTCAATCTGCTTTTGATCTCCGACGCCGTGAGTTCGTCACCAACAAGCTGGACCAGATTTCGATCAGATCGACGATTTCACGCGCTCTGCTGAAGCGCCAGCAGCGCGTCCTCGCTGCCGTCACTTCGGTGCTCCGTTGGAAACACCGCGACGAACGCATTGTCAACCTTGCGCCGGATACCGTCTTCAATTAGGCGGCATGTCTCCAGCGCGTCGCCCATCGATGTTCCGTCGTCAAAACACAGGCCGATTTCGATGTATTTGGTGTAGCCAAGCCGCCGGGTCCGGATGGCCGCGACGCTCGACCAATCATCAAAATGCTCAACGATTTCCCGGATGACCAGCAGTTTGTCCTGCTCGTCGATGGGGGCGTCCAACAAGGTCAACACACCGGATTTCAGCATGTTGACCATGATGTATAGGGTCACGCCAAAGACAATGCAGGCGCCAATCGTATCGATAACAAGAAACAACGAAGGATCGTTGACCACGATGGCGGCGGTCGAGATTGTCGCCGCGACGGAGCTGACCAGCATGATAAAGCGGTTCTTGATCTGACCTTGCAAGATGATCGACGGCGCCTGTCGCTGTTCGCGAACCAGCCGGACCGCCAGATAGGCATTCTCCAAGAGATTGATGTAGGAAAAGGCCGCGAACAGAAGACAGAAAACGTAGCTTGGGGCCTCGCGACCAGTCGTCACGTTTTGGATAATCCGTTCGGCCATGGCGAAGGCGCTTATCGCAATGCCGATGACAATTATGATCTGCACCAGGATCTGGATCTTCTCGACTCCGAATTCGAACTGGCTGAATTTACGGCGGTTGATTGCCAGCATCACAATCAGCGCAAACAGACCGATCAAAAGGCCCAGACCGGTCCGGATCGCCTCGCTGAGAGCCGACGCGGACCCGGAGAGAAAGCCCAGGATAATGAGAGGCGTGGCTATGATGACGTCGGCCACGACCGCGAGCGTGAGGGTGCGCTCCGACGGAGAAAGAGCCACCGGAATCTCCAGACGTGAACAGAACCGGACTCCGTTTTAGTGGCGCGGCGCGACCTTGGCCATTGAAAGCCGGAATCTGCGCGAAACGGCACATGCCTCCAGCTCAGAATTGTATCGATTTTGCTCAAACAATGTTTCGATTGCCGCGAGACAATGTGTGTGCAATATGGGGTCAATCTAAGGCTAAGTCGGGCTATTGAACCCCAAGCGATACCGTCATGGTTACATGGACACCCTCGCTGGCCGATCGGCCGGGACCGAAATATCTGCGCATCGCCGATGCGCTGGCCGAGGACATCTATGCCGGCCGTTTGAATGTCGGCGACAAGGTGCCGCCCCATCGCGACTTGGCCTGGCGGCTGGGCGTCACCGTCGGCACCGTCAGCCGGGCCTACGCGGAGGCGGAACGACGCGGCCTCTTGGTCGGCGAGGTCGGGCGCGGCAGTTTCGTGCGCGCCGGCGCCCGGTCGGCGGCGACGCTGGACATGCCGTCGATCGGCGGTCCCCACACCATCGAACTGGCGATCAACCGGCCGCCGACGGCGCCTGCGGTGAAGGCGTTTTCCGAGGCGTTGATGGCCCAGGCCGTCAATCCGAACCTGGCGGAGTTGATGAACTATCAGTCGCACACGGGGCTGTGGGATCATCGTGCCAGCGGCGCGGCCTGGCTGCGCCAACGCGGCGTCGATGCGCGGACCGAGACGGTGCTGGTGATCAACGGGGTCGAGCACGGCCTGGCGGCGGCGTTTATGGCGCTGGCGGACCCGGGGGAAGCCGTCCTGGTGGAGGAGCTGACCTGGTCCGGCACACGGGCGCTGGCCAGCCTCATGGGCCTGCGGCTGAAGCCGGTCCGGATGGATGACGAGGGCCTGGACCCGGACGCCTTTGAGGCCGCCTGCAAGTCGACCGGCGCGCGGCTCGTTTATTTGAACCCCAACATCCACAACCCGACCAGCACCGTTTTGGCGGAGGACCGGCGCCAGCGGATCGCCGATATCGCCCAGGCGCACGACGTCACCATCATTGAGGATGACGTCTACGGTTTTCTGATGCCGAACGGGCCGCCGCCGCTGGCGGCTTATGCGCCGGACCATACGGTCTACGTCACCGGCGCCTCGAAGGTCATGGCGCCGACCTTGCGGGTCGGCTTCGCGCGGATGCCGGAAAACCGAGTCGGCCGCTTCAGCGCCGCGGCCAGGGCGGCGAACTGGATGGCGCCGCCGGTGTTGGCCCAGATCGTTTCCGATTGGATCGAGGATGGGACCGCCGGACGGCTGGCGGCGGCCATTCTCGCCGATGTCGAGCGGCGCCAGGCAATCGCGCGCCGCTGCCTGGGAAATGCGCAGTTCCGCATGGCGCCGGGCAGCTTTCATCTCTGGCTGACGCTGCCGGAGCCATGGCGGGCCCAGGAATTCGTCGATGCCGGGCGCGGCCGCAACCTGTCGCTGGCGGCGACCGATCTGTTCGTGCCGGGGCGTGCCGAAACACCGCACGCGATCCGCGTCTCCGTGACAGCACCGACCGATCTCGGCGACCTCGAGGAAGGGTTGAACCGCCTGCGCGACCTCTTGTCCGGACAGCCGGAACCCTGCTTGGCGGTTGCCTAGGAGCTTCGTGATGTATGTCCCCGAGCCCTTTGCCTGGCATGACCAGGATGCGCTTTGGCGCGCATTGCAGGCTGACAGTTTTGGCCTGCTGATCGGCCCCGGCAGGGCCGGCGAGCCGCCGCTGGTGAGCCACCTGCCGTTCTTGGCCGAGCCGCGGTCCGGCCGACTGCTCTGTCATGTTGCGCGGGAAAACCCCCAATGGCAGGCGATCCAGGCGATCGGTAATGGCGCGCCTGTGCGGTGTGTGTTCAGCGGTGCGCACGGTTACGTCTCGCCGACCTGGTATGAAAAGCCGGACCGCGCCGTGCCGACCTGGAACTACGTTGCTGTCCATGCGATCGGAACCGCGAAGGCCGTTGAGGATCAAGACTGGCTGGATGATCTGGTGACGCGGCTGTCGGCCGAGCGTGAGCACGCGGAAGGCTGGCGTCCGGCCATGATGCGACCGGCGGCCTATCGCGCGATGCTGGGCGCGATCGTCGGCATCGACATCGCGGTCGAGAGCCTAGAGGGCAAGCGCAAGCTGAGCCAGAACCGGTCGCCGGTCGATCAACTCAATGTGGCCGCCGCGCTGGCCGCGAGTGAGTGGCCGGGCGATCATGCCTTGGCCGAAGAGATGGCCCGTGAGCAAGGGCAAGCAGCATGAACATCCTGTCCATTCAATCCAGTGTCGCCTACGGCCATGTCGGCAACAGCGCTGCCGTGTTTCCCCTGCAGCGGTTGGGTTTTTCGGTTTGGCCGGTAATCACCGTGCATTTCTCCAACCATCTGGGCTATGGCGCCGCCCGCGGTCCCGTCTTGCCGGCGGAGGATGTCGCGGATGTCATTCGCGGCATCGAGGAGCGGGAGGTGATGGCCGATTGCGACGCTGTGCTCAGCGGCTACATGGGTGACGCCTCGATTGGGGCGGTCATTCTGGACGCGGTGGACACGGTGCGCCGGCACCGTCCCGACGCGCTCTATTGCTGTGATCCGGTCATGGGCGATGTCGGCACCGGCTTTTACGTCCGGCCCGGCATTCCTGAGTTCATGCGCGACCGGGCGGTGCCGGCCGCCACCCTGGTCACCCCCAACCAGTTCGAGCTTGAGTATTTGACCGGGTTGGTGCCGACCGACCTGCCATCGGTGCTTGCCGCCGTCGACAAGGTCCGCGCGATGGGGCCGGAGGTCGTGTTGGTCACCAGCCTGCGCCGGCATGACGGTCCGGCGGACCGGATCGAGATGCTGGCCGTGTCGGGTGACGGGGCGTGGCTGCTGTCGAACCCCTTGCTGCCGGTCGACGTGAATGGTGCCGGCGACGCGACGGCCGCCTTGTTCCTGGCCCATTGGCTGGCCGAACGGTCGGTCGCGGACGCCTTGTCGAAGACGGCTGAGACCATCTATTCGGTGCTGGAACGCACGCTGTCTGCCGGAACGCGCGAGATTCAGCTGATTGCCGCGCAAGACGCCATCGCCGACCCGCCGCGCCGCTTCGATGTCGAGCAGGTGCGCTAGGCCATGTCGGCCGCCGGCGATGCCAGCGGGCGTCAACTCTGGGCCTACACCCTGTTGCTGCTCGCGCCGCTGTTCATGGCGTCGAACGTTGTTTTCGGCCGCGACGCGATTGATGCCGTGCCGCCGATTGGGCTCGCCTTCTGGCGCTGGGTCATCGCCTTCCTGATCCTGCTGCCGTTTGCCTGGCCCGGGCTGCGGCGCCATGCGCCTCAACTGATCCGGGTGTGGCCGTTGCTGCTGCTGCTGGGCGCGCTGGGCATGGGGGTTTGCGGCGCCTTCGTCTATATCGGCCTGCACCACACGACCGCCACCCATGCCGGCCTGATCTATGCCGCGTCGCCGATCTTCATATTGTTGATCGGGGTGCTTTTCGGGGGCGAACGGCTCGGCGTCGTCCAGTGCCTCGGTGTCGCGCTCGCGGTCTTGGGCGTGATCGTGATCCTGACGCGGGGCGCGCCCCAGGCCCTGCTGACATTCTCGTTCAATATCGGCGACCTGTGGGTGTTGGCGGCGACGGTCGCGTGGGCCGTCTATTCGGTCCTTTTGAAGCGCCGGTCGCTCCGCATCCCGACAATTCCGCTGTTCGCTGCCATCGCATTCGCCGGGGTGGTCTGCCTGGCGCCGTTTTACGTCTGGGAAACCTTGGCCGGACGGCCGGTCGTGTTGACCACCGAAGCGGCGACCAGCGTCTTGGCCGTGGCGTTGATCGCCTCGGTATTGGCCTTCAGCGCCTATCAGCAAGGCCTTGCGGTCGTCGGCGCCAGCCGGGCAGGGGTTTTCATGTATCTGATGCCGGTCTATGCCGCGCTGCTGGCGGTCATGTTCCTTGGCGAGCAGTTTCGCCTGTTCCACGCCGTCGGGTTGAGCTTGATTCTACCGGGCCTGGCGCTTGCAACTTTAATGCCTATCCGACGCTGGAGGGTTGGCAGAACGGCCTAAACCGCTTACAGCGGAGACTATGTCGGAAGTTGCCATTGGGCTTTTGGTAGTTGCAGGCCTGCTGACGCTGGTCAGCATCCTGCAGCCCTTGACCGAACGGCTGCGAATTCCGCAGACCGTGATGTTGGCCATGGTCGGGATTGGCGCCGGCTGCCTGTTGCTGCTGCCTTACTCGCCGACCGGCGGCGGGCTGTGGGATGACACGGTAAGCGCGCTGACGGATCTCGAGCTGCCGGCCGAGGTCCTGCTGACCATTTTTCTTCCTGTTCTGCTGTTCCATGCCGGCCTGACCATTGACGTGCGACGGATGCTGGACGATGTGGCACCAATCCTGTCGATGGCCGTCGTGGCCGTCGCGGTTTGCACCGCGTTCGTCGGCTTCGCCGTCGGTCTCGTCTCGACCATTCCGCTGGCCGCCTGCCTCCTGCTCGGCGCCATCATCGCCACCACCGATCCGATCGCCGTGGTCGGGGTCTTTCGGGATATCGGCGCCCCAAGGCGCCTGACCATCCTGGTCGAAGGTGAAAGCCTGCTGAACGACGCGACCGCCATTGCCTTGATGACGGTGTTGCTCGACTTCCTGGTTCGCAGCGCGACCACCGAGCCGCCCAATGTCCTGCTGCTCTTCGCCAGCGACTTCTTCGGTGGCGCAGCACTTGGCGCCGCCGGCGCCTGGATAGCCGTCGCCCTGTTGAAGCTGATCCGGCAAAGGCCGCTCGCCGAGGTCACGGTCTCGATCGCGCTGCCTTACATCCTCTACATCCTGGCCGAGGATTACATCAACACGTCCGGCGTGATGGCCGTGGTGATCGCCGCGCTGGTGATCGGCGCGCGGGGCCGCACGAACGTCACGCCGCAAACCTGGTCGATCATGATGACGGTGTGGGACCAGATCGTCTTTCTGGCCTCGGCCCTGGTCTTCATCATGGTCGCGATGAAGGTGCCCCAGATCCTGCTCCAGGTCTACTGGTCGGACCTGTTGGCCCTCGCGATCATGATCGTCGCCGCGTTTGCCGCGCGCGCGGTGTCGCTGTTCGGCCTTTTGCCGATGCTGCGCAGGCTTGGATTGGCGGAGCGGGTTAGCAACAAGTTCAAGCTGGTGATGCTGTGGGGCGGGCTGCGCGGCGCGGTGACCTTGGTGCTGGCGCTGGCCATCATTGAGAACAACGCCGTGTCGGACGAGATCAGTCGCTTCATCGGCGTTCTCGCCATGGCTTTCGTCCTGTTCACGCTGTTGGTCAACGGCACGACGCTTCGACCGATCATGCATTTGTTGAAGCTCGATCGCCTGTCGAACATCGACCGTGCGTTGCGCGATCGAACGCTCGGTCTGGCGCTGTCGGAAGTCGCGGACCGCATCATGGACGTATCGGAGCGTTACCGCATGGGCGGCCCGGCCACAGACGATCTGGTCGAATCCTATCGCCAACGTCGAACGGCGGCGATCCAGCGGCGAGAGAACCTGATTCTCGACCCGGAGGAAGAGTACCGCCTCGGCCTCATCATCCTGGCGACCCGTGAGGAGGAGCTGTATCTGCACCATTTCGGCCAGGATACCGTGTCGCGCCACACGGCGGTCGAACTGGTCGCCAAGGCCGGCCGGATGCGCGATGCCGCCAAGGCCCAAGGCCGCGAGGGCTATCTGAAGGCAGCAGAGGGCAGTCGGCGCTCGCGGATCCTGTTTCAGTTGGCGATGTGGTTGCAGGCGCGTTTGCGTATCGGCCATTTTCTGGAACGCCGGCTGGCGGATCGCTTTGAGAACACGACCATCACCCGCATCGTGCTCAGCCGCCAGTTGGAGTTCACCGACGGCAAACTGCTGCCGCTGATGGGGCGCGCGGTCTGCCTGCGACTGAAGGATGTTCTGGTCGAACGGCTGCATACCGTGAACAACGCGCTCGATGCCTTGCGCCGGCAGTTCCCGGATTATGCGGAAAGGCTGCAAACCCGGTTTCTGCGGCAGGCGGCCCTGCGCTTGGAGGAGCGGGAGTACGATGCACTGGCCGACGAGGGCGTGCTGAACTCTGAGATCATGGTCAACCTGAAACGCCGGATCGGCCAGCGATGGGCGACCGTGGCCAGGCGGCCATCGCTGGATCTGGGGCTGGACACGGAAACGCTGGTCCGAGGCTTTCCCCTCTTCGAGGGTTTGCCGGACGGCCAGATCCGCCACATCAAATCGCTGTTGTCACCGAGGCTTGCGGTTCCGGGCGAACGGCTGATGTCGAAAGGTGAGCGCGGCGACTTCATGCTCTTCATCTCGTCCGGTGCCATCGAGGTCCACACGGAGGAGGCGCGCTTCAGCCTCGGCCGGGGCGATTTCGTCGGCGAAATGGCGATCTTGGACGGCAAGCGTCGACGGGCCAACGTCACGGCCGTATCCTATTGCCAACTACTGGTACTGCCGGGCCGCGACTTCCGCCGCTTCGCCAAGGCCAACCCCAACGTCCGCCAACTTATCCGAGACACCGCCGACGAACGCGCCGCCCGCCTCGACGAGGCCGATCCGACGCTTGTGGAGCGCGCTCAGGCCGAAGCTGGGTGACGCGTCCCCGCGGGCCGGATGGTTGGCGCGAGCCAAGCCGGTGCGGTCGGAGTCGCCGCGTTCCCCATCAGGCTCCTTGCGCGCTACTCGAACCCGCGTTCGTCGCTAAGGTCCGGATTGAACGCATTTGAAGTCATTGGCTTTTGGTCTGCATCGGAGACGTCGGCCCCGAACGGCCGTGCTTTGATAGATCTGGCAACCCAGTCGGGCCTGCGTCGTTCATTTTCGCTGCTGGTGCACGAAGCAATACCGCAGCTTGGGTGGTCGAAGAGCCTGACCGTGAAAGTCTTTGCAGGATGGCTCTGCTCTGCCTGTCGACAGTGACCCGCCTTTCACGGCTTGCGGGGAGGTTCCCCGCAAGCCGAATTGCATGGTCAACGCGCGCCGATGCGAACCTGCGCTCCGTCAAAGGTCGGAATGGACAGAACGAAATCGTCGGTCGGATAGCAGAGCGCCTGCTCCTCCAACATGCCGATGGCGATTTCCTCACCCATGCGCAGGCTGTCATAATAGTCCGAGAAGTAGTGGACACCAGCCATGTTGCGCCCAATAGAGATGTTGGCCGCCAGCTTGTTTAACTCGCCCTCAAGCGTCAAAGGACAGCCATCGACTGTCTTCTCAGTCAGCCTGTCGTCGTCTTTGTCTGGCTCGTAATACACGGCTTTCGAGATTTTGGGGAAGAAGCCGACCGATCCGAACTTGCAATCGCTGTCGTCGCCAGCCTTCACCCCAAGAACTGTGCCGGTGTCGAAGAAGGCTTTGACGATGGTCGTGCACGCCCCAGCGACGGTGGCATGCCCGGCACCGTAGCTCGGATGCATCGGCGAGCCTTCCGCAAACGCCATGGGCAGAAGATAGTTATGACCCGTTGGAACATCGTTGTTCGGATTTTCACGATTGTGGCAGTCGATTTCCTCAAGGGTGTCTTTGAGGTCCGACTTCATGTCGGTAAGACATCCACAGAGCCCTGGGAACTCCTTTTCCAACTCGACGGCACGTGTGACGCGACCGGCCAGGGCCTCGGGTCGCAGTCTCAGATGGTTGTTGAACTTCTGATACCGAACAGCCTTCAAGGCGCGAGTTGCAACCTCCGTCACAAGGGTCAGAATGTGCGGCCCCCCCCAGAGTGCAAAGCCACCCGCATTCTGCTTGGTGCCTTTGTCGTCACCGGGTTTGTATATGTTGCGCATGCCCGAGAGCTTGGCAAAGCTCTGATCAAACGGCGTACCCATATCCAAAAGGATCAGGGTTGCGTTCAGATAGGCTTGGTACAGTGCGTCGAAATGCACATAGGTGGCCAAATCGCGAGGTGTGCAGATGAAGCGGGTCTCACAATTCAGCCTCTGGCCACGGTCGCATCCCTGAACCTTATAGCCGTCCTGAACGTCGAGCCATTCCTTCCAGGTCTGCATGTAGTCATCTTTTGTATCTGCAATTGGAACGCGCTGATCGATGACCTGTGGGCCATAGGAAATCAGGCCATTCGCAAGATCTCGACAGGTATTGCCGTCTTTGTCCGTCGCCTTGTTCCCAATCCACAGGAACTGAGAAAGATAGGGACCGTTGTCGACACCCGGTGACGAGCCGCGGAAGACCGTTTGATGGTCCAGTTTTCCGGAGTCATTGGTTTTGCGCGGTCGGCCTTTGAAGCCCGCCGTAGCATAAGGCATTTTGTTAAGTCGGTCGAAAGACGCTTCGACTTTCGCTCTGTCTGCTGCATTGCCACCGGTCGCGTTGAAGCTGGCCAGGTGAATGTCTCTTAAAAGGGCAAGTTCATAGACCTCGGCCATTTCAAAGGTGAGTTCATCACTGCAAAGCTCCGGAGCGGGCGCCATGGTGACAGCCTGCGCATCTGGCCCCTCAAGATCAAAGACGACACCGGCGGTCGGAGCTTCCCACTGACGACGCTCCAGTTTCGTCGGCACAAATACGCGCGAGGTGAAGGGTTCGGCAAAGCCCTCGTCGATACACGTGCGAAAGGCCTTGAAATGGGCCGGATCGGCAACGACGCCCAGGTTAGTGTCGTGCTCAAGACCCTTGGTGAAGCTCATCAAATAATGTGCAAATCCGTATCTTTCTTCATCGGGGTTTGCTGTATGAACCGGATGGGTTCTGTGGCGCGCCGCTTCGGCGGCCTCGACCCTTACGCGGTAGGCCGACTCTGCCCTGTCAAGTTTCATAGTTCGATCCTCCAGAAATGCGCTAGTTGAGTCGCATGACGATCGAACAACCATCGACTGATCCGGGGAGTTAAACGGTGAGATTTCTCACAAAACACGGCAATATGTGGAGCAGCACGTCAGTCTTTCCTGAGTTGCCCATTGAGGATGCTCAGCATCGTGCGGCTGATTTTGACGTGCTGGGATAGGCTACGCGAGCAGCTTCAACGTCTCCGTTTGCCAGCCTTTCGAATTCCGGCAATCTGAACGAACGGTAGCAAGTCCTCCATCGCGGACCTGGCCACGGGAAGAATTCTCAGCCAAATGGAACTTAGACGTTGCCTCCGGAGGCCCATCACCGCTCGATCGAGATCGTCATCTCCGCACCGCCATAGCCATGAACGCTGTCGCGGGCGCGGACGGTGACCTCGTCGACTTCCGGCGGAATCACCACACCTGAGAGCGAGCGGGTGAAGGGTTGTTCGGTCACGTGGGGGTGGGCGAGGACGCGTTCGCCGAGCACCGTGCCGTCCGGCGCCAGCACGTCCCATTGATCGGCATAATGGTCCCAGCCCTCGTCTTCGTGGGCCACCGTGACGTCGAAGCGCCACGTGCCGTTGGCGCTTTGGCTGGCCTCGACCGCGACCACGTCAGCCTCGCCGGCCTGGGCGTGCAGCCCGGTCATCAGCGTGATGCCGACCGCTGCGGTCGCGGCAAATCGAAATGCTGATCGCATGATGCCTCCTCTTGCTGGCCACCAAAATGGCGCGGCTGCCCCTGGCGGCAACTGAACTTTTCGTGTCAGTAGCGCCGGGTCGGCCGGTCGAGCACCTTCCGGCCCAGCAGGCTGGCGCACAGATCGACCATCAGGCGCGCCGTGCGGCCGCGCTCGTCCAGGAATGGGTTCAGTTCGACCAGATCCAGCGAGGTCACCAGGCCGCTGTCGCACAGCATCTCCATCACCAGATGGGCCTCACGGAAGGTGGCGCCGCCCGGCACCGTGGTGCCGACCCCCGGCGCGATGTCGGGGTCGAGGAAATCGACATCGAGGCTGACATGCAGCGCCCCATTGGCCGCGGCAACCGTTTCGAGAAAGGCCCGCACGGGCGCGGCGATGCCATGTTCGTCAAGTGTGCGCATGTCGTGCACGACGATCGGGTGCTCGCGTAGAAACCGGTTTTCCGCCTCGTCGACCGACCGGATGCCGATCATGCAGATATGCTCCGGCCTAACCCGCGCCGAAAGCGGCGGGTAGACGCCCTCGAAGCTCTCCAGCCCGATGAAATAGGCCACCGGCGTGCCGTGCAGATTGCCGCTGCGCGTCGTGGTCAGCGTGTGGAAATCCGGATGGGCGTCCAGCCAGAGCACGAATTGCGTGCGCCCGCGTTCCTGGGCACGGCGTGCGACGCCGGGCACCGTGCCGATCGACAGACTGTGATCGCCGCCAAGAAAGATCGGCATATCGATCTGGCGTGACGCGTCGTAGGCCGTCTTTTCGATCGCCTGGGCCCAGCCGACCGTTTCCGCGAGGTTGCGCAGCGCGCGGTTCGGATGGGTCATCGGCGCGATGGCATCGGCCTGTACATTGCCCCAATCACTGACCGCGTGCCCAAGCTCGCGCAGACTGGCCTCCAGCCCCGCTGTGCGGAACGCGTCGGGCCCCATAAGGCAGCCGGGCTGGCTGGCGCCTGTTTGCAAGGGAACACCGATCAGGGCGCAGGTCAGCGCTTTCATGAAGCTATCCGGCGCTGTGGTGCGGCGCGGTTGGAAGCGCTTCGGCACATCACCGGGTGGCGGCTCGCTTTAGCCGTCATGCGCGTGGTCATTCTGCTGTTTCTTAGCGCAGGATTTGATTTATTCGTAAGCTGACGGACCCGAGCCTACCACCATATCAGGCTAGAACGCACAGGACATCGTCATGGCCTTTGCCGATAACCCCATCCCCGACCTTGACCCCCAACGGCGGGTGATTGCGGCCCTCTATCGCGCGCCGGAGGTCGACGTGGTGCGCGATCTGGTTCAGCGTGCCGAGGTGGCACCCGATGCGGCGGGGCGGGTGAAGGCCAGGGCCCGCCAGCTTGTTTCCGGCGTGCGGGCCAACCGGCGCCGATTCGGCGGGGTTGATCAGTTTCTTCAGGAATATGGGCTGACCACGGACGAAGGTGTCGCGCTCATGTGCCTGGCCGAGGCGCTGCTGCGTATTCCCGATGCCCATACGGCTGACCTGCTAATCGAGGACAAGATCGGCGGTGCCGACTGGCAACGCCATGTCGGACAAGGTGAAGGGGCCTTCGTGAATGCCTCGACCTGGGCCTTGATGCTGACCGGCCGGGTCATGCGCCTTGACGACGATATCGGCGAGCCGGGCAGCTTTCTCGGCCGCATCGTCAAGCGGGCAGGGGAGCCGGTCATTAGGGCCGCCATGCGCCACGCCATGCGCATCATGGGCCAGCAGTTCGTCATGGGCCGGACCATCGCCGAGGCTGTGAAACGAGCCAAAGAGCATGAAGCGCAGGGCTATCGCTACAGCTACGACATGCTGGGCGAGGCGGCGCGGACCGAGGCCGACGCCCGGCACTATTTCGATGCCTACCAGATGGCGATTGCGGCGATCGGGAAAGACGCCAAGGATGCCGGCGTCATCAACGGGCCTGGCATTTCGGTCAAACTCTCGGCGCTGCACCCCCGCTATGAAACGGCCCAGAGGCAGCGCTGCGTGCCGGTGCTGGTGGAGCGGCTTCTCGTCCTCTGCCGCGATGCGAAAAACGCGGAAATCGGCCTGTGCGTCGATGCCGAAGAGGCCGATCGCCTGGACCTGTCGCTCGATATCATCGAGGCCGCAGCCGGCCATGCCGACCTGGCCGGCTGGAACGGCTTCGGGCTGGCGGTTCAGGCCTATCAGAAGCGCGCCCATGCGCTGATCGACTGGCTGGCCGACGTGGCCCAGCGTACCGACCGGCGGCTGATGGTGCGCCTGGTGAAGGGCGCCTATTGGGACACGGAGATCAAGCTGGCCCAGGAGGGCGGCCTGCCGGACTATCCGGTCTTCACCCGCAAGGTGAACACGGATGTCTCCTACCTGGCCTGCGCCCGCAAGATGTTGGGCCGGCGGGACGTGTTCTATCCGCAATTCGCCACCCACAACGCCCACACGGTCGCCTACGTGCTGGAGGCGGCGGGCGATCGGGAAGGCTACGAGTTCCAGCGCCTGCACGGCATGGGCGAGCCGCTTTACGACCAACTCGTCGGGCCGGACCTGCCCGTGCGAGTGTACGCCCCTGTTGGCGGGCACGAGGAGTTGCTGGCCTATCTGGTGCGCCGCCTGCTGGAAAACGGCGCCAACACCAGCTTCGTGAACCGCCTGCAGGACGATACCGTGCCGATCGACGACATCGTCGCCGATCCGGTAGCCGAGGCAGCGAGCCATGAGGACCCGCGACACCCAAAGATCCCACTGCCAGCCGATCTGTACCGGCCGGCCCGGCGCAACTCTGCCGGCCTCGATCTTAGCGATCCGCCAACCTACGGCCCCGTCTTGAACGTCATGGACGGCTTCGAAGGCTGGCAGGCGACCGGACTGATCGACGGCCAGCCGGTCGGTGGCACGGCGCGCGAGGTGCGCTCGCCCTATGATCATCGCCTGACGGTCGGGACCGTGCGCGAGGCCTCCGCAGCGGACGCGGAACGAGCGATGGCGGTTGCCTCGGCCGCCTTTGCCGATTGGGACCGAATGGGCGGGACCGCCCGTGCCGACATTCTCGACCGCATGGCCGAGGCCCTGGAGGCCAACCGGGCCGAACTGATGGCCCTGGCCTGCCGCGAGGCGGGCAAGACCCTGCCCGACGCCCTGTCCGAGGTGCGCGAGGCGGTCGATTTCTGCCGCTACTATGCCGAACGCGCGAGACTGGATTTCGACGGGCCACACAGCCTGCCGGGGCCGACCGGCGAAGCCAACTCCCTGGCGTTGCGCGGACGTGGCGTGTTCCTGTGCATCAGCCCGTGGAACTTCCCGCTGGCCATCTTTACGGGTCAGGTCGCTGCAGCCCTGGTCGCAGGCAACTGCGTGATCGCCAAGCCGGCCGAGCAGACGCCGCTGATCGCCTGGCGCGCCGTCTCCCTGTTTCACGAGGCGGGTGTCCCGCCGGCGGTTCTGAGCCTGCTGCCGGGCGACGGCCCGACACTGGGCACAAAGCTGCTGGCCCATCCGGCGCTGGCCGGTGTCGCCTTTACCGGCTCGACCGACACGGCGCGGCTGATCAATCGCGCGCTGGCCGACCGGTCCGGCCCGATCCTGCCGCTGATCGCGGAGACCGGCGGCCAGAACGCCATGATCGTCGACAGTTCGGCCTTGCCCGAACAGGTCGTGCTCGACGTGATCGCCAGCGCCTTCCAAAGCGCCGGCCAGCGCTGCTCGGCCTTGCGCGTGCTCTATCTGCAGGACGGCATCGCAGACCGGCTGATCACCATGCTGCAAGGCGCCTGCGAGACGCTGACGGTGGGCGACCCGACCCTGCTGTCCACCGATATCGGCCCGGTGATCGACGCGGAGGCCAAGGAAGCGCTCGATGCCCACGCGGCGGAGATGCAGACGGTAGGCAAACCAATGCTGCGCGTGCCCATCGGCGCTCTAGAACGGCACGGCACGTTCGTGGCGCCACAGGCCTTCGAGATCGACCGGATCGACCGCCTGACGAAGGAGAATTTCGGCCCGCTGCTGCATGTCGTGCGCTTTGCCGGCGACAAGCTCGACGCGGTCATCGATGCGATTGCCGCCACCGGTTACGGCCTGACGCTCGGCATCCATTCACGCATTCAGCAGACCGTGGATACGATCCATGAGCGCCTGCCCGTCGGCAATACCTACGTGAACCGCAACATCATCGGCGCGGTGGTTGGCGTTCAGCCCTTCGGCGGCCAGAACCTGTCCGGCACCGGGCCAAAGGCCGGCGGCCCGCACTATCTGCCCCGCTTTGCCACCGAACGGACACTGAGCGTGAACACCACGGCGGCGGGCGGCAACGCCAGCCTGATCTCTCTCCAGGATGAGGACTAGCGCCGGGTTTGGAGGCGCGCCGCCATCAGCCTTTTCCGACCGGCAAGTCGAGACGGAAGAGTGCGATCTCGCCGGCCGCGCCGGGGTCGAGGAGACGGTCAAAGGTCATGCCCAGACGGTCAATCAGTCCGATCGAGCGTGTGTTCGAGCGGTAGGCGCGGGCCACGATCCGATTGATGCGATGCACGGCGAAGGCAACCTGTACGACGCGGCCGGCCGCTTCGGTTGCCAGGCCCTTGCCCCACTGCGCTGGCTTCAGCCACCAGCCGATTTCGATCTCGCCCAATGAGGAAAGTGGCGCCAGGCCGCAAAAGCCCAAAAGGTCGCCGCTGGCCCGATCGGTCAGCTTCCAGTTGCAGTAGCCGAGCGTCTGTTGAAAAGCGCTCTGCAAGCCCATGAACCACCCGATCCTGGCATCCGTCCACGGTTCACCGGTGGCGATGAAACGCATGACGTTGGGATCGCGCGCGATCTCGGCAAACGCTTCGAAGTCGTCGAGTTTCCAGGTCTCCAGAAGGAGCCTTGGCGTCTCGTGGACGATCATTGGTCGGGTGCCACGCAAAATCGGCTCGGAGGCATACTCGAACCGTCGATGATCTAAACGGCGGCCGCCACCGGCTGCTCCGCCATGCGGCTCTCTAGCCACGCCTCCAAACGCTCACGGCCCTCCGGCTCGATCACCAGGTCTAGCTTGGTGCGGCGCCACAAGATGTCGTCGGCGGTGCGCGCCCATTCGTGGGTGACGAGGTACTCCACCTCGGCCTCGTAAAGATCGGCGCCGATCAGGGCGCCGAGACCGTCAAGGTCCGTCACGCCGTCCAGAAACTTGTCCGACAAGGTGCCGTAGTGGCGGGCGTAGCGCCAGGCGAGGTCGTCGGGCAGGAAGGGGTGTTTCGCCTTCAGGCTGGCCAGAAACGCGTCGAAATCGGCGTTCGGCATGTCGCCGCCAGGCAGCGCTTCTTTGGCCGTCCAGGTCTCCGGCAGGTTAGGCAAGAACGGCTTCAGCTTCTCCAGCGCGTGTTCGGCCAGCTTGCGGTAGGTCGTGATCTTGCCGCCATAGATCGACAGCAGGGGCGCGCCGCCCTCGGGTGCCTCGACATCGAAGACATAGTCGCGGGTGACGGCCGACGGGTTGGCAGCGTGATCGTCATAAAGCGGACGTACACCGGCATAGGTGCGCACGATTTGGTCCGGCAGCGGCGCAGCGCCGAAATAGGTGCCGACCGCCTTGCACAGATAGTCGATCTCGTCGTCGGAAATCGCAACTTGCGCCGGGTCGCCGTCATAGACCAGGTCAGTCGTGCCGATCAGCGTGAAGCGCCGCTCGTACGGGATGGCGAAGATCACCCGCTTGTCGTCATTTTGCAGAATGTAGGCGTGCTCGCCCTCATAGAGTTTGGGCACGATGATGTGGCTGCCCTTGACCAGCTTCAGATGGGCCTGTTCGTTGCGGCCCAGCCCGTGCCGCAGGAAGCGGTCAACCCACGGGCCGGCGGCGTTGATCAGGATGCGGGCCCTGACCGTCTGCTGGGCGCCGGTCGCCTTGTCGGACAGGGTGGCGATCCAGTGGTCGCCGTCCCGCCGTGCGTCGACACAGCGGGTGCGCACCAGGATTGTCGCACCGCGCTGCTCGGCATCCTTGGCGTTCAGCACAACCAGTCGCGAATCCTCGACCCAGCAGTCGGAATACTCAAACCCGCGCGTCATGTCCGACCTCAAGGGCGCGCCTTGAAGCGACGAGGTCAGATCCAGGCTTTTGGTGCCGGGCAGGGTGCGCCGGCCGCCGATATGGTCGTAAAGGAAAAGCCCCAGGCGGATCATCCAGCGTGGCCGCAGCCGCCTGTTGTGCGGCAGCACGAAGCGCAGGGGCCAGATGATGTGGGGGGCGGCGCGCAGCAGGACCTCGCGCTCGGCCAACGCCTCGCGCACCAGCCGGAACTCATACATCTCCAGATAGCGCAGGCCGCCATGGATCAGCTTGGAGGACGAGGATGAGGTGGCCTGGGCCAGATCGGCCTGTTCGCACATCACCACTTTCAGCCCGCGCCCGGCCGCGTCGCGGGCGATGCCGGCCCCATTAATGCCGCCGCCGACGATCAACAGATCGGCTTCGAGAACGTCTCCGTGCGCTTGGTCCGTCATCGCGCGTACACCGTCATCTAGGGCTGCTCTTGGATTTTTCGGCACCTTACAGCGCGCCAACTAGGTGGTAAATGCGGCCTGTGAAGGTCTTTGACGGGTTTTTTGTGCCCTGCGTCGAGCTTGCGCCTAGACTTCCGCTACGAAGCGGAATTGGTGCGGAGGGCTGATGCTGCCTTGGGCGGGCCGAACCCTGTTGGCGTTGATCGCGGCGATATTGAACGCGGCGATCCTGGCCGTGCTTGCCTGGTTCTTCATCGCGCCAAGGTTCGCCGGCGAGATCATCCTGGTTGAGGCCCAGCGGGCCGGCGTGCCTGTCACCTCGCTTAAGGTGGACCGGCTGTGGCCCGGTGGCGTCATGCTGAGCGATATCAAGTTCGAAGGCGGCAGTCCCTTTGTGCGCCAAGCCCTGGTCACGTTTCAGCGGCGCGAACTGACCGAAAATGGCCAGGTCGATACGGTTGAGATCGCGGGCGCCCGCTTAACGCTGGCGATCGATGAGACCGGCGCGATCTCGATCGAGGGGCTGGAGCCGTTGCTGGACGGCCCACGCGATGCAAGCGGGACGTTTTCGATCCCGCAACTGCCGGTGCAGCAAATCGTGCTGGATGACGCGCGCGTCAGCCTGAGCACGCCGCTGGGCCCGGCGGGGTTGACCGTGGATGCGACGCTGCGCCCGATCGAGCAGGGGGGCATTGTCCTGACCGCTGCGTTGTCCCCGGAATGGCGCGATCAGCGGGCCGCGATCCTGCTTCAAGGCCGCGTCGATACAGATGGCGCGTTTGACGCAGTCGCGAGCTTGGCCAGCGATCGGGTGGCATGGGAGGATGTGCGGCTGACCGGCGCCGATGGCTGGCTGGCGGCGTCTGGGTCGCCGGCCGGCCTGACGGCCATTGAAGGCGAGCTGCAGGCCGCAAGCGTTGCCATCGGCGACCAGCGGCTTGGCGAAACTCGGCTGTATGCGCTCGGCCAAGACCTGCCGGATCTTGTCACCCTGCGTACCGAGAGCCTGGACGGATCTGTTCGCCTGGCCGCCGATGTCGGTTTCATCGATTGGGCGGCCGGGACACCCGATCTCGAGATCGATGCCACCATTGGCGCGCAGAACCTGCGTCTGCTTGCCCAGCACCTGCCGGTGCCCGACGGCACGGATGGCGAGGCGTTGATCGATCTGACGGCGGTTGTGCCGTTAAGCGCGGTTGCGGACCCGTTGGGCTTTCCCCTGATCGGCGACATCTCAATCCGTGTGCGCCGGTTGGGCGTTCCCGGTCTGGTCGACGATGTGTCGGCGACGATTGCCGCGGATTTCGCCTGGGACGGTGAGCGTCTGGCGCTGGCCAGCGCCGAACGCTGGCAGGCCTTTGGTTGGCTGCCGGATCTCGATCAGCCCTTCAACGTCAGCCTTGCGCCGCTGGGTGACGAACTGACCCTCGTTCTCGACCGCGATGCGACCGGCGGCGCGCTGCGATCGTTGGTTCAGGTCGGCGTCGGCGGCGTTGCCACGGTTTCGACCGAAGTTGCTGTCCTGGTGGATGGCGACGGCGTCGTGGGGCGGAGCATCGATATCGAGCGGCTGGACGGTACGATCTCGCCGCTGAACCTGGATGGTCTGACCGTAACGCCGCTGGTGGTTTCGCTGACGGGCGTCGGCAACGCGGGCGGTTTTCTTGGTGATCTGTCGGTGCGGGTTGCGGCGAACGGATCGTCACCGGCGATCTCCGTCGACAATGGCGCGGTGGCGCTTGACGGCCGTGTTGAGTCCGACTGGTCGGAGATTCTGTTCTTTGCCGAAGGCTGCCAGTTTCTGGCCTTCGATCGACTGTCGATCGAACGTACGCCCTTGCTGCCGACCAGCGGCCCGATCTGTCTGGAGGGGCTTGGCAACCGCCCTCTGTTCACGCTCCCCACCGATCTGCGCGGCGTCACCGCCATCGAGGGCCTGATCGCCGGTCTGGCCGCGCGCATCGATCCCGATGCCAGCCCGCTTGACGCCTCCATCGGTACTCTGACGATCTCGGGCAGCTTGGTCGACGGCGTTAACCTGGATCTGGGGCTGGAGGGCGCTGCCCTCGACATTCCAAATGACGGCATTCTGATCGACGGTATTGCCGGCGACATTGCCATGCGCCCGACCGATGACGGCGCCATCGCGCTGACAGGGCCGGTCACGGCGGAGGGCATCATCATCGCGGGGCGGCCGCAGCCCATGGTGCCGCTCGCCGTCGAGGCAAACATCAGCGGCACCTTGAACCAGCCCTTTATCGAAGGCGTCGGCCTGGCCCGCAACGTCGGGCTCAGCTTCCCCGCGCGGTTCCTTTATGACGGGCCGACTGGTGTCGGGCGGGTCGAGGTCGACGTGCCGGGGCTGCGGTTTACGCCCGGCGGGCTGCAACCGACGATGCTGTTCCCAATACTCGAAGACTCGCCGTTCGACACGGTCGACGGTCAGATGACTGGCGACGTGCTGATTCTGTTTGGCGCGGAGTCCGTGAACAGCGCCCGCATTCGGCTGAACGACGTTACCTTTCAGCGGCCGGAGATCACGCTGTCGGGCGTTAACGGCACGGTCCGGCTGTCGAACTTCGCGCCGCCGCGCATGCCGGCGGGACAACAGTTAAGCATCGGCCAGGCCGAGTTCGGCCCGCTGTTTCGCGACGGGTCGGTCACGTTCGGCTTGCAGCCGGGCAACACGCTGGCGGTGAGCGAGCTGGGCTTTGATTGGGCCGGCGGCCAGGTCTCGGCCGAGCCGTTCTCCTTCGATATCGACAACATCAATACCGAGGTCACGCTTCAGGCGCGCGGCGTCAGTCTTGAGGAAATCCTGCTTGAGTTCCCGGTCGAGGACCTCAGCGCCACCGGCATTCTGGACGGCACCTTGCCGACGCGCCTTCAGGGCGACGCCGTGTTTGTCGACAATGGACGCCTGCAAACGCGCGGGCCGGGGGTTATCCGCTATGCGCCGCAAGAGGGCGGCGATGTCGGCGAGCAAGGTTTGCAGATCT
>JBCBSH010000012.1:0-38525 GCA_039819285.1 Pseudomonadota bacterium
GCGTGGTCAACAGGTCGCGTCCGCCGAACAGGATGCGCCCGCCGTCGTAGCGGCCCGGCGGCTGGGCTACCAGGCGCAGGATCGATAGGGCCGTTACGCTCTTGCCGCAGCCGCTTTCGCCGACCAGGCCGTAGACTTCGCCGGCCGCGATCGACAGGCTCAGCCCGTCGACGACCGGTGCCCGCCGGCCCGTTGCGGCCGATCGCGCGCCCATGGAAATGGTCAGATCATCGATCTGCAGCAGTGGTGCCGACACGGCCATGCGTTGAACTCAAGCGGCCAGCGGTTGGTTCAGCCGTCCGCCGGGCATCGGATAGGGCACGCCCGTCGTGGTCGGCACGCTCAGCGGAAGGTTCATCGTTGCGCGCACGGCCAAGAACGCCATCATCTGCGCCTCGATCGCGTCGCCGTTCCAGCCGACAGCCTCGACCGGCTCGACCGGCACGGCCAGCCGCGTGGCCAACCCCTTCATCATGGTGTCGTTGTGACGGCCACCGCCCGTAACCAGCCAACGCTTCGGCGGCCGGGGCAGGTGATCAAGGGCCAGCGCCACGGTTTCGACCGAAAACGCGGTCAAGGTCGCAGCGCCATCCTCCTGTGACAGACCTGAGACGGGCTCGGCGGAAAAGGCATTGCGGTCCAATGATTTGGGCGGCGGCAATTCGAAGTAGTCGTTGCCGAGCAGACGGGCCAGCGCCGCCTCGTTGACCTTGCCTCTGGCGGCAAGCGCTCCGCCGGCATCGAAGGCCGCACCGCTTTTGGCGGAAACCCAGTCGTCGATCATGGCGCTGGCGGGGCCGGTGTCGAACGCCAGCACCAAATCCTCGTCATCATCCGGGCCACGGTCGATGAAGGTGACGTTGCCGACGCCGCCCATGTTTAAGATGGCGACGGGCCGCTCCAAATCCTTGGCCAAGGCGGCGTGATAGAGGCTGGCGAAAGGCGCGCCCTGGCCGCCGGCGGCGACGTCGGCGTGGCGCACCTGATCGATGACCGGTCGGCCAATCGCGGCGGCCAACGCCGCGCCGTCCCCCAACTGGCGGGTCAGGCGCCGTTCCGGGGCGTGCAGGATGGTCTGGCCGTGAAATCCCACGATGTCGATCGTCGCAAGGTCGACTGCTTCGTCCTTGCAGAACGACGCGATGGCGTTCGCGTGGGCGTCGACGATGGCTGCGTCCTCATCCGTGAGTGGAGCCGTCGCCGCGAGTTCGGGATCGTTTGCGATCGTCAGCAAGCGGCGTCGAAGCTCGGCCGGATAGGGCAGGGTCTTGGACGGGCCAAAGGCAAGGACACGATGCCCGTCCGTGCGCAGAACGGCGAGGTCAATCCCGTCCATCGAGGTGCCGCTGATCAAGCCGAGTGCGGTCAAGTCTGTCATTGGATGAGGCCCCCTGGAAGTGAAACCGTCTGTCGTCAACATAGGCCGAATCCAATGCCAATTAAAAGCCACCTTGCGAATTTGGCGCAATCCGGCGCCTTGACGATAATACCAATTTGCTGAGGAAATATGGGGCTGTCTTTCACCGTTGACCGCTTTGCGGGCCTCACCCTATAGTCTGACCAAGAATTCCAATTCAATACCAGTTGGCTGTCTTCATCATCCGAGTTCATCGATTTAAGGGGAGGGGAAAATGACAGTGTTTCGATCCGTCATGTTGGCGTCGGCCGCAACCGCGCTTGCACTCGTAGCCGTCGGCGCGTCGGCCCAAACGTTGCAGGTGGCGACCGACCAGTCGCCGGTTGGCCTGGACCGGCACGTGGCGACGGCCTTTTCGACCACGCTGATCACCGGCCCGATCTATGAAGGGCTGACGGCGACCGACTCCGGCTTGCAGGTCATCCCGGCCCTGGCTGAAAGCTGGACGGTCTCGGAAGACGGGCTGACTTATGTCTTTACCCTGCGCGACGGGGTGACCTTCCATGACGGCAGTGCGCTCGATGCCGCCGATGTCGTCGCGACCTTCACGCGCGTGCAGGACGAGGCCACCGGCTCGCCGCTCGCCAGCCGCATCGACATGGTCGAGAACGTCGACGCAACCGGCGACAACGAAGTGACACTGACGCTCAGCACCCCGGCGGCGGCCCTGCTCAGCGAGTTGACCACCGTCGTCATCGTGCCGTCGGAAGTGGCGGACGGCTCCAGCGGCGTCGATCTGCAGCGCCAGCCGGTCGGCACCGGCCCGTTCCAGTTCGGCGAATGGGTGCCCGACACCTATATCGAGCTGACGGCGTTCGCAGACTATTGGGACAGCGAGCTGCCGCTGGTCGAGGCGGTGCGTTTCAACATCGTGCCGGAGGCGTCGACGCGTCAGGTCGGCCTGTCGACTGGCACCTACGACATGCTGCCGAACATCGACAGCGCCACGGCCGTCACCTTGCAGGCCACGCCGAATGTGACGCTGCTGCAGACAGCGGATCTCGCCTACAGCCTGATCGGCATGAACGTCGCGGAGGCACCGTTTGACGACCCGGCCGTGCGCGCCGCGGTCAATATGGGCATCAACCGCGACCAACTGGTCGAGGCGGTCTATTTCGGCCAGGCGGAGCCGGGTGGCCCGCTGTCGCCGGCGCTTGAGGAATGGGCGCTGCCGGTTGCGGAGTTTAGCTGCTATGGCGGCGATCCGGCGGCCGCCCAGCAGATGCTGGCCGAGGCGGGCTATACCGATCCGGTGGCGTTCACCATCAACGTGCTCGGCTCGCTCCAGACCGTGGTCGATGCCGCCCAGGTCGTCCAGGCCCAGTTGAACGAGGCCGGGTTCGACGTGACCTTGAACGTGCAGGAGCAGGGCACGTTCGTACAGGATTGGCGCAACTCCAACTTCCAGGCCTTTGCCAGCCTGAATGGCGGCCGCACCGATCCGGACGGCTATCTCTACCGCACCTTCCACTCAGGCGGTTCGACCAACGTCTTCAACTATACCGACGCGGAGGTCGACGAGTGGCTGGAAGCGGGGCGCAGTGAGGTTGATCCGTCGGAGCGCGAGGCGATCTACGCCCAACTGCAGGAGAAGCTCGCCTGCGAAGGGCCAATCGCGCATTTGGCGTACGGCGACCTGTACACTGCTACCACCGAGGGTGTAGAAGGGTATGAAGTGGTTGGTGACCGCTCGACACGGTATCTGCGCCAGACCAGCGTGGCTCAGTGACGATCGGTCCAATGGGGGGCGCTGCGACGCGCGAGCAATCGCGCCGCGGCGCACCTTGATACGGTGCCGGTGATCCTTCCTCCCGGGTTGCCGGCACCGCTGATTCCACGCCAAGAGTAAGCAATGGCGCGCTATCTCGCGGTTCGCCTCAGCGACCTTGTGTTTGTCCTGTTCGGGGTTTCGGTCGTCGCTTTTTTGATGATCCGGCTGATCCCGGGCGACGCCGTCGAAATCATGCTCGGCGCCAATGCCGAGGTGACGGACGAACAGATTGCCCTGGTGCGCCAGCGTCTGGGTCTCGATCGGGGGCTGATCGAGCAGTACATCTCGTGGCTCGGCGACCTCTTGCACGGCGATCTCGGCACTTCACTGTGGACCGGGGTGCCGGTCACGCAGGAGATCGGCGCACGCATCTGGGTGACCTTGGAACTCAGCCTGCTGGCCATGACCCTGTCCGTGGCGCTGGCAATCCCGGCCGGCTGTGCCATGGCCTATTTCCGCAGCTCCTTTGCCGACTATGCCATTCGGGTGGTGACAATCGCCGGCGTGACCGTGCCAAACTTCTGGCTCGGTGCTTTGCTGATTTATCTTTTCTTCATTCTGTTCCCATCCTTCCCCTCGATCGGTTGGGTGCCGTTTTCGGAAGACCCGCTCGGCAACCTGGCGCGGCTGATGCTGCCGACCATCGCGTTGGCGGTGCCCGTGCTGGCGTCGCTCTCGCGCATCGCCCGTTCAGCAATGCTGGACGCGCTGGGTCAGGATTACATTCGGACCGCCCGCGCCAAGGGCGTGCCCGACACAAGGGTCGTGTTCCGCCACGCGCTACGCAACGCGCTGATCCCGTTCGTCACGGCGGTCGGCATCTATGCCGGCTATCTGTTCGGCGGCGCCATCGTGGTCGAGCAGGTGTTCGCCCTGCCGGGCCTCGGCCGCCTGATGATCGGCGCGATCGCCGAGCGGAACTATCCGCTTGTCCAGGCCTCGATCCTGTTGGTTACGACGGCCTTTGTGTTGATCAACTTTCTGATCGACCTGCTCTATGCGGCCCTGGACCCCAGGATCAGCCTGAAATGAGCGCGGCTTCGATCCCTGGTCATCGTCGCCGATTGCTGCCGCGTCACCCGCTGGTGATCGTTGGCGGTACGCTTGTCGCGCTGCAGGTGCTGTTGGCGGTCTTCGCGCCGTTGCTGGCGCCCTACGACCCGCTGGCCCAGTCGATCCTGGACCGCATGCAGGGGCCGAGCGCCGCGCATTGGCTTGGCACCGACCGGTTCGGGCGCGATATCCTGTCTCGCATTCTCTATGGCTACCGCGCCTCCTTCGCCATTGCCGCCAGCGCGGTGGCGATCGCGCTCTTGATCGGTGGCGCGCTTGGCATCCTGTCTGCCGTTTATCGCGGCTGGACCGATCGGGTGATCATGCGCCTGATGGACGTGCTGTTCGCGTTCCCGATCATCCTGCTGGCCATCGGCATCATCGCCATCCTGGGCCCGGGCGCGGTGACCACGGCGGTCGCCATCGGCATCGTCTACATCCCGATCTTTGCCCGGCTGTTGCGCGGCCCAACGCTGGTCGTCGCCGCGACGGAGTATGTCGAGGGTGCGCGCGCGATCGGCGCCGGCACGGGCCGCATCATCGTCAGCCACATCCTGCCCAATCTGACCAGCGTGATCCTGGTCCAGGCCAGCCTGTCGCTGTCGACCGCCATCCTTGTTGAGGCATCCTTGTCATTCCTCGGTATCGGCAGCCAGCCGCCATCCCCATCGCTGGGGCGGATGCTGTCGGAGGCGCGCGAGTATCTGCTGCTGTCGCCCTGGGACAGCGTCTTTTCGGGTTTGGCGATCCTGTTGGCCTCCTTCGGTTTCAACCTGCTTGGCGACGGGCTGAGAGACGCGCTCGACCCGCGACTGCGGGGTGCCGATTGAGCGATCAGCAAGACGACAGCCGGATGGTCGTCCGGGGTGCGGTGCTGTTCTGCGTCGCGCTTGCCGCCACGGCGGTGATGGACGTGCTGGTCAAGCTGGGCAGCGAACGGCCCGGACCGGTGGCCATGCTGCTGGCGCGCAGCCTCGGCGCAATCGTGATCGTCGCGCCGCTGACCGTCGCGCGCGGGGGCTGGGGGCGCATGCGGCCGCAGCGCTGGGGATACGTCATCATTCGGTCGGTGCTGCTCGGCTTGGGCACGGCTTTGTTCTTCTGGTCGCTCAGCGATCTCACGCTGCCCGTTGCGTACGTCATCACCTTCAGCATGCCGATCATCATGATCGGTCTTGCCGCCCTGTTCCTGGCCGAACGGGCCGGCGCGCTTGGCTGGCTGGCCGCGCTGGCGGGGTTCGCCGGCATCTTGCTGGCGATCGACTTGCCGGCCGTGGTGGCGAGCGAAGAGGGCTCGGTCTCGCTTCTCCATGCCGGCGCCGCCTTCACCGCCGTCGTCTTCTACGCTGTTGCCTTGTTGATGGTCCGGGGGCCCGTGGCTGGGGAAACGACCGAGGCGCTGGTTGTCTGGGGGTTGATCGGCACTGGCGCCGTCGCCCTGGTCTTGGCGCTCATCGGCGAACTTCAGGGACGGCCGATTCCGTGGCCCAGGGCGCATGAATGGGCGATGCTGGCCGGCGTCGCGGTTTGTGGCGCGTTCAGCCAGTTGCTGCTGACCCGGGCCTTCCAAATCGCGCCAGCGTCGAAGCTTGCACCGTTCGGCTACACGCCCTTTATCTGGGGTGTGCTGTTCGCCGTTCTAATCTGGCGCGACTGGCCCGACCCGACGACCTGGGCCGGGGCCGGCGTCATCATCGCGGCAACACTGATCGCCGGGCGTGCCGCGCGGAGCTAGCACCGATGGCCAGTCTAGCGGTCGATGTACGATGCCAGACGACGCACCGCAGACAGATCTGTCGGGGAATGCTGCTGCGGCTTCCGGAATGGTTTGGCCGTTCCGAAGCCGTCAACGCATATGCCGAAAGCGCCACGACGTTGGCCATGCTGGTCGCCATCATGGACCGCACAATTGCCGGTTTTCTGTCCTTGGAAACCGCGTCTGGGAAAGACCCCGAGATTGTCGTCCTGGCGGTGAGGCCCGAATGGCATCGGCGAGGGATTGGACGGCAGCTTGTCGATGCCGCGGCGACGGTGTCTCGATGTAGGCCCGCTACAAGACTTCTCGTGCGCACCTTGGGTCCGTCGCACCCGGACCGGTTCTACGCACAGACACGCGCTTTCTATCGTGCATGTGGCTTCCAAGCCGTGGCCGAGACACCTCACTATTGGGGGCCGGAAACGCCTTCAGTGCTGCTCGCACTGGATTTAAGGTCCAAGCCATCGGAACGCATGACCTAAGCTCGCGGCGGCGAAAGCAGGCGCAGGCCCGCAATGCAGATTTTGTTGAGTGCAGATTTCTTTTTCTACCTTATCACTGGGGCCGCCGCAATGCATGCCTGCTGACGCATGAGGCTGGCTCAAGCGTGACCAGAGGCCCAAGCAGGCGTCGTCACTTCTGCAACTTATCCGGTCATGCGTTGGATGGGCCGGTCTCACGAGTGCGAAGGAATAGCAATTGGCCACATGCTCCGTTCTAAGTGTGTCGAACCTGGCCCGACCGATGATCGGCGGCGATATACGTGCCGGACTCACGGTAAGAGCTCTCGCCAACCGGTTCGATGCGGTCTACGTCGTGGGTGCTGCCGGCCCCGCACCAGCAACCTGGTCGGAGGATTTTGCGGGGGCAACATACGTTCAACTGGGGCAACGCACCCAGGATCAGGTGTTCAAAGGTTATCAAGGGCACGATCCATTTCACTTAGGTTTCACCGCAGACGAAATTGATCGCTGGCGCCAGCACCTGCGGGATGCGCGCCCCGACGTGATTGTTGCCGAAGGTATCTGGTTCGGCGACCTGCTGGATGTGGCGCACCAGGTTCACGATGCAGCCATAGTGGTCAACATGCACAACATCGAGTCGGAGCTTTACCGGCGATTTTTTCGGCTGCAGCTCCGGCAACCGCTGTCACTCCTCAATCCGCGCATTCTAAAAGAGCAGTTGCTAGGTCTCGGCAGCGTCAGGAAGAACGAGGATTTTCATTTCCGCCAGGCGCGCAAGATTCTCGTCTGCAGCGACCGCGAAGCGAAACTCCTCGAGAAGAGAGCCGCGGGCAAGGAGATTCACGTCGTCCCGAATACCTATCATCGAGACGGTCCTCCACCTAAGCAGTGGGTCGCGGCAGAGGCAAGCAATCGAAGCGTCGTTTTTGTTGGCGCGTTTACCTACGGGCCAAACCGGGGCGCCGCGAAGCAGATAATCCGCAAAATCGCACCGATGCTGCAAAAGGAAAGCCCCGAACTTCGCGTCCATGTGGCTGGCCGGTCGACGGACGACTATTTCACGCGGATAACCGCTGACAGCCCCAATGTCACCGTCTCGGAAAATCTCCCCGATACAGACACGCTCTACCAGGACGCGCTGTGCTTGATCGTTCCGCTGCGCGTTGGTGCCGGCACGCGCCTCAAGATCCTGGAGGCCATGTATCGCGGTGTGCCGGTCGTTTCGACCCGTCTTGGTGCGGAGGGACTTAATCTCACCCACGAACGAAATGCGCTCTACGCCCATTCGACGCGGGAGTTCGTCGCCGCGATCCAGCGGTTGCACCGGGATCGCGATTTCGCTGCGCAGATCGGGGCAAACGGCAAGGCATTTTATCGCGAACGATACGCCGCGGACAAGGTCATGGACCAAATTGGCACGCTGGTCGCTCGTGCCGCTGCGGGCTCGTCAGCCGAACTACCCGAGGCCCTCGAACGAGGCCAAGTCGCCATGGAACCGGTTGGCGGCCATCGGGTTGGCTCGGTGTAGCAGCTGTGCGTCCAAAGCCGGCGTGGCCAACCCGGTCCGACGGGGTGTCCCAGGCAGTGGCATCTAGTCCCCTATCTCGCCGATTTCCCAGTACTCCGGGTTGAAGCCGTGAATGTCGCCATTGTCGGCGCGTACCTCGACCTTGATCTCGATGCCGGTATCGGTCTGAATATCAAGCACGTAGATGGCGTGGCCTTCCTGGTTCAGGATCCATTCACGATGGACAATCTGGCCCGGCGCTAACGCCAGTGCCGTTGCATCTGCCTCTGACTGATCGATCGTGGCCTGCGAGGTGAACTCATCCCCGCTGGGATCGAGATGTCGCTCGATATGCTCCACGAAGCCGGTGGAGGCGTTGCAGTCGACGTTCCACTCGGTTCCGTTGGCGGACGACACGATATGAAACTCGTAGCGGGGCACACCCTCTTCGGACTTGAACTCAACAGCGCGCACGTCTCCGGCGACCGTGGCGATCGCCATACCAAGGCAGTCCTCGAATGCGACGTCGCCGCGCGGGATATTGGGGACGCCGGCGATTTCCTGGCCCTGCTGGCCCAGGGCCGGAGCTATGGTCAAAACGGCAAGTCCGGAGCCCATGGCGAGTGTGCATGCAAAAGACCTTGGTTTCATCGTCTGCGTCTCCTTACTGTGCTGTGGCTCGTAAAGGCGGATGTCGATTGCAATCGCCTTGGATGGATGGGGTGGGCAGGCGGTCCATTGATTGATCCGGTTGGATCGCTGTCTAGACCACCATAGCGGCCGGCGCGGGTGCCCGCCAGCCGCCCCGGTGTCGCCAACGCTGACACGACCGGCCGATCTCGGCAGAATGCCCATATGACCGACATCGCCGCCGATCGCTATGCCATCTACTTCTTTCCGGAGCCAACATCGCTGCTCGCCAAACTCGGCCAGGCGTGGCTAGGTCGATCCGTCGAGGCGGGGACCGACGTGGGACAGCCGCCTAAAGATCTTGAGCCCGGGGTTCCTTGCGATGTCTGGCGCAAAGTCACGGCGATGCCCCGGACTTATGGCTTCCACGCGACACTAAAGGCGCCGTTTCGTCTTGCGGCCGGAGAACGCCGTGAAACGCTGGAGCAGGCGGTCGCGGACTTGGCGTCGGGCTTGGTGCCCTTTGCGCTGCCGCCGCTACGGGTTACCGCCTTGGGCGGCTTTCTTGCGCTGTGTCTGGGCGAGCCTTCAATCGAAATGGGCGCGTTGGCCGATCGTTGCGTGATTGACCTCGACAGGTTCCGCGCACCGTTGACGGCGGCGGAACGCTCCAAGCGCCGCCCGGAACGACTGACGGCACGGCAGCGCGACCATCTCGATCGTTGGGGCTATCCCTATGTGTGCGAGGATTTCCTGTTTCATATGACGCTGACCGGAAGCCTGCCCGAAGAGATGAGGGATAACGTCGCCCCAATCCTTCAGCGCCTCATGGCACCGCTGGGTCAAACCACACATCGCGTCGATCGGCTGAGCCTGTTTTATCAGTCACGGCCGGGTGCTCCCTTTGTCATGATTCGGCAGTTTCCCTTTCAGCGCGGGTCCGAATGACGCAAAGCGGCCACGGGTTCACCATCCGGCCGGCTAAATTGTCGGATGTGCCGGCGATCGCCGAGACCGATGTGGCCTGTTGGCGCGAAGCCTATCGAGACATCCTGCCGCCGCCGATGTTGGCGCGCCTATCGGTGCGCCGCCGGGCGGCCCAATGGTCGCACGTCATTGCACGATCCGAAAAAAGGGGCGTCGACGAGCTCTTTATTGCCGGTGATCGCGCGGACGTGGTTTTGGGCCTGGGTTCCTGCGGTCAGCAGCGATCCCGGACCCTTCATGGGGCCGGGTTTCAGGGCGAGATCTACGCGCTCTATGTCAGCAGTGCCGTTCAGCGGCGGGGCATTGGCACGGCGCTCATGCAGGCAATGGGGCGCTCGCTCGAACGGCGCGGTCTTAATGGCCTCTGCCTTTGGGTCCTGGCGGAGAACAGGCCGGCCCAGCTCTTCTACGAGACCCTGGGAGCTGAGCGTCTGGGCGGCCGTAAGGAGCTTTGGCAGGGGCTGCTAGTTCTGCCCGAGTTTGGCTATGGATGGCGCGATACGACAGCGTTCCTCATAGGAAGTGGGCAGCAGCGACCCAGCTAATCAGGCAAGGCGTCGCGGCAGGCCTTGGCGATGGCGGTCCTGGTGGCCTCGTCCAACGTGGCGACCGCACTCGCCATGGCGCGAAGTTGCTGGCGCGCACCCATGAGTTGATCGTGCAGCGAGAGGACAACGCCCAACGCCTCGTCGTCGATGTCGCAGGCGCGTTTCAGGCTGACAATCAGCCGCAGCCGGGCGACATCGACCTCGTCGAAATGCGGCTCGTCATCTTGCCAAACCGGAACGACCCAATGCTCCGCTAGGCTGGTCTCCAGAACAGTCGCGTCCAAGTCCGTGACGACCTTGACGACGGCTCGCGTGCCCTTGATGACCATGGTCATGTCCCGGCTCCCGCCTTGGCCCGTTCGCGGCGCTTCAGACGCGGGTCGTAGGCGTGGCGCTCGCGCCACTCCGACAGGAACTCGGCGAGCTCGCTGTCGATTGTCTCGGGCATTACGACGTCGAGATGGACAAGCTGGTCGCCGCGCGTATCGCCCGATTTCAGGCCCTTGCCCTTTAGGCGCAGCGTCTGGCCTGAATTAGCGCCCTTGGGGACCGTGACCATAACCGTACCGTCGATCGTCGGCACGGGCACTTTTGCGCCTAACGCGGCCTCGTCGATCCCGATTCCGATGGTGACATGAACATCATTGCCGTCGGTGGTAAACAGCGCGTCAGGCTTCAGACGGATCTCGACATAGGCGTCGCCCGCCTGTGCGCCGCCACCGCTCGCTTGACCCTGGCCCTTCAGGCGCAGGCGCTGGCCGTCGCGTGTGCCGGGTGGGATCTTGACGCGCAGTTGCTTGCCGTCGGGCATGGTCACGGTCGTGGTCACGCCCTTGGCGGCATCCAGGAACTCCACCTCCATGGAATAGTTCACGTCCGCACCCCGCATTGGACCGCGCCGGCCGCGGGCGGCCCGGCCGCCGAACAAGTCGTCGAACACGGATGACAGGTCCGGCCCGCTGTCCTGAAAGGTGTGCCAGCTTTGATACTTTTGACCACCCGGCCCGCCGGCCTGCTGGCGATAAAAGGCATGTTCGGGCCGTTCCGCTCCGCTTTCGTCGATCTCGCCGGCGTCGTAGCGCCGCCGTTTGTCCTCATCGCCGAGTATGGCGAACGCGGCTGAGACCTCCTTGAAGCGCTTTTCCGCCTCGGCATCGTCGGGGTTGAGGTCGGGATGGTGGGTCTTGGCGAGCTTGCGATAGGCGCGTTTGATCTCGTCGTCCGATGCCGACGGCTTAACCCCCAACGTGTCGTAAAGCGCTTTGTCCGCCATGACTTAATTGCTGTCCCTTCGCTTACAGTCCCGCAACCGCGATATGGGCAGCCGCCTCAGGCAGGTCTATCCCCAACGTCGGGCGCCAATCAACCGTTACGCTGTTTGGATCGGCAGAAGCTGGCTGTCGATTGCCGCCAACCGGTCCCGATGGTGCCGCCGCGCCTCGATGGCGTCGGCCAGCGAAACCGCCTTGAATTGGATCTCGGTGCCTGGTCGGCCCTGGGCCAAGATGTCCATGTCGCAGCTAATGACCGTGGCGATCTTCGGATAGCCGCCGACCGTTTGCCGATCGGCCATCAGCACGATCGGCTGACCATCGCCTGGCACCTGGATGCTGCCCGGCGCGATGCCTTCCGAAATGATGTTGGCCGCCCCTCTTGTGGCCAGCGCCTGGCCCTCCAGGCGAAAACCCATGCGGTCGGACTGGCGACCGATGCGATAGGGCGCCTCGATCAGCCGGGCGCGCGTACGGTCGTCGAAGAAGTCGTCCTGAGGACCCAGGACGACACGGATTGTGGGCCGTTTCTCGCGCACTGGCGGCTCGGGCAAGTACCTGGTCGGTTGATCCGTGGCATCCGGGCCGACGGGCAGGACATCGCCGGTTTTCAAAGCGGCACCGTCGAACGGTCCGATGCCGGACCGAAGATGGGTCGACAGGCTGCCGAACACGGGCGGCAGATCGAACCCGCCGGCAACGGCCACATAACCGAACATGCCGTCTCGTTCCGGCAGCACGGTCGCGGTCTGGCCGCGGTGAAGCACGGCCGACCGCCAACTCCCTTGCGCCACGCCATCGATCGTCAAGCCAGCCGCACCCGCCACCGCCACGGTGATCGCGCCGCCACCGCAACGCAGCCGCGCGCCGGTTACCGCGATCTCGATCGCCGCCGTATCGGGCGCATTGCCGACCAGACGATTGGCAATGGCAAACGCCGTCCGATCCATCGCGCCCGCGACCGGCACGCCAAAGCGCTGGTATCCGCGCCGTCCGCCGTCTTGCAGCGTGGTCAAAGGGCTGGCCTGAATGACGTAGAGCGCGCGGGTCATGTGAGGGGTGCTACCAGCGGATCGCCGGCTTCGGCCCGGCGGTCCAGCGCCTCCCAGTCCCCATGATCGATGGGCTCGAACCGCACGGTATCGCCGGCGGCGAGCAGGAAGGGTTGCGCGCGGTTGGGGTCGAAGACGCGCACCGGCGACCGGCCCAGCATGTGCCATCCGGACGGTGCTGCGATCGAAAAGATGCCGGTCTGCGCCCCGCCGATGCCAACGCTGCCGGCCGGCACCTTGGGCCGGGGCGAGGCCAGCCGCTCGGTCGCCAATGCCGGGTCGAGGCCGCCCATGAAGGCGAAGCCCGGCATGAAGCCGAGCATATAGACCCGATAATCCGCTTGGCTGTGGCGCCGTATGACGTCGTCCGCGGTCAGGTCGTGCTCTGCGGCCAGCGACCCGAGGTCCTGCCCGTAAGCGCCGCCATAGGCCGTTGGTAAGATCCATCGCCGATGGGCCTGAACGCCGTCAGGTCGGTCGTCTGCGAGCGACAGCACCAGATCCTTCAGCCGGTCGGGTGCCAGGACCAGAGGGTCGTAATGGATCGACAGCCCCGTATAGGCCGGTATGATCTCAACCAGCCCGTCCGGCGCCCTCTCCTTGAGTGCCGCGTCCAGGGCCAGAACGGTCTCGCTCAATCCCGCATCGATGACATCGCCGAGTTGGACCATCAGCACGCTGTCGCCGGCAATGAGGAACCGAGGCCGGTCAAAATGCGTTGTGTTCGGCTCAGTTGCGGTCATCGTCGCTTTCGGCTTGGGATTGACGAGGGTTTGACGGACACTCGTCCTCTTGTGGTGAAGCATGGATAGGCGACGACAGCGGCATGGGCAACAGCGTGGATCTTAACGCCGATCTCGGCGAGTCCTTCGGGGATTGGCGGATGGGCGACGACGAGGCGATCTTGAAGATCGTCAGCAGCGCTAATGTGGCCTGCGGCTTTCATGCCGGCGATCCGTTGATCATGGCTGAAACTGTCAAACGCGCGAAGGCCGAGGGCGTTGCGATCGGCGCCCATCCCGGCTATCGCGACCTGTGGGGGTTCGGCCGCCGTGCGCTGCCCGGCGAAAAACCGGACGATTTGATTTGGCACGTGACCTATCAGATCGGCGCGCTTGCCGCGATTGCCGCGGCACTTGATCATCCGATCGGCCATGTGAAGGCCCACGGCGCGCTGTCCAATCGGGCGATGGCGGATCGCCCGGCCGCCGATGCCATAGGTCAGGCGATTGCCCAGACCGATCCGAAGCTGGTGTGGTACGTGTTGCCAGCGACCGAGCTTGAGGTCGCCGCCGAGGCGTCGGGCAGGCCGCTGGCCCGCGAGATCTTTGCCGACCGCGCCTACGAAGATGACGGCAGCCTCGTTTCGCGCGCCAAACCGGGGTCGGTTCTGCACGATGCGGCGGTGGCGGCCGACCGGGTGCTGGCCATGGTCGAAGAGGGGGCGGTCACCTCGATCAACGGCGTCAAGGTGCCGGTCGCGATCGATACAATCTGCGTCCACGGCGATACGCCCGGCGCGGTCGCCTTGGCCGACCGGGTGCGCAACCGTCTTGAACAGGGCGGCTGGACCGTGGCATGTCGCAACCATGCGATTGCAGCGTGACCCAGTTGGCGCTCTCACGTTCACCAACCCGGAGCAATTCGATGCCATCATCGGCTTGCTCTAGGTTTCATCCAACTGGCATCGTAGTTTCGGCGATGCCGCTAAGTTCTTGACAGCATCTCAGGGAGGATAGGTCCGTGCGGTTACAACTCGCAGTGGGAACAGCGTTGACGTGGTCGATGACGGTGGCCGTGCCGGCGTTGGCACAGGGAACGGGCGATACGGCGGCGGACCCGATTCCGCTGATCGTCGGCGAACAGGTCATCGGTCAGATCCAAGACGCCGGCGATGCTGAATGGTTCCAGGTTCAACTTGACGCCGGCCAGACCTACACGTTCGACGTTCAGGGCCAGGCGACCAACGCAGGCACGCTTGGCGACCCGTTGGCCGTTTTGATGGATGCCGCACAAAATGAAGTGGCGCGCGACGATGACGGCGGCGACGGCCTGGACGCCAGCCTGGTCTTTACGCCGGAGGCTACTGCCGACTACCTGCTTTCTGTCAGTGCGTTCGGCAGCGCGACCGGCGACTTCTTGCTGACGTTCTCACAAGGCTTGACGGCGTCGGAGGCGGCGGCCCCGACGGACGACTTCGAGGAAACAGCTGCAACGTCCGGGCAGTTGGCCGTTGGCAGCAGTTCGTATGGCGAGCTTGAAACATCCGGCGACGGCGATTGGTTCGCGATCTACCTGCAGCCCGGCCAACAGATCCTCATTGATTTGGAAGGCGCGCCGACCAACCAGGGCACGCTGTCCGATCCATTGGTCGCCGTCTACGACGCAAACGGTGTCCAGCTCGGTCGGAACGATGATGGCGGTGAGGGCTTGAACAGCCAGCTCCTTTTCACTGCTCCTGACGAGGGTACCTACTATGTCGGCGCCGGCGCCTTTGGCAGTGCCACCGGTTCATATCGGCTGTCCGCGGCCGCACAGAGCGACATCGCGGACGTGGCTCCAGCACAGGCGCCCTCAACGCCGACCGCTGATGACCATCCGGCGAGTACGGCCACTAGCGGCCAGCTGACCGTGGGCGGCAGCGTGACCGGCAATTTGGAGAGCGACGGCGACGAAGACTGGTTCGCCATCGACCTCTCCCAGGGCCAACGGGTGATCTTCGATCTTGAAGGCAATCCGACGGGCCAGGGCACGCTCAGCGATCCTTACCTGACGATCTACGACGCAGCGGGCAATGAGATCGACCGCAATGACGACGGCGGCGACGGCCTCAACAGCCAGCTCGACTTCACGGCGCCAAGCGCCGGCACATACTATGTCGAGGCGCGCGGCTTTGCCGGCAACAGCGGCACCTATCGCCTGTCCGCTCAACAGGGGCTGCAGGCAGTTCAGCCCATCCAGCCGCCGGTGGCCGACGCGGGTGATGACTACCCGAGCGGGCCGGAAACAACCGGCCGGTTGAACCTGGGCGACAGCGTTGGCGGCAATCTGGAAGCCGCCAACGACACCGACTGGTTCGCCATCAATCTGTCCCAGGACCAGACGGTCGTTTTGAGCCTCGAAGGCAACCCGACCGGACAGGGAACACTAAGCGATCCCTATCTGACCGTCTTTGACTTCGGCGGCAACGAGCTTGACCGCGATGACGATGGTGGCGACGGCTTCAACAGCCGTCTGGAGTTCACTCCGCCCTCCACGGGTACCTTCTACGTCGAGGCACGCGGCTTCGGCGGCAACTCCGGTACCTATCGACTTTCTGCACAGGTGGCGGCACCTCAAGCGCCGACGGTCGTGGACGACTATTCCAGTGATACAGGTACTGCAGGCCAGATCGGCGTTGGCGGCAGCGTCCTTGGAAACCTGGAGGAATCCAGCGACGAGGATTGGTTCGCCATTTCGATGTCCCAGGGTCAAACCGTCATCTTCGACCTTCAGGGCGAGGATACTGGTCAGGGCACGCTGTCCGACCCGTATCTGACGATCTTCGACCAGTTCGGCAACCAGGTCGATAGCAACGACGACGGCGGCTCAGGCTACAACAGCCAGCTCAGCTTCACCGCGCCGGCCTCGGGTGTCTACTTCGTCGAGGCGCGGGGCTTCGCCGGCGCCAGCGGCACCTACCTGCTCTCCGCAGCGCCAGGTGCTGCGGCTCCGCCGCCTGTCGCGGACGACTACCCGGCCGATTCGTCGACGCCAGGCTTCGTCGGGGTTGACGGGTTTGCCACCGGCGTTATCGAACAGGCGGACGACGCCGATTGGTTCGCCTTGCAACTCTCCGCTGGGCAGACGGTCGATCTGTCGCTTGAAGGGTCGGCCACCGGCGGCGGGAGTTTGAACGACCCGCTGATGGTGGTCTACGACCAGTTTGGCAACCAGCTCGACCGCAACGATGATGGCGGCGAGGGGCTGAACAGCGCCCTATCGTTCACCGCGCCATCCGACGGCACCTATTATGTCTCGGCCGAGGCCTTCAGCGCATCCACGGGCAGCTACACGCTCTATGTGGATGACGCGACGCCGGCACAGGTCGGCGGCAAAGGCCCCAGCGACGACTACGCGGGCGATCCCTCGACCACCGGGTTCCTCTCCGTCGGCGGCTCCGTATCCGGTACTCTTGAGCAGATCGACGACACGGACTGGTTCGCCATCCAGCTCAGCGCCGGTCAGGCGATTGAGGTGTCGCTGGAAGGCCAGCCGACCGGGGCGGGGACGCTGCCTGATCCCGTGTTGGCCATTTTCGATCAGTTCGGCAACGAGGTCGCCTACAACGATGATGGCGGCGAGAGCTGGAACAGCCTGCTGACCTTTATCGCGCCGGCTGCCGGCACCTATTATCTGTCGGCGGAGGGCTTCGGCGAAAGCACGGGCACCTATCTGCTGTCGGCAGTGCCGGGCCAGCCGGACGACTATCCGGCCGACATGTCGACCACCGGGTTTGTGGGTATCGGCCGGCCGGTTTCCGGCTCAATCGACAGCCCAGGTGACACCGACTGGTTTGCGGTAAACCTGAACGCCGGACAGCCCGTCATCATTCGCCAGCTCGGCAACTCGGCCGGTGGTGGCTCGTTGCCCGACCCGTATCTGGAGCTCTATGATGGCAATGGCCAGTTCATAGACAGCAACGACGATGATGGCCAAGGCCTGAACTCGGCGATTTCGTTTACGCCGCGGATGTCGGGCACACACTACATCGCGGCCGGCGCCTTCGCCGACTACACGGGCAGCTACACCCTGTCCGTCGAAGTCGGCGCACCGGTCGTCCGCGACGACTACGCCTCCGACACCTCGACCGTCGGTCAGGCACAGGTCAACGGCACGGTCTATGGCGAGCTTGAAAGCCCGAACGACGAGGACTGGTTCTGGATCCAGCTCCAGCCCGGCAACTACGTCATCGATCTCGAGGGGCAGGCAACGGGCATGGGGTCGCTCAGCGACCCCTACCTGGTGCTGTACAATGCCCAGGGCTTCGAAATCGATCGCAATGACGATGGTGGCCAAAACCTGAACAGCCAGTTGCGGCTGTCTGTCGGTGCGCCCGCGACCTACTATATCGGCGCCAGCGCCTTTGGAGGCGGGGTGGGCACGTACGCGCTGACCGTCACCAGCGCGGGTGGCGGCGGCGGCAAGTAGCCCGGCACCATCGAACCTGGCATGCGGGGACGGTCTCTAACCGTCCCCGTTTTGCTGTGATATAGCTGGGTCATCGATATCCCGCTGATCCGACGCGCCTCATGAGCAACTCTCTACGCACCGGTGCCGAACTACTGGTCGACGGTCTGGTGACCAACGGGGCTGACCTTGTCTTCGGCGTCCCGGGCGAGAGCTATCTCGCCGTCCTTGACGCGCTGTACGACCGCCAGGACGTGCTGCGGTTCATCACCTGCCGGCAAGAGGGCGGGGCGGCCAACATGGCCGACGCCTACGCCAAGCTGACCGGCCGACCCGGCATCTGCATGGTGACGCGCGGGCCGGGCGCCACCAACGCGTCGATCGGCATCCACACCGCCTTTCAGGATTCCAGCCCGGTCATTCTGTTCATCGGCCAGGTCGGCCGCGACATGATGGAGCGCGAGGCGTTTCAAGAGGTCGACTATCGCCGCATGTTCGGCCCGATGGCAAAATGGGTCGCCCAAATCGACAGCGCCGACCGGGTGCCGGAGTTCGTCTCGCGGGCGTTCCATACCGCGACATCGGGACGACCCGGGCCGGTGGTTCTGGCCCTGCCCGAAGACATGCTGCGCGATCACGCGCCTGCACAGACGCTGCGTCCTCACAAGCCAAGCCAGGCAAGCCCGTCCGACGCGTCGATCGCCGACGTGAGGGAGCGACTGGCGCGGGCTGAACGGCCATTGGCCCTGCTTGGCGGGGGCACATGGACGCCCGAGGCCGTTGATGACATCGCTGCGTTCGTGCATGCCAACGGCCTGCCCGTCGCCTGCTCGTTCAGGGCCACGGACTGTTTCGACAATCGCGACCCGCACTATATCGGCCAGGTCGGTTTGGGCCTGAACCCGGCCCTGGCCAACCGGCTTCGGCAGGCCGACCTGCTCTTGGCCATCGGCCCCCGTTTGGGCGAGATCACGACCGCCGGCTACAGCCACCTATCGGTACCGTCGCCTGGTCAGTCCCTCATTCATATTCACCCAGGGGCCGAGGAGTTGAACCGGGTCTACCAGGCTGATCTGGCCATCATGTCCGGCATGCCACAGGCTGCGGCTGCCGTGCGCCGGATGGCACCCGTCGACGGCTCAGCATGGGCGGCGTGGCTGTCGGCGGCCCGCGCGGACCAGGCAGCCTTCTTTGAGCCGACCAGGGTTCCGGGCTCGGTCAATCTGGGCACCGTCGTTCGGCATGTCTCCGACACCGTACCTGACGACGCGGTGATCACGACCGGGGCCGGCAACTACGCCGCTTTTGTAGGGCGCTTCTACCAGTATCGCCGGTATCGAACGCTGCTAGGGCCGACCAGCGGCGCGATGGGCTACGGTGTTCCAGCGGCTGTAGCCGCCAAGATTGCCCGGCCGGAACGCTCGGTCATCAGCTTCAATGGTGACGGCTGCTTCCTGATGAACGGCCAGGAACTGGCCACGGCGGTGCAATATGATGCGCCGGTGGTGTTCATCGTCGCGAAAAACGGCACCTACGGCACCATCCGCATGCACCAGGAGAGGGACTACCCCGATCGCGTCCTGGGCACCGACCTCAGGAACCCGGATTTCGCCGCCCTGGCCGTGGCCTACGGCGCCTGGTCGGCTCGGGTGAGCAAAACCGAAGACTTCCCGGCGGCTTTCGACGCAGCCCTTGCCGAGGGCCGGCCCGCCCTGATCGAACTGATCGTCGATCCCGAGGCGATCTCACCGTCTGCCACGCTGAGCGCGATCAGGGGCTCAGGCGCGGCTTCGTAACGTAGAATTGGCCACGCATCCGGCCGAAACTGTCTGCCGTCGCCACGGACAGCCGGTATTCGCAGCCGACCCAGCCTTGACAACCGATCCTGGCCAGGTGATCGAACAGGAAGGGATGGTGGATTTCGCCACTGCCTGGCTCATGCCGCCCGGGATTGTCGGCGATCCGGATGTGCGCGATGCGGGCAGGGCGGCCTCGATCGTGCGGGCCAAATCGCCCTCGACGATCTGCATATGATGAACGTCGTATTGCTGCAGGTACAGATTGTCCGATCCCACCGCCCGCTGCGAGCTGTTCGGGTGGAAGCCGGGAATGTCGATCGGGTTGATGGGCTCAATCAACAGCTTTATGCCGTCTTTTTCAAATGGATCGGCGGCGAATTTCAAGGTTTCTATGACTGTCTCGCGAAGCGTCGCCAGGTTCACCCCGTCAGGCACGATGCCCGCGAGGCAGTTGACCTGGAGACAGTCCAACGCCTTTGCTTAGCCCACGGCCGTCTCAGCACCGGACCTGAACTCCGCCACCCGGTCCGGCGGTAAGGGATAACGAGGACAACCGCAGTCTTGGTCAATCGCTGTGGCGCCTCTATGCGGCCGGCTACGGCATCGCTCAACTGCGCGGCAATTGGGGTTGGGACGCCGAGAGCCTAGCTGGACGCGACTGTCTCGCGCGGCAGTTCGCCGAACTCGCGCCGGTACTTGGCGGCAAAGCGGCCGAAATGGCTGAAGCCCCATCTGCTTGCGGTCGCCGACACCGATACCGCGCCGGCCTTTTCCAGCAGTTCGGACCGGATGCGGCATAGGCGTTCCCGCTCAAGCGCGCGCATGGGCGTGCAGTCGTACTGGCGCCGGTAGGCATATTGAAGGGCCCGCACCGAAACGCCGGCCGCGTCCGCCAGATCACCGATCGACACGGCGCGGTGGGCGTTCGCACGCATGAAGTCGTCGGCCAGCCGAACGTGGCGAGGGGCGGGGCGACCGGTCGGGCCGGCCAGGAACGGGCTGATATTGCTTGGCTGGAACCGCAGAAACTGTTCCAGCAAGGTGTGCTCGAGATAGGCCTGAGACAGTCCGGCGCCGTTTTGTGACAGCCGTCCCTCCGTGCCTTCGGCAAAAACCTGCCTGACCAGCGAGCGCCAGCCAGTGAGCCGTCGGTCAGTCAGGTCGATCACCGGATCGAAGACAATGCCGCCGGGCAGTTCACGCCTCAGCAGGCGTTCGGCAAAACCGTGCAGTGTTTGCCGGTCGATCTGAATGAGAGCGTGGGCACAGCCGTGCCACCAAGTCATGCGGGTCGGCCGATCCGGGTCCAGGACCGACGCGGTTTTTCGGTTGCAGGTAAAGGTCTTCTTGCCGTTGGTGATGGTGGCCATGCCGGACTGCGGCAACTGGATGAGATAGAACGTCTCCAACGCGCCCGGATCGATCACCACATCGGCGCCATAGCTGATGTAATTCAGCGACATCTTCGTCGCCCGCACATGATGATGCCGAGCCGCGAATTGCCGATGATCGGCGCCTGGGTCCAAGCGGTGGCTGCAGAACTTCGATGCGACCCGCGCGCGTGCCTCGTCCACGTCACGCGTTTCAAACAAGATGTGACGATCGAGCGGCAGCCTTCGCGCCCGGTGCGGATCCGCAAGCATGCCCAACTTGACCACAGAGTTCGACGGGCGCCAAATGCCTTTGGCTGCGATCTATCCTCCTTTTTTGCGTTTTTTGGACAGTTCCGGCGTTTCGTCGCGGTCGCGGGGCGAAATCTCTCTATGATCACTGGCAATCGTCGAGTTTCCCCGCGAAGAGGGGCCGACCCTGCGACGGCACAGCCGAATGGAAAAAGAGGGAGCAACCGGACCATGAGCAAGGACCTCGCAAAGGGCATCACCCGCAACGGCACGGGCCAGGACGGCAAGACCTGGAACATCCTGGGCCAGACCTACTATCCGAAGGCGGCATGCGACAGCACCTTCGCCTTCGAAACCAACAGCGAACCGGGACAGTTCGTGCCCGTGCACGTCCATCCCACCCAGGACGAGTTCATTCTCGTTCAAGAGGGGACCCTGGACCTGAAGCTGGATGGCGAGTGGGTGCAGGCCAGCGAGGGCGACTTGGTACGCATGCCGCGCGGCATTCCGCATGGCTACTTCAACAAATCCGACAAACCGGCGCGGGCCTTGTTCTGGGTCTCGCCGGCCCGCAAGCTTGAGGCGTTGTTCGACCGGATCGACAACCTCACCGACCCGGAGGAAGTCGTGAAGATATCGGCGGACCACGAGGTCGACTTCCTGCCACCCGACGCGAACGACTAATCGCAATCTCAATACCCGTCTCGGCGGGCAGGGGCGTCGCTTTACGACGCATTGGCGGCGTGCGCCCGCTCTCTGCCCGCCGGCACCGGGCGAGAGGGAGCACACGCCATGGAAATCAGCAGAAAGAACGTCTGTGTCATCGGCGCTGGCGTTAGTGGTCTGGCCGCTGCCAAGGCCTTCAAGGAGACCGGGCACTCGGTAACGATCGTTGAGCGCAGCAGCGATCTGGGTGGCGTTTGGGAACCGGCGCGATCGTATCCCGATGTCCAGACCCAAAGCCCGAAGGATCTCTACCGTTTCACCGACATGGCCATGCCGTCGCACTATCCGGAATGGCCCAAAGGGCCGCAGGTTCACGCCTATCTTGGGGCCTACGCCGACCGACACGGGCTGCGTCCCCTGCTGCACTTCAACACAGATGTCGAAACGGTCGATCTTCGCGATGATGGCCAGGCAGGCTGGCGTGTAACGCTGAGCTCGGCCGATGGTGAGCAGCGATCGGAAGACTTTGACTTTGTCGCGGTCTGCACCGGCCAGTTCAGCGACAAGAACCTGATCAGCCATCCGGGCGAGCAGGAGTTCCGGTCCGGCGGCGGCGCGGTGATGCACTCGTCGGAATATACCGATCCCTCGGTTGTGAAAGGCGAGCGGGTCGTCGTGCTCGGCTTTTCAAAGTCCGCGACCGACATCGCGGTCAACGCGGTCGAGGCGGGCGCTTCTTCCGTCACCATCGTTTACCGAGAGCCGGTTTGGCGCGTGCCGTACTTCATCGGCGGCCTGATCAACTTCAAGCGCATCCTGTATATCCGGGTTCAGGAGAACATGTTCCCGCCCTGGGGCATGGGCCCATTTGGTCGGTTCAAACATGCGATCGCGAAGCCCTTTGTCTGGGCCAACTGGCGCGCGCTTGAGAGCCTTTTGAAGGCGCAACTAAAGCTGAAGAAATGCGGCATGGTGCCGAACAAGCGGATCGAGGACACGGTTAGCTGTTCGTCCCCGATCGCAACGCCTGGCTTCTATTCGATGATCGCCGATGGCCGGATCAAGGCCATTCGCGGCACCTTCGACCATTACGAAGAGGGCGCGATCGTGATGACCGGCGGTGAGCGGGTCGAGGCCGATCTGGCCATCCTTGCGGTGGGCTGGAAACTGGGCGTGCCTTTCCTGCCGGCGGAGTATCGCGACAAGTTGGTTGCGCCCGACGGCCTCTACCGCCTCTATCGCCTGATCGCGAACCCGGATCTGCCGGATATGGGTTTTGTCGGCTTCAACTCCAGCTTTTGTTCCGTCCTGGGTTCGGAAATGGCGGCCAATTGGCTGGTTCGCTACGCCGACGGACAGTTGGCCCACCAGCCAACGGCGGACGAAATGCGCGCCAATATCGACATGATGCTGAACTGGCGGCGCGAGGAGCGGCCTGCGGCCGGCGTCTATGGCGGTCAATGTGTCGCGCCCTACCACTTCCGCCATTTCGATGAGCTGCTGGCCGATATCGGAGCGACCGAAAAGCGTCGGAATCCGCTCGCTGAACGGCTTCTGCCGCCCGACGCCGACGCCTTCGGCCGCTATCTGAAATCGGCGCGCGCCTATCAGGTGGCTTGATCGACAACGATCCAGCCATGGCTGTGCAAGCAATGGCCAACGGACGCGCGTTTCAGGCTGCGCGCGGCGGGCTGTAGAAGCCCTGAATGCGCTGCGTGATCTTCTGTGTTATCGCTGAAGGCTGTTTACCCGTTGCCTGTCCGCAAGCCTGTCCAACGGCACGGTCGGGCGTTTCTTTGGCCGGAGAGCGTGCATGTCCAAGCCCCATCTACTAGTCATCGGCCCCTTTCCCGATGCCGATCTTCAGCCGCTTGAGCGGGATTTCACCGTTCACAAATACTGGTTGGCTGAGGATCGTGACGCGTTTGTCGCCGAGCGGGCGGACTTGATACGCGGCATCGCAACGCGCGGTGATCGCGGGGCGTGGCGATCGCTCATCGAAGCCTTGCCAAACCTGGAAATGATCGCGAACTACGGCGTCGGTTTCGACGCTGTCGACATCGATTGCGCCCGCGAACGCGGCGTCCGGGTGACCAACACGCCGGATGTGCTGACCGAAGACGTGGCGGATTTCGGCTTTGCGCTGCTGTTGGCCGTCGCGCGCCAGATCCCGCGGGGCGACGGCCACGTTCGATCGGGCAAGTGGTCCAAAGGGCCGATGCCGCTGGGCGCCCGGCTGTTTGGCAAGAGGCTGGGCATCGTCGGGCTGGGGCGGATTGGGTCGGCCGTCGCAAGACGCGCCGCCGCCTTCGACATGTCGATCGCCTATCACGACCTCGCCCGGCGCGACGACCTGCCCTACCGGTATGTCGATGATCTGGTCGCGTTGGCGCGGGAAAGCGACTTTCTGATCGTCACCGTCGCCGGCGGCGCCGGCAGTGCCAAGATCGTCAACGCCGACGTCCTGAACGCACTCGGGCCATCCGGGTTTCTGGTCAACATCTCCCGTGGCAGCACCGTCGATCAAGCCGCGCTCCTGGACGCGCTGGAAAACGGCAAGATTGCTGGCGCCGCCCTAGATGTCTTCGAGATCGAGCCCGTCAACGACCCGCGGTTCAACGCCTTGGAGAACGTGGTGCTTCAACCGCACCAGGCCAGTGCCACGGTCGAGACACGTCAGGCGATGGGCCAGCTTATGCGCGACAATCTTGCCGCCCATTTCGCTGGCCGACCGCTGCTGACCCCGGTGGTGTGACTGCCTCCGGCCTCCGGTGCAGACGCAACGGCCGGCAACTGCTGGTTAGAAGCCGATCCTGACGCCGACCGTTCCTTCAACACCGTCGGTGCTGTTGTCACCCCAGACATATTCGACGTTCGTGAACAGGGCGGCGTTTTCGGCAACCGCGTAGGTGAATCCGCCACCGACTTCGAACATGTTGTCGGGGTAGGAGTTGGTGGAGGTCGTGCTATCGGTCGCCGGGAACTCGCCTCCCAGCGTGTCGGTCACCCGATAGGTGCTGTCGCCATCCAACTGGCGGATGTAGTTGAACTCGCCGAACAGGTTCAGCGCTTGACCGTCGACGTCGACATCGGTCGACAGGCGGACGCCAAGCCGGCCACGCAGATTGTTGCCGTCTTCCAGCGCAATGGTGCGAACCGCATCCGTCGGCACGCCGAATGAGAAGTCGTCGTGATCGACACTGGTGTAGATCAGTTGGCCCTGGGGCTCGACAACGAAGTTTTCGGCAACCTCGAACGGCACACCAACTTCGGCTGAAGCCGCCCAGGATTCGCCATCGACGTCGCCGCGCCAGCCGAAGCTGTTCACGTCATAGCTGAGATCGGTATACATGCCGACGACATCGATATAGGCGTCGCCGATGAAATAGGTGCCGTAAAGGCCAACGGAAAAGCCGTCCGTGTCGACGCTTGATGCCTGCCAATCCTGGCTGGTCTCGCCGTACCCGAGGAAGGCGCCGATCTGAAGGTCCTCCTGCACGAAGTGGCCGACGCCAATCTGGCCGCCAAACAGGTCGAGATCGCTGTCGGACAGGTTGAGGGTCCGGCCAAAGACCCGTCCGAACACATTCCAGGGACCGTAATTGTAGACCGTGCCCTCGCGCTCGTGGAACGTGCCGATCATCTCGTTGGCCAGTTCCACGGCAGAGAAGACCAGGTCCACGTCGGTTGCCGGCGCGTCGCAATATCCGGCAAAGTCGATGAAGATCGGATCGCCGGAGGGCATCCAAAGCTCGATTTGGCGTGAGAATGTGTCGCGCCGGTCGACCTCGCCGTCCGGGAATGTCACATCGAAGCTGGAGCCGTAAAAGGTGGTGGGGTCGACGCCCTCGGGCGCAAACGGCACGAAACTGTTCCCCGGCGGAACCTCGAACTCATATTGCTGACCCGTGTTCGGACCGGAGCGCACGATCATCGTGAAGACCTGATTTTCGTCCGTGGGGTTCCTGACCGACAGGTACGGGTTTCCGTTGGCGTTGACCCAGTTCACACCGTTGTTCGTCGCAGGCGCGGAGGTGTAGCGGTCGGCCGGGCCGAATGTATAGCCGATCGGCTCGCCCACGCCCATCACGCCACAATCTGCAAGGGCAGTTCCTGATACTAATGTTCCAATAAGTATAGGCAAGAAACAACGTCGCACTTTTACCTCCGGGTTGCGTATAAGCGGGCGCTTGTATTTGCTAGCGCGAGTATTGTCAACAATTATAGGAATAAGTACTTATCTTAGATTTGCTTGAGTTGGAGGCGACCGATGGTTGAAAATTTGCCGCAGCAGGCAAGTATGGTCGCTGGTTGGGGTTCTGGGCGCCCTTTCGTCACTGTCCCCGCAATCCACAGCCGAATGTCTCTGCGAGGCCGTGACCATCGCGCGTCAAGCTGCCATGCTGACGATCATTGCTCGCTTGAGTCGGAGTTGACATGAGCCACGCCGATTTCGTTCATCTGCGCGTCCACAGCGCCTATTCGCTGGCCGAGGGCGCGCTGAAGGTGAAGGAACTGGTCGGGCTTTGTGAGCGCCATGCGATGCCGGCCGTGGCCGTGACAGATACGGGCAATCTGTTCGGCGCGCTGGAAGTGGCCATGGCGGCCGCCGGTGCCGGCGTACAGCCGATCACAGGAACGGTAATGGCGATTGCCCGTCCGGCCTCGTCGCGCAACGGCCAGCCCGCCAAGCCCGACCAACTGGTCCTGCTGGTGCAGGACGAGACCGGTTATCAGAATTTGATGGCGTTGGTCAGCCACGCCTTCTTGAATACGCCGCCGGGCGAGGCGCCGTGCGTCTCGTGGGACGATCTTGAGGGCCGCACGGACGGCCTGATTGCGCTAAGTGGCGGGCCCGGCGGCACGCTGGGTCGCTTGTTGCTGGAAGGCCAAGTACCGGCGGCCGAGAGCATCCTTGACCGCCTGCAATCCTTGTTCCCCGACCGGCTTTACATCGAACTGATGCGTCACGGCCTGGCGGCTGAACGGCGGCTGGAGCCGGCGCTGATTGACCTCGCTTACCGGCGCGGCCTGCCGTTGGTTGCGACCAACGACTGCTTCTTCGCCGATGAGGGCATGTTCGAGGCGCACGACGCATTGCTGTGCATCGCCGACGGCACCTATGTCGCGGAACGCGATCGCCGTCGCGTGACCAAGCACCACTGGTTCAAGCCGGCTGCCGAGATGCGCGCCCTGTTCCAGGACGTGCCTGAGGCTGTCGACAACACACTGGTGATCGCCCGGCGCTGTGCGTTCATGCCGGAACCGCGCAAGCCGATTCTGCCCCGGTTCGAGACCGACGGCGGCCGGTCGGAGGCCGACGAGCTTCGCGCCCAGGCCGAGGCCGGTCTGGAAGACCGTCTGGCCGCCTTTCTGTTTGAACCCGAGATGACCGAAGAGCAGCGGGCGCAGGTCGCAAAGCCCTATCGCGACCGCCTGGCCTTCGAGCTCGACATCATCATCGAGATGGGGTTTGCCGGCTATTTCCTGATCGTTGCCGACTTCATCAAATGGTCGAACGCCAACGGCATTCCGGTGGGACCGGGCAGGGGGTCGGGCGCTGCCTCGGTGGTCGCCTGGTCGCTGACCATCACCGGCCTCGACCCCATCGCCCTGGACCTGGTGTTCGAACGGTTCTTGAATCCCGAACGCGTGTCGATGCCGGACTTCGACATCGATTTCTGCCAGGACCGGCGGGACGAGGTGATCGACTATGTCCGGCAGAAGTTCGGCGACGATCGGGTCGCGCAGATCATCACCTTCGGAAAGCTGCAGGCCCGCGCCGTGCTGCGCGATGTCGGGCGCGTCTTGCAGATGCCGTATGGCCAAGTCGACCGGCTGTGCAAGCTTGTGCCCAACAACCCGGCCAATCCGGTCACACTACAGCAAGCCATCGACGGCGAGCCGGCGTTGCAGCAGGCCCGCGCGGAAGACGAAAACGTCAACCATCTGATCGACCTGGCGATCAAGCTGGAGGGACTCTACCGCCACGCCTCGACCCATGCCGCGGGCGTCGTGATCGGTGACCGGCCTTTGCAGGAACTGGTGCCGCTTTACCGCGATCCGCGCTCGCCGATGCCGGTGACTCAGTTTAACATGAAGTATGTCGAGCAGGCCGGCCTGGTGAAGTTCGACTTCCTGGGTCTGAAGACGCTGACGGTGCTGCAGCAGGCGGTCGAGCTGGTGAACGCGCGCCAAAGCGATGTGCCGGACCCGCCCCTCGATCTTGATCGCATACCGCTCGATGACGGGGACACCTACGCCATGCTGTGCCAGGCCACGGCGACTGGCGTGTTCCAGTTGGAATCGAGCGGCATGCGCGACGTGCTGCGCCAGATGAAGCCGTCCGTCTTTGAGGACATTATCGCCCTGGTGGCCCTCTACCGCCCGGGCCCGATGGACAACATCCCGACCTTCATCCGCAACAAGCACGCGCCAAACGGCGACGGCATCGACTATTTGCACCCCAAGCTGGAACCGATCCTGAAAGAGACCTACGGCATCATGGTCTATCAGGAACAGGTGATGCAGGCGGCCCAGACCCTGGCCGGTTACACGCTCGGCGGCGCCGATCTCCTTCGGCGGGCCATGGGCAAAAAGATCAAGGCCGAGATGGATGCCCAGAAGCAGGTCTTTTTGGAGGGCGCGGCCGAGCAGGGCATCAAGGCCAAGCAAGCGGGGTCGATCTTTGACCAGATCGAGAAGTTCGCCGGCTATGGCTTCAACAAGGCGCATGCGGCTGCCTATGCCCTGGTCGCCTATCACACGGCCTACCTTAAATCGACCTATCCGGTTGAGTTCATGGCCGCGTCGATGACGCTCGACCTGCACAACACCGACAAGCTGAACATCTTTAAGCAGGAATTGGACCGCATGGGCATTCGGCTCTTGCCGCCGGATATCAATGCCTCGCCGGCGCAGTTCGGCGTTGAACGCGCGCCGGGCGAGGACGCGGAGGGCCAAGTGCTGGCCATCCGCTATGCCTTGGGCGCGATCAAGGGTGTCGGTGTCGAGGCCATGCGGCTGGTCGAGGCTGAACGCAGGTCCGGCGGGCCGTATCGCGACATCTTCGACTTTGCAGAACGGCAAGATGCCCGGGTCTTGAACCGGCGCCAGATCGAAAACCTGATCAAGGCCGGTGCCTTCGACGCGATGAACGACAACCGGGCGCAACTGATGGCAGCGGTCGATACGCTGCTGCGCCATGCGTCGGCTGCTGCCTCGGACCGGGACAGCGGCCAGTCGAGCCTGTTCGGCGGGCTGTCGGAGGAGGCCCATCGGCCGCGCCTGCCCATCGTTTCCGAATGGGACAGCATGGAGGCCCTGCGGCAGGAGTTCGAGGCCGTTGGCTTTTACCTATCGGCCCATCCAATCGACAATTTCCCGACCGTTCGTGTCGGCGCCGTCCCGTCGTCGGAGATCGGCTCGCGGTTCCGCAGTTCCGGGCGGTCAACCATGAAGGTCGCCGGCATCGTGCTGGCCAAGCGCGAAATGACGACCAAGACCGGCAACCGCATGGCCTTCGTGCAGATGTCCGACGCCGGCGGCGTTTTTGAGATCACCCTGTTCGTCGAGGCCCTGGTGAAGGCGCGCCCCCTGTTGGAGGCCGGGACACCGCTGCTGGCGGTCATCGAGGTCCAGGCGCGGGACGAGGATCTGAGACTGACGGCGACGGACGTCACGCCGCTGGATGACGCCGTGGCCCAGGCCGGCATGGCGATCCAGGTCCATATCGACCGGCCGGAGGCCGCGACCGAACTGCACGGCATTCTTGAGCGCATGGGCCAGGGGCGCGGCCGGGTCAGCGTCATGATCCCGGTCGATCACGACGGTGAGGCGGAAATCGTCTTGCCTCAGACCTACGCCATCGGCACCAGGGGCCGCGCGGCCATCAAGTCGATTCCCGGCGTCAGCGACGTGCGGGAGTTCTAGACGAGCGGATATGTCGGGTCATTTGCAGGCTGGCGCTTGCAAATCAGGTGCAACGGGGCTATCTACCCGCCGTCACTGACAATCCTCACGCGGGACATGCGGTCAGCCGTCAGCAGGCGGTTGCTCGCTCCGGTGTTCCGGCACGGCATTGAAGGGCTGTGTCGAGAGCAAGACCCGCGGCGGACGAACCGGAGAAGGAAAGATCCGATGGTCATGCCGACCTTTACCATGCGCCAGCTCTTGGAAGCCGGCGTTCACTTTGGTCACAACACCCGTCGCTGGAACCCGAAGATGTCGCCGTACATTTTCGGCGTCCGCAACGGGATCCACATCATCAACCTCGAAGAGACCGTGCCCTTGCTGGGGCGGGCTCTCGAAGCCATCCGCGAGGTGGTGGCCAGCAATGGCCGTGTCCTGTTCGTGGGCACCAAGCGTCAGGCGCAGGAACGCATTGCGGAGGCCGCGAAACGCTCGGGCCAGTATTATGTCAATCACCGCTGGTTGGGCGGCATGTTGACCAACTGGAAGACGATCTCCCAGTCGATCAGACGGCTGAAGGACATGGACGGTCAGCTCGAGGAAGGCATCACCGGCCTGACCAAGAAGGAGCAGCTGCAGCTTACCCGCGAGCGGGATAAGCTGGAGCGGGCCCTTGGCGGCATCCGCGATATGGGCGGCCTGCCGGACCTGCTGGTGGTGATCGACACGAACAAGGAATCGATCGCCATTCAAGAGGCCAACAAGCTCGGCATTCCGGTCGCCGCGGTCGTCGACAGCAATTCGAATCCCGAGGGCATCACGTTCCCGATCCCGGGCAATGACGACGCCCTGCGCGCGATAGACCTTTACTGCGACCTGGCCACCGGTGCGGTGCTGGCAGGCATCGAGGCGGCATTGACGACGTCCGGCGCTGATGTCGGCGCGATGGACACGCCAGTTGCGGAGACCGTGCCGGATGCCCCGGCCGAGGAGCCTGCGCAGGAGGCCGCCGCCGAAGCCGAGCCCTCGACCGAGGAAGCGCCGGCTGAAGACACCCCCGCGGAACAGGAGCCAGCCGCCGAGCCGGCGGCTGATACCGCCGCCGAGGAGGAAAAGCCGAAGGCCGGCGAAGCCGCCTGATCACCGAACGAGAGTGAACCGGGCGGCGATCATGCCGCCCGGTTTCTTTTGGCATCAATGTTTTGTTACGGAATTCTGACGTAAGAGGTCAAAATGTCAGCAATCACTGCGGCCCTGGTGAAGGAGCTGCGCGAGAAAACCGGCGCCGGCATGATGGATTGCAAGAAGGCGCTGACCGAGACCGGCGGCGACATGGAAGCGGCCGTCGACTGGCTGCGCAAGAAAGGCTTGGCGGCGGCGGCGAAGAAGGCCGGCCGTACCGCCTCGGAGGGCCTGGTTGGATTGCAGATCGACGGTCCCAAGGGCGCGCTGGTCGAGGTAAACTCGGAAACCGACTTCGTGTCGCGCAACGAGACGTTCCAATCGTTCGTGAAGACGACCTCTGAACTGGCGATCGGGGCGGACGGCTCCGTCGAGGCGCTCGCCGCGTTGAACTATCCTGGCACCGGTCGGACGGTTGCCGAGGAGCTTACCCATTTGATCGCGACCATCGGCGAAAACATGAGTCTGCGCCGGACGGCCAGCCTGTCGGTCGGGGCCGGTGTCGTGGCGGGCTACATTCATGGCGCCGTCGTGTCGGACATGGGCAAGATCGGCGTGCTGGTCGCGCTGGAGTCGACCGCTGACGCCGGCGCGTTGGCAGAGTTTGGGCGGCAGCTTGCCATGCATGTTGCGGCTACCCGCCCCGAATCGCTGTCGGTCAAGGATTTGGACCCGGCGCTCTTAAACCGCGAGCGTGAGGTTTTGTCGGAGCAAGCCCGCGCCTCGGGCAAGCCGGAGAACATCATTGAGAAAATGGTGGAAGGTCGCTTGCGCAAGTACTACCAAGAGGTGGTGTTGCTTGAGCAGACTTTCGTCATAGACGGTGAGAGCAAGGTGGCGAGCGCCGTCGAAGCGAAGTCCAAGGAACTGGGCGCGCCGATCGCTATCACCGGTTTCGCCCGTTTCACATTGGGCGAAGGCATCGAAAAGGACGAGGGCGACTTCGCCGCGGAGGTCGCGGCGACGCTGAAGGGGTAAGCCTTCAGAATCGGGGCCAGTATCGAGGCCGCAATCAGGGCAGAGCCTGGAGGGATAACAACTGATGCCAGCCGACGGGCCGCTTTATAAGCGCGTTCTGCTGAAGCTATCCGGCGAGGCCCTGATGGGCGGCCAAGCCTATGGCATCGATCCCGACATGGCCAACAAGGTGGCCCAGCAGATCGCTTCGGTCGCTTCCCTGGGCTGCCAGGTCTGCGTCGTGGTGGGCGGCGGCAACATCTTCCGCGGCTTGTCGGGTGCCGCGACGGGCATGGAACGGTCCACGGCCGACTATATGGGCATGCTGGCGACCGTGATTAACGCCCTGGCGATGCAAAGCGCGTGCGAGCGAATCGGCCTGCAAACCCGCGTCCTGTCCGCCATTCCCATGGCGTCGGTGTGCGAGCCCTATATCCGCAGGCGCGCCGTGCGGCACATGGAAAAGGGGCGGGTCGTGATCTTCGCGGCCGGCACGGGCAATCCGTTTTTCACCACCGATACCGCCGCGGCCTTGCGGGCCTCGGAAATGGACTGCGATGCGTTGCTGAAGGGCACGCAGGTCGACGGTGTTTACGATGCCGATCCGCGCGAGGTGCCGACGGCTAAACGGTTGGGCCGGCTAAGTTATATGCAGGTGTTGGCCAACGACCTTCGGGTGATGGACCATTCAGCCATATCATTGGCGCGAGAAAACCATATTCCCATCCTTGTCTTCTCGATCCATAACGAGGGGGCGTTTGCCGACGTCGTTTCCGGGCGTGGAAGCTACACGATCATTACGGAAGCTTAAAAAAGGGGGGTGTCGCGGGCCATGACAGATATCGATCTTGACGACATCGAGCGCCGGATGAACGGCGCCGTCGAGGCGCTGCGTACCGAGTTTGGCGGCCTGCGCACGGGCCGCGCCTCGCCGACCTTGCTGGAACCGATCACGGTGGAGGCCTATGGCGCCGTCATGCCGATGAACCAGGTCGGCACGATTGGCGTGCCCGAGCCTAGGTTGCTGACGGTCCAGGTCTGGGACAACGGTCTGGTGAAGGCGGTGGAGAAGGCCATCAGGGATGCCGGTCTCGGCCTGAACCCCCAGACGGATGGCGCGCTGGTTCGTGTCCCGATCCCGGAACTGAACGAAGAACGCCGCAAGGAGCTTGGCCGGGTCGCCAGTAAGTATGCCGAGCAGGCGCGCGTGGCCGCGCGCAATGTGCGGCGCGACGGGATGGACCGGTTGAAGAAGATGGAAAAGGACGGCGACCTCAGCCAGGACGATCACCGGCTCTACGCCGACGAAATCCAAACCCTGACCGACCAGACGATACAGAAGATCGACGACGCCCTTGCCGCCAAGGAGTCGGAGATCATGCAAGTCTGACAGCCATCTCAGCCCGTCGAACCCGCCTGACGAGAAGACCCATGCTGCAAGTCGCGCCAGAGCCGTCGCTGACCATGCCCGAACATGTCGCCATCATCATGGATGGCAATGGGCGTTGGGCCAGCTCACGCGGCTTGCCTCGGATCCTCGGGCACCGCAAGGGCGCCGCAGCCGTGAAGCGGGCCGTCAAGGCAGCGGTCGAGCTGGACATTCCCTATCTCACGCTGTTCGGCTTTTCGACCGAGAACTGGCGCCGGCCGGTCGAGGAAGTCGACGAGCTGATGCGCTTGATGCGCCACTATCTGCGCAGCGAGGTCGCGGAGCTGCATAAGAACGGCGTCTGTCTGAAGGTGATCGGCGACCGCGACCGGTTGCCGCGCGATATCATCGATCTGATCGATCACGCCGAAACGATCGTGCCGGACCCTGTCGTGCTGACGCTGACAGTTGCACTCAGCTATGGCGGCAGGGGTGATATCCTTCAGGCCGTTCGATCGATCGCCGAGGCGGCTCGCGACGGCGTGTTGGACCCGTCAACGCTGGACGAAGGGGTGGTCGGCGGCTTTTTGCAGACCAACGGCCTGCCGGATCCCGATTTGTTGATCCGAACCAGCGGCGAGCAGCGTATCAGCAATTTCCTACTGTGGCAGTCGGCCTACGCGGAACTGATTTTCACCGATACGCTGTGGCCCGATTTCGATCGGGACGACCTCGAAGCCGCGGTGGTAGAATTCGGACGGCGCGAACGGCGCTTTGGCGCAGTCGAGGCCAGCGCCTAGCGTCAGTTGGCCTCCGCCGGCAACCTTACAAAGCGCATCCTTTCGGCCCTGGTTCTGGCGCCGATCGCGGTTGGCGCGATTTATCTCGGTGGCACTGCCTATCTCTGTCTGATCCTGTTGACGGTTCTGGTCGCGCAGGCCGAATGGATGCGGTTGGTCGCCCCCGGCGCCGTCATCTGGATTCACGTCGCGGCCTTCGCTGCGCTGATCCTCGAGGCCGTGGCCACGCTGTTCTTCGGCTTCCTGACCGGTGTCGGCGTCATCGTGGGTGCCTCGCTGCTGATCGTAAGCCTGGTGCGGCTGACCCGCGCCGCGGGTGCGCGACGCATCGCCCTTGGTGTGCTCTATATCGGGGCGACGATGGCGGCGACGCTGTGGCTGCGCGACCTGCCGGAAATCGGCCTGGGTTTGACCTGTTTCCTGTTCGGATCGGTTTGGGCGACGGACATGGGCGCCTATGCCGCCGGCAGAGCCATCGGGGGGCCGAAGCTGGCCCCGCGGCTCAGTCCAAACAAGACCTGGGCGGGGTTGATTGGCGGTATGATTGCGGCTGCCGTTGCCGGCTTCCTGATCGCGATGGTGTTCGACGCCGGGCTGAGGTTCGTGGCGGCGGCGGTGGCGTCGGTTCTGGCGGTGATCGCGCAGTCGGGCGACCTGTTTGAATCGGCCATGAAACGGCGGGCGGGCGTGAAGGACAGCGGTACCCTGATCCCCGGCCATGGCGGCGTGCTGGACCGGATCGATGGCTTGATGGCGGCGGCCCCTGTGTTGGCCATTTGGCAGTTGGCTGTTGGCGATCGGCTGGGCTGGTGGTAAGCGATCGGATGCGCAGCGTCACCGTTCTGGGATCAACCGGCTCCGTCGGGCAAAGCACGGTCGACTTGCTGAAGCGCAACCCGCAAGCATTCGACGTACGGGTTCTCACCGCAAACCGAAATGTCGAGCTGCTGGCCGAGCAGGCGCGGGATTTGAAGGTCGAAACGGCGGTGGTCGCTGACGAAGCTCGCTATGGCGACCTGAAGTCGGCGCTCGCGGGCAGCGGCATCGAAGTTGCTGCCGGGCGACAAGCCTTGCTTGCGGCGGCTGCAATACCGGTGGACTGGACGATGGCCGCGATCGTGGGCGCGCGGGGGCTGGAACCCACGCTGGCCGCCATCGACAATGGCGGGATCATCGCGGTCGCAAACAAGGAGTGTCTGGTGTGCGCCGGCGAGCTGATCACGTCGCGGCTGGGCAGGACCGGTGCGACGCTGTTGCCGGTCGACAGCGAGCACAACGCCATCTTTCAAGTGTTCCAGCGCGACCAATCGGTGCGACGGATCGTGCTGACGGCCTCGGGCGGACCGTTCAGGGCGGCCGACCGGTCAGTCATGGCGGCGGCGACACCGGCCCAGGCCGTGGCGCACCCCGTCTGGTCGATGGGCGCCAAGATCTCGGTCGACAGCGCGACAATGATGAACAAAGGGCTGGAAATCATTGAAGCGTCTTATCTTTTTGGCCTCTCTGAAGACGCCATCGACGTTCTGGTTCACCCGCAATCGGTGATCCACAGCATGGTGGAATATGCCGATGGTTCGGTCCTGGCCCAGCTTGGAACGCCGGACATGCGCATACCGATCGCCTATACGCTGGCCTGGCCGAAACGCATGACAACACCGGCCGCGACGCTGGATCTCGCCGCCATCGCCAGCCTGACATTCGAAGCCCCGGACACGGTGCGCTTCCCCTGCCTCGATCTCGCCCGGTCGGCACTACGAACGGGCGGCACCGCGCCGGCCATACTGAACGCCGCGAACGAGGTCGCGGTCGAAGCGTTCTTGCTTGGCCGGATCGGCTTTCTTGATATTGCGGCCGTGAACGACAACGTTCATTCGGCGCTCGGGGCGCCGTCGGCAACCGATCTGGCGGAAATCCTGGCCATCGACGCCGAGGCACGCCGACATGCTGAGGCCACAATTGCGGGCCGTTCTTGGCAGGTTCGTGATACTGATCACAGATGGGCAAATAGCCCTGTTGAGGGGTGAGGGGTCGCGCGAATGGGTTTGATTGAGGGGATCGGGAGCTATCTGATCCCGTTCCTCATTGTCTTGACCGTGCTGGTGTTCGTCCATGAATGGGGCCATTTCTGGGTCGCCAGGCGCTGTGGCGTTCGCGTTCAGGTGTTTTCCGTTGGCTTCGGGCCTGAGCTGTTCGGCAAGACTGACAAGCACGGCACACGCTGGAAGTTCAGCCTGATCCCGCTTGGCGGCTACGTGAAAATGTTTGGCGATGCCAACGCCGCGTCCATGCCGGATGCCGAGGTGGGCGCCATGCCGGAAAGTGACCGCGCCGTCTCGTTTTATCACAAGCCACTGTGGAAACGCGCGGCGATCGTCGCCGCCGGCCCGATGGCCAACTTCATCTTCGCGGCGATCGCGCTGGCGATACTTTTCGCCACCTATCAGCACCCGTTCCCGCCAGCCATCGTCGGCGTCGTGCAGGAGGGCAGCCCGGCAGAGCTGGCCGGTATTGAGCCGGGAGACCGCATCACCGAGGTCGATGGTCGCTCGATTGGAAGGTTCGCTGATCTGGTCGGTGCCGTCGGCGCCTTCGACGAGGCGCCTCTGGCCGTGACCTTGCGGCGCGATGGCGAGATCGTGGACTTGGCGATTACGCCGGATCTGGTCGAGATTGAGCAAGGGGACACGGTTACCACAGTGCCCCGCATTGGCGTTTCGCCGGATGTCGGGCCCTACAGCGTACCCAGGGCAATCGGCATGGGCGTTGTCGAGACGTTCGCGCTCGTCGGCCTGACGATCGATGCGATTGGCGAGATCATCGTCGGCGAACGGGGCACGGACGAGCTTGGCGGGCCGATTCGAATCGCGCAAATGTCCGGTGATGTCGCCCAGTTCGGCATTCTGGCCTTGATCTGGTTCATGGCCATTTTGTCGATTAATCTGGGCCTTATTAATCTGTTGCCCATTCCGGTGCTTGATGGGGGCCATCTGTTGTTCTATGCCATCGAGGCGGTACGTGGCCGCCCGCTGGGTGAAAGAGCGCAAGAGTTGGGCTTTCGGCTGGGGGTGGCGTTCGTTCTGGGTCTGATGATCTTTGCGACTTGGAATGACCTTGTGCAGCTAGATGTCGTTGCGTGGTTTCAAAATCTGATTTCGTAGGGCAGGCAGAGCAGGCGGGAAACGGGGATGAGTGCAAGGACCCTTCTGCATAGGGCGGCGAGCCTTTGGCTCGTATTCGGCATCGCAATCGGCCTGGTGTTTGCCCAGAACGCATCTGCGCAGCCAGTTTTCGTCGTTGAGCAGATCGTCGTGGATGGCACCGAGCGCATCGAGCCCGTTACGGTGTTGTCGTACCTGACCTTTCAAACCGGCGACCAGGCAACCCAGGGTGACCTGGACGATTCGCTGACCGCGCTTTTCCGCACCGGGCTTTTTCGCGACGTGGTGCTGGAGCGTCAGAACAGGGTCGTCATCATCACCGTGGTCGAGAACCCGGTCATCAACCGCATTTCCTTTGAGGGCAATCGAAGCCTGGACGACGAACAGCTTGAGATCGAGATCGAGCTAAGGCCGCGGGTCGTCTACACCCAGACGCGCGTGCAGTCCGATGTCCAGCGCATTGTCGAGCTATACCGGCGAAACGGTCGGTTTTCGGCCAATGTCGAACCGGTGATCATCGAGCTTGATCAGAACCGGGTCGATCTGGTTTTCGAGATCGACGAGGGATCCGCGACCGGGATCGAACGGATCACGTTCATCGGCAACGAAGCCTTTTCCGACGCCCGGCTGAGGCGCGAAATCGTTACCGAGGAGACGGTTTGGTGGAACCTGCTTGCCGCCGGCAATGACAATTATGACCCCGATCGTCTCGCCTTTGATCAGGAGTTGCTGCGGCGCTTCTATCTCTCCGAAGGTTATGCCGATTTCCGCGTGGTGTCCGCGGTGGCCGAACTGGCCCCCGACCAGAGCGGCTTTTTCGTCACCTTCACGGTGGAGGAGGGAGACCGCTACGAGTTCGGTGAGGTCGACATCGTGTCGCGCATTCCGGAGGTGGATGCCGAGCTTCTGCGCGGTGAGATCGTTTCGGATCCGGGCGACTACTACAGCAACGTGGCCGTCGAAGACAGCATCCGGAACCTGACCGACGCCGCCGGCAACCTTCAATACGCCTTCGTCGAGATTAACCCTGTCGTCAGGCGCAACCGCGAAGAACAGACGATCGGTATCATCTACGAAATCAACGAAGGGCCGCGTGTCTTTGTTGAGCGCATTGAAATCCGCGGCAACGTGCGCACGATCGATCGGGTGATCCGGCGCGAGATCCTGCTGGCCGAGGGCGATCCGTTCAACGCCACCCTGCTCAGCCGATCGGAAACCAACATACGCAATCTGGGCTTTTTCTCGACGGTCGATGTCGAGGTCGTGCAGGGAACCACACCTGACCGGACCCTCATCATCGTGACCGTGCAGGAACAGTCGACCGGCGAGCTTTCGATCGGTGCCGGCTTCTCAACCAGCGACGGCGCGATCGGTGATATCAGCCTGCGCGAACGCAACCTGCTGGGACGTGGCCAGGACCTGCGTGTGACGGCCTC
>JBCBSH010000013.1:0-36937 GCA_039819285.1 Pseudomonadota bacterium
ATCGGCATGGCGACCAGCCTGTTTGAGTGTTCGCTGGCCCAGCTGTTCAAGCGCACGGACGAGGACGGCACCTATCGCGGCGGACCGGCGCAGTACATCCTGCACGGGCTGGGGCACCAGTACAACTGGCTGGCCATCATCTACGCCATTGCGTTGATCGCGGCCTTTGGACTGGGCTTCAACGCCTTCCAGGGCAACACCGTGGCCGTTTCCGTCGAAGACAGTTTCGGCATCGGCCAAATCTGGACCGGCGTCGTCATCGCCCTGATCACCGGCATCGTCATCTATGGCGGCATCAAACGTATCGCGCTGGTCGCCGAATTCGTCGTCCCGATCATGGCCATCGGCTACATCCTGATGGCGATCATCATCATTGTGGTCAGCATCGGCGAGATTCCGGCGGTCATCGCGACCATCTTCAACAACGCCTTCGGCATCGAGGAAGCGGTCGGCGGCGGCATGGGCGCGGCAATCGCGCAGGGCCTGCGTCGGGGTTTGTTCTCCAACGAGGCGGGCTTGGGCAGCGCACCGAATGTGGCGGCGGTCGCCTATGTGCGCCACCCGGTCAGCCAAGGCATCGTGCAGGCGCTTTCGGTCTTCATCGATACGATCATCATCTGCTCGTGCACGGCGTTTATCATCCTTTTGGGCGATGTCTACGTGCCGGGCGCAGCCGATGTGAACGGCGTGGAACTGACCCAGCAATCCCTGGGATCGCATCTCGGCGTCTGGGCGCAGTATGTGCTCACGATCGCGATCATTCTGTTCGCCTACAGCTCGATCATCTACAACTACTATCTCGGCGAGAACGCGCTGACCGTCTTCACGGAAAGCCATGCGGCCAGGCACGTGTTTCGGCTCATTGTCGTGGTCCTGGTGTTCGTCGGTGCGTCGGCGCCGGGGGCAACGGCCGTGTTCTTCTTCTCCGATCCGATGATGGGCGTTCTGGCGCTGGTTAACCTTTTGGCTCTGATCATGCTGTTCCCGGTCGGCATGCGGGTGCTTAACGACTATCGCCAGCAGGTCAGGGACGGCACCGACCATCCGGTCTTCGATCCGGAGAAGTTTTCAGATCTGGACATCGACGAAACCGCCTGGCGGGATTGATCAAGCAGGTTTGTTTTGTTGGCGGAGGCCTCGATTTCGGGGCCTCCGCCCCTCTTTGAGACCTAGTCGCATCCCCGCCCGTTTGGCATAGTCCAGGGTGGCCGATTAGCGTTGGCGTCGGCGCCAAATTCGGCAATGGGGGTGTAGACGTGACACAGCGAAACCACCGGCGCGACTTGCCGAGGCGACAGGTGTTGCGCGGCGCGGGACTGGCCGCCATCTCCGGCGTCGCCGCCCCCGCTATTCTCAAGTTCCAGAGCGCCCTGGCCCAAGACAAGCCGGCGACGCTGACCGTGCGGTCATGGGACGGTGTCTGGCTTGAGAGCCTGCGCCGGGGTGTTTCGGAGCCGTTCAGCGAGGCGACGGGCATCCCGATCCTGCACACCGTCACCCAGGACATCGAGACCGTGCCGGAGATCCTGGACGCGGTTGAGCACGGGCGTGTGCCGCCGATCCATGTCGACTGGAACACCGCGATCAACATCACGATGCTGGCGCAGCGCGGCGCGACTGAGGACCTGAGCGATCTTGCCGGTCTCGGCGCCTTGCTACCGATCGCCCGGCCAACGGGCTTCGACGCCTGGCCGTTCGTCAACACCTACGCCTATGTCTTCGCCCTGGCCTATCGCGAGGATGCCTATGTGGGCGCTCCGCCGGACAGCTGGCGGGCACTTGCTGACCCGGCGGTTCGCGATCGGATCGCACTGTTTCAGGATGGCGGCGGCTTTTATTCCGCAGCCCAAATCACCGGTGGCGGCACGTTGACGGAAATGCCGAACAACATGGAACCCTGCTGGTCCTTCATGGCACAGGTTGCGGCCAACGGCGCCCGGCTGGGCCAGGACCCGGACATGACGGAATGGCTGACGAACGGCGATATCGACGCCTGCTGCACCATCACGTCGGACGCCCGGGCGGCACGACAGGACGGTGCGGCGGTCGCGTGGACGGTCCCCCGAGAGGGGGCTGAAGTCGCCACCGACGGTATGTGCATCCCGGTCGGCCTGCCGGAGAACGAGCGCTATTGGGCCGCACGCTACGTCGAGACGGCCATATCGCCCCAAAGCCAGCAGGTTTGGTGCGACGGCCTCGGTCTGCCCCCGGTCCATCCCGGCCTGACGCCGCCCGCCGATCTGGTGGGCGACCCGACCTATCCGACGGAGGAGGCCGACTTTCAGCGCCTGTTGACCCTGCCCACGCCGATGGTGGCGGAGCACAAGGACGCTTGGCTGGCGCACTATCAGGAGATTATGCGATCAGAGTAGCGACGATATGCGATCGTCGATAGAAGTTCGACAGTCTGCACTGCCAGCAACCTGTTCACTTTCCTAGATGCGATGGCGAGTTCGAAGTGCTGTACTTTATCGAAACGCTTTTTCGGATTTGCTATTTCTTGGATGAAATCCTTGCGCCAGCAATTTTTGGCAAGGGATTTGAGTATGCCGCGAAATCTACTATAGCATTGAGAGGAGCGGCCTTCATCGCAGCATGTATTACGTTCATGATCGGCTTGCCGATTTTATCTGCAGCGATCGGCATAAGAAGTATTGGTTGGGTTTTCACGCTGATCTTGCTCGTTTTGCTGTTGTTGATGATCTACTGCGCGAAAAAGATGGGCGATCTGATAATCAAGAGAAGTTGAGGCTAGCCACGTGGCCCAGCCGAGCTGCGCAGTTCAAATCGGCCGGCTAGAACACCGCCGAGATCGAGGCACGAGAACCCGAGGACGCAAGCATGCCCCGCCCGACCCATTTCGAGATCCAAGCCGATGACCCGGAGCGTGCGCGGGCGTTCTATGCGCATGTCTTTGGCTGGGCGTTCGAGAAGATCGCCGACGAGCCGATGGCCTACTGGTACATCGTGACCGGCGATGAGGACCGCGGCATCAACGGCGGCATGCATGTCCGCAGCGGCCCGAAGCCCGTCGAAGGCCAGGCAGTGATCGGTTTCGTCTGCACCATGGATGTCGATGATCTCGACGCCACGCTCGACCGCGCGCTAAGCGCCGGCGCCAGCCTGGCCGTGGCCAAGATGCCGATCCCCGGCGTCGGCTGGCAGGCGTATGTCAAGGATACCGAAGGCAACATCATCGGGCTGCATCAGAGCGACGCCTCTGCTGGTCGCTAGGCGATCGTGCGGGTATCTGCCTTCGCGCGGGCGGCCTGAACCCGCCACATAACAGTAGCCACGCCCGCCAGATAGGCACCGGCGACTGCAACCGCGACCAAGGTGCCCCAATAGACGCCCAGCGGGACGACGACCAGGCTTGAGACCAGCGCGAACAGGATCAGGCTGCCGATGCCGAATGGGAAGTTCTTGATGATGCCGTGGACCTCGCGCTTGGAGTAGGTCACGTGCACGATCAGCAAGACCGGATAGAGCGTGATCGGGAAGCCCGACAGCAGGCCCGACCATTCCTCGCCGATCGCGCTCGCCGCGCCGGTAATGGCCAGCACGATGGCCGTCGCAACGGCGGCGCGCACCAGCAGAACGAAAGGCGTGATGACCACCTTCTTGCTGGACCCGCTGTTCGCTTCAGCGTCGGCGATTCGTCGAAACACAAGAATGGCCGCACCGGTCAGCACCAGGGTCACGGCCAACAGCAGCCAGCGGTTCTGCGGCAGTTGGCCGATCAGCGCGGCGGCAATCAAAAAGACCGCGAGCGACAAGATCGAGGTCAGCACAACGCTCCACCGCCCGATACGATCGGAAAACTGCCAGTAGGCGGCGCAGAAGATCAGCGATGCACCGAGGCCGCCGATGGTCGAGGTCGCCGCGACGGCGCCGAACTGAGGCCCCTGCTCCACCCCGATGAAGAACAGGCTGACGGCGATGCCGAGCGGGAACCCGGCAAAGACGCCGGCGACGCGCGGGCTGACCCGCTCGCTGAGCCAGGACAGGCCCAGCACCATCGCGGACGTCACCACGATTTTGACTGCGATCATCAACATGTCGGCGGGAGGGGTTATACCAACTTGCGATGATAATGACCCATGTGACCGCGTTGTCTTGTTCGTTGGTCAGGCGCGTGTCGCGCCGTGGTGTGGACATACCACAAGCGGCGCGCAACGCCGCCAGCGGGCAAGACAACGCGGCCTTCGGTGGGGCCAAATCGCTCCATGGCTGCGTTGCGCCGCTTGCCCGATGCACCGCATCGCGCTGCGCGACGCGCCTGTCCGTGAACCGATTTGGCCGCCATCACAGGGGTCATTATCATCGCAAGTTGGTATTAGCGGTTTGTTCGGGCTGGGTGCTTTACACGGTTTCCAAAGCGGCGGATAGTCCGACCCACATACCAAGGAGCAGGAGCACCAGGACATGCCGCGCAAACTATTCTTGGTTCTGATCACCGCAGTGGGCTTGGCGATCGGTGGCTGCGTTTCCAGCGCCGATGACACGCCGAACGTCGTCGGAGGGTATTCGGAGGTCTCGGTAAGAGATCCGGGGGTTAACGAGGCGGCGCAATTCGCCGTTGCAGCCCGTGAAGCCGAAACCGGCTCCGCCATCGAGCTGTCGCAGGTGATCGAGGCCGAGCAGCAGGTTGTGGCCGGCATGAACTATCGGCTGTACATCGGTGTGATCGAGGGCGGCCAGTCCGGCACCGCCGACGTGGAGGTCTATCGCGACCCACAGGGCAACTACAGCCTCACCTCATGGATTTGGGAACAAAACCCAGAGACGAGTTAGGCGCGCCTGCGGCCCTGAAGGCACGAGACAGCGCAGGCGCTACATCCGCTCGGGCACCTCGATGCCCAACAAATCCAAAAGCAACGTCAGTTGGGCCAGAGTGAGTTGAGCCAAGGCCAGCCAACCGGCTCGTCTGGCATTGTCGGGCTCGCTTAGAATGTGGGTCGCGGCGTAAAAACGGCTGAACGCCTGCGCCAGGGTGAAGGCGAAATCGCACAGCTCGTTCGGCGCGCGCTTGTCGTAGGCACGGGTCACGGCGTCTGGCATCTGACCCAGGGTCAGCATCAAGTCGCGCTCAACGTCCCCGGGCGGCAGAACGCCGCCGGGTGCATCGCCCTGGTCGGCAGCCCGGCGCAGCAGCGACTTCACCCGCACGGCGGCATATTGCAGATAGGGGCCGGTCTTGCCCTCGAACCGGGTGAAGCGGTCCAGGTCGAAGACGTAGTCGGACCGTCTGTGATTGGAAAGGTCGGCGAACTTGATCGCCGCCAGACCAACCATGCGGGCGATTTCCGCGCGCTCCGCCCCCGGCATGTCGGCCGCCAGATTGGCCTCCGCCATCCGCTCTAACGCCTTGTCGCGCGCCATCTCGATCAGCGCGCTCAAGCGCAGGACGCCGCCTTCTCTTGTCTTAAGCGGTTTGCCGTGCGGCCCGTTGACCGTCCCGAAACCGAGATGCTCGAGCCCGGCATGGCCGTAGCCCGCCAGTTCGGCCGCACGAAACACTTGCGCGAAATGCAGGTGCTGTCGCTGATCGACGACATAGAGCATAAAGTCCGGATCGTACTCGGCGACACGATCCTTGATCGTCGCGAGATCGGTGGTGCCATACATCACCGCGCCGTCCGACTTCAGCAGGATCAGAGGCGGCATTTCGGATTTGTCGTCGGACCGGGCAACACGAACGATCGTCGCGCCATCGTCGACCTCGGCCAGTCCTTTTTCCGTCAATTCTTCGACCATCGGCGCGATCAGGCGATGGACATCGGCCTCGCCCTTGTAGAGATCGAAATGCACGCCAAGGGCGTCGAAGTTCGCCCGCATCGAGGCGATCGAAACGTCCATGAAGTGCTGCCAAAGGGCGGTCACCCCAGGTTCGTCGTTCTGGAGGGCAAACGTCGCCGCCCGCGCCTTTTGCATCCGATCCGGGTCGCTGCCGCAAGCGGCATTGGCTTCGGGGTAAAGCCGCTCCAGATCGTCCAGCGTGACGGGCGAGGCATTGGGATACGGGCCGCTGTGGTCGGCATCGAAATAGGGCCAGTCGGGATGGCGCATCTCGAGTTCCGAGATCAGCATGCCCATGGGTAGGCCCCAATCGCCCATATGGACGTCGGCCACGGTGCGGTCCCCGGCGAAGGTGAACAGCCGGCGCAGACTGTCACCGATCACGGTGGCGCGGACATGGCCGACATGCATGGGCTTGGCCACGTTCGGCCCGCCATAGTCCAGGATCACGGTCGCGGGTTGGGCCTTCGCCGGCACGCCCAGCCGTGCATCCTTGGCCAGATCGGCAATGTGATCGGCAATCGCCCGGTCGGTCAGGGTGAGATTGAGAAACCCAGGGCCGGCCACTTCGACCTTCGCCAGCGCCGGGTCTGTCCGAAGCTCGCTTGCGACCGTCTCAGCCAATTGCCGTGGGTTGGATCGCGCCTGCTTGGCCGCCGCCAGTGCGCCGTTGCACTGGAACTGCGCCAGATCCGGCCGGTTGGACGGCGTGACCTGGCCGAACCGGGCATCGAGCCCGGCGAAAACGAACGCCGTGGCCACCCTCTTGGACAGCCATATGGTGAAGGAATGCATGAACGAAACTCTTGGCCTGGCAACGATGGGCTTTGCGTCGCGGTTCTAAGCAAGCGCCAGTGCGCGCGCAAGTCCTGTCAAAACGTGCGAACGTCTCCTCATTGGAAACAATCCGTTTCAGGCGCAACCCATTATATCGCCAGAGAAGCGACTACATCGAGGTCATGCGCGGCCCAATCGGGCCGGACCTCAGTGGATCAGGAGAGGCGACGATGGCCAAGATGCTGGTGCTGTACTACTCAACCTACGGACATATCGAGACGATGGCCCATGCGGTGGCCGAAGGCGCGCGCGAGGGCGGCGCCGAGGTTGCGGTCAAGCGCGTGCCGGAGACGGTGCCGGAAGACATCGCGCGCCAAAACCACTTCAAGCTCGATCAGGCGGCGCCGATCGCCACGGTTGATGAGCTTGCCGACTATGACGCAGTCATTTTTGGCGCACCGACGCGGTTTGGCGTTGCCGCGTCGCAGATGCGGGCCTTCATCGATCAGCTTGGCAAGCTTTGGCAGCAAGGAACCTTCGTCGGCAAGGCGGGTAGCGTGTTCACCTCATCCGCCACCCAGCATGGCGGACAGGAGAGCACGATCTTGAGCTTTCACACGACGCTGCTTCACCTGGGCTTCGTCATCGTCGGCCTGCCCTATGCGTTTTCCGAGCAGATGTCGCTGGACGGCATCATCGGCACTTCGCCCTATGGGGCGTCGACGATCGCCGGTGGCGACGGCTCGCGGCAACCGGTCGAGATCGACCTCGCCGGCGCGCGCTATCAAGGGCGACACGTGGCCCAAATCGCCGCCAAGCTGGCGGCTTAGTCCAAGACTAAAACAAGGAAACCAAACAGATGGGCCTGCTCGTCGAAGGCAAATGGCACGACCAATGGTATGACACCAAGAAGTCGGGCGGGCGTTTCGTCCGCCAGGACAGCGCGTTTCGCAATTGGGTGACCGAGGACGGTTCGGCTGGACCGACCGGCAAGGGCGGCTTCAAGGCCGAGCCCGGGCGCTATCACCTCTACATCTCACACGCCTGCCCCTGGGCCCATCGGACCATGATCTTCCGCAAGCTGAAAGGGCTTGAGGATATGATCGACGTGTCCGTGGTCGACCATTTCATGGGCGATGAGGGTTGGTGGTTTTCCGACAACCCCGGGTCGACGCCGGACACTCTCAATGGCAAGTCGCACCTGCACCAGATCTACACGCTCGCCTTGCCGGACTATACCGGCCGGGTGACCGTGCCGGTGCTGTGGGACAAGCAGCAACAGACCATCGCCAGCAACGAGTCGTCCGAAATCATCCGGATGTTCAACAGTGCGTTCGACGCCGCTGGGGCGACGGGTCCGGACTTCTACCCGGAGGCGCTACGGGCGGAGATCGACGCGATCAACGACCGCATCTACCACACGGTGAACAACGGCGTTTACAAGTGCGGCTTCGCGACAAGCCAAGAAGCCTATGAAGAGGCGTTCGACGCCCTGTTTGCGACCTTGGACGAGGTCGAGGACCGGCTGAGCCGTCAGCGCTATCTGGTCGGCGGCAGATTGACCGAGGCGGACTGGCGCCTGTTCACGACGCTGGTGCGGTTCGATCCGGTCTATGTCGGCCACTTCAAGTGCAACCGCCAGCGCATCGCGGACTTCCCCAACCTGTCCAACTATCTGCGCGAGCTTTACCAGATGCCGGGCATCGCGGAGACGGTCAATTTGGACCACATCAAGAGCCACTATTACGGCAGCCACGAGACCATCAACCCGACGCGCATCGTACCCAAGGGCCCTGCCCTGAACCTGGACGCGCCGCATGATCGCGATCGCCTGCACAAGGATTAAAGCCATGATCGAGAAGAGAGCTTTCGATACGCTGGGCCACGCCAATCACGGCTGGCTGGACGCCCACCACCATTTCAGCTTCGCCGACTATCACGACCCCGCGCGCCGGGGTGTCGGCCCCCTGCTGGTGTGGAACGACGACACGATCCAGCCGGACAGCGGCTTTCCCATGCACCCGCATCGGGACATGGAGATCATCACCTACGTCCGCGCCGGCCAGATCGACCATGAGGACCATCTGGGCAATCGGGGCACGACGCTGGCAGGCGACCTGCAGGTGATGAGCGCGGGCACCGGCATCATGCATGCCGAGTTCAATCGCGGCACCGCGCCGACCCAGATCTTCCAGATCTGGATCCAGCCCAAGGAACGCGGCATGCCGCCCCGCTGGGACAATAAGGAGTTCCCGAAAGGGGCCAATGCCAACCGGCTGGTCCCGCTGGCTTCCGGCCGCGATGCCGACATCGAGGCCGGCGCGCTTTACATCCACCAGGACGCGGCGGTCCACGGCGCAACGCTGGAGTCTGGAAAGGCGCTGGACCACACGCTGGCCGGGTCGCACGCCTATCTTGTGCCTGCACGTGGCCGATTGCGGATCAACGGCACCGATGTCGGCGCCCGCGACGGAGTGGCGCTCAGCGGCGAAACCGCGCTTCGCATCGAGGCGCTCGAGGACGCCGAGTTCATCCTGGCCGACCTGCCCTGATCGACAGGTCAGCCAACGGCCCTAACCCGCAGCGACGCGGCGCCAACCGACATTCTGGTTTGGCACCTCCGGCGCCCAGCCGGTGACCTGCTTGAACCGATGGTTGGTGACCCGCTGGCTGCGGGCCAGGAGGTCTCGCACCCTCTGGTCGACGACGAGGCGCAAGAGCCAGCGCGGCAATTTGACCAAACGCCGCTTGCCGACGGCCGAACTGAGCGCCTCGACTGCTTGGCCTTGCGTGAAGGGGCTGTCTTCCGTCACGTCGAACACGCCCGATGGTGCGCGGTCCAAGGCCGACAACACGGCCTTGGCCGCATCGTCGATCCAGATCATCGACTTGAAGGCGTCGGTCGCCGCCAGGGGCTGGACGAATCCTTTCCGGGCCATCGCGACTGCCTGACAACTGTCGGCGGATTCCGGCCCGTAGAACGACCCGAAGCGCAGCGCGATGCCGCGATTGCCGTCCCTCGCAACGGCGAATCGCGCGACCTGCGCCTCGGCCTCGATCGTCGAACTTGTTGGGCTCCAGGGCTCAATCGGGCTCGCCAGCGCGTCGATCCAATCGGCACCTCCATCGGCGTAAACCACGACCACGCTCGGGTAGATCAGCGTGCGTACTGACCCGACGGCCAGCGATGCATCAACCAGGATGCGGGTTCCTTCACGGCGGATCCGGTCGTTTTCGCCCCACGCGCCGGGCCGCCGCAGTTCGGATGTCGGCGGTATGCGGGTCGCCAGATGCAGGACGGCATCCGCACCCTCGATCGCCTCGGTCATTGCGGCCAGATCGAACAGGTCGCCGCGGATCGGCTTGGCCCCGGCCCGTTCCAGCGCCTCCACATTCGCATCCGACCGCGCCAAGGCCCAAACCTCATGGCCGGCTGCGATCGATTGGCGGGCGACCAGACGCCCAAGGACGCCTGTCGCGCCGGTTATGAAAAGCTTCATTGCTTCGGTCTCCTCACATTCTGCTCGATCCAAGCGCCGCCGAGCGCGAACAGGCGGGGATCGGCGCGGATGACAAATTCCTCGGTCACCTTGGCCAGGGTTTCCTGGCGCAGCGCGGCGCGGTAGGCATCCTCCGCCCGCAGCATGGCGGCGTTGATTCCGCAAGGCCGGGGATAGGCGGCCGGTTCCAAGGCGCATGGACCCCGCTGTCGGATCTCCGTACAGCGGAAAGCCGGCTCCGTCCCATCAATGGCCTCCACGATGTCGAGCAGGCTGATCTCCGAGGGTGGTTTCGCCAGCCGATAGCCGCCGCGCGGCCCGGTCACGGATTCCAGCAAACCGGCCGCCACCAGGGACTTCAGATGCTTTAACAAATAGCTTTCCGGCACGCCGTGGAACTCCGCGAGCGCCCTGCCAGACAGGGTCGCCCCCCGCTCCAAGCTGCCCAGCAGCATGGCGCAATGTATCCCCCACTCGACCCCGTCACTCAGCTTCATGGAGCCTCCTATTCTGGATATTTAATATCCATGATAATTTTTGTCCAGATTTTTGCGCAACGACTCCCGTCGTTGAAGGGCATCCGCGACGCCTGTAAGACGGTCGCGATCGCCGGCCGTCCGATCGGGGCGCCCCTCAACCACACCTGGATCCAACCATCATGCTGAGCCTCAAAGCCGAAAGACACGCGCTGGCGGCTGTCGCAATTGTCCTGGCGTCGGGGTTCTCCGCGCCGGTCACCGCTCACGATGCGCCGTCGCCGATCTCGTCCGAGCCGCTGATTTCGACACAGACCACGATCATCGGGCAGCCCCTCTCCTACCCCACGGAGACGCCGGCGGAGATCTCAGCCTCGATCGTGACCATCCCGCCCGGCGTGGCAGGGGGATGGCACATTCACCCCGCGCCCCTGTTCGGCTACATGCTTGAGGGTGAGTTGACCGTCGACTATGGCGCGGAAGGAACACGGGTCTACAGGCAGGGCGACAGCCTTTTGGAGGCGACCGACTGGCCACATCAGGGAACGAACACGGGCGAAGGTCCCGCGCGCGTGCTGATTGTGTTCATGGGCGCCGAAGGCCTGTCGTCATCCGTCGCGGTGGATGTACCGAACGATGGAAACTAGGGTATCGGGCGCCATGGAATTCCGAGGATCCTCCGCTATGCGTCCGGCCGGCGTTGCGGCACTTGCCACACTGTTTGTTTTCGCGCTTACACAGTCTGCCGCGTCCGATGAGACCACGGTCAGGGTCGGCACCGCCGGAGATTACCAACCGCTCACCTGGTATGACCCCGCGACCGGCGCATTCTCAGGCCTCGCCATCGACATGGTCGAAGACTTCGCCGAGGATCAGGGGCTGACGATTGAGTTCGTTCAGACCAGCTGGCCAACCCTGATGGACGATCTGCTGGCCGGCGACTTCGACATGGCAGTGGGCGGCATCTCGTGGACGCAGCAACGGGCCGATCAGGCCTTGACCTCTGCGCCCGTCCGGTCGAGCGGCAAGGTCGCCCTGGTGCGCTGTGGCGAGGAGGAACTCTACGATTCTCTAAGCGCGATCGACCGACAGGACGTGACCGTGGTTGAAAACCGGGGCGGGACGAACGAGCGCTTCGCCTTGTCGCAGATCGATCACGCCACGCTGATCATTGTGCTCGACAACGCCCGGCCGCCCGAATACCTGCTCGCGGGCGAAGCCGACGTGTTCTTCACCGACTCCATCGAGGCGGTTTACATCGAAGGCCTGGGCCAAGGGCTCTGCGCCGTCAATCCCGACCATCCCTATACGCACGACGACAAGGTGTTCCTGTTCGCCGAGGGCGAGGTCGACCTTCGGGATGCGTTCGACCGGTGGTTCGCTCACCGGTCAAGCGACGGCGACTAGCGGACGTTCCGCCCGTGCTGCCAGCCGATAGAGCGGGCACAGCGGACGGAACGGCGGCTCGGCGGTGAAAACCAGTCGCTTGTCCCAAGAAGCCGTTCCCGCCTATCCTGTCCGACAGCAGCGGTTCCCCCCGAAAGGGGATGAAAAGGGAATCCGGTTGAGACGGCCGATGGTCGCCCGAGTCCGGAACTGCCCCCGCAACTGTGCGCGGCGAGCGCGCGGACCGACCAAGCCACTGGGGATGTCCCTGGGAAGGCAGGCCCGCAAGGCGTGACGACCCGCAAGTCAGGAGACCTGCCGCTGCCAGTCGTCCCGCCGTTTCGTCCGGGGTGTGATGAAACATCGGTATCCGTTCGCGGTGACGCTCCATCTGAGCGGGTTGTCGCGTGCGGGGCTTGCGCTTTTCACCGGCAATCCATCCGGCCCGTTCGGGTCGATTACGCCCCTGCCCTTTCTGCATGGGGCAAGGAGTTGTCGCATGAAAGACCTTCGTCTGGCCCTGCTTGGCTCGGCCCTTTGTGTTTGCCTGTTCCCTGTTGCGCCCGGTGCGCAGACCCTGGAAACCGAACCGGTCGAGGGCGAAATCATCGAAACCGAGCCGGTCGAGACCGCACCGCTGATCATCGTCACGGCCACGCGCCTCGACAATCCGATCGTCGACGTGCCGGCGGCCGTCACGGTGATCGAGCAGAACGAGATCGAAGGGCGAAACCTGACCTTGTTGGATCAGGCCCTGCAAGGCGTGCCGGGGGTCAACATCGTCCGGTCCGGTGGGCTGGGCCAGCAAACCTCGCTGTTTCTAAGGGGCACCAACAGCAATCAGACCTTGGTTCTGTTCGACCGTATCCCCGTTCAGGACCCGTCAACACCGAACGGCGCCTTCGATTTCGGCCTGGACACCCTGGCCGGGGTCGGGCGGATCGAACTGGTCCGCGGGCCCGGATCGACCCTCTATGGCAACAACGCCATCGGCGGCGTCATCAACATCATTCCGGTGGTCGGCGGTGACGACCCGGTCAATGTTGACGCCGAGATGGCCTACGGCACCGAGGCGACCCTGTCAGCGACGGCAACCGCGCGCGGAACCGTCGGCGATTTCGACTACGGCCTGACGTTCGAGCGGTTTTCGACCGAGGGCTACAACATCGTGCCCGCGGACACGCCTGGCAATCGTGGCGAGGAGGATGGGTTTCAGTCCACCGCTCTGACCGGCCGTTTCGCTGCCGACCTGAGTGAAACCGTTCGGCTTGACGGTGTCTTTCGTTATCGGAACAGCGACACGGATATCGACAATTTCGGTACGGACGATCCCAACTTTCGGCTGGAGAACGAGCACACAGCCTGGCGACTGGGCGGCGAGGTCGACTGGTGGGGCGAACATATGACAGCGCGCTTGGATGTCGGCCAAAGCATCTATGACCGCGCGAGCCTTAACGAGCCGGACGAGTTCAACCCATCCGCGTTTCCTGGCAAGTTCGACGCTACAACTACGTTCGTGAACGGCCAGAACGCGTTTGACGTCGGCGCCATCGGGCCGGCCGACGATGTACGACTGCTGGCCGGTTTCGACTACCGCCGCGAGAGTGTCGATGTCGATTTCTTTGGTGAGCTGTCCAGAGCCCAAGAGACCGTCGGCTATTTCGGCCAAGCCGAGGCAACATGGTGGGACCGGGTGACGACCTTGGCCCAGATCCGCTACGAGGACGCCGAACTGTTCGATGAGGAAACGACCTACCGGCTGGGAATGTCCATCGACCTCGATGAGATCGACAGTCGCGCCTATGCCGCCGTCGGCACCGCTTTCCGTGCCCCGACCATCGCGGAGCTTTTCGCCGACGGCGGCAACCCGAACCTTCAGCCGGAAACGTCGTTTTCCTGGGAAGTCGGCTTTGAGACGGACTTCGACTTGTTCGGGCGCCCCGACGGGATCACGCTCGCGGCGACCTACTTCAACATCCAAACGGATGATCTGATCCTGTTCGACTTCGAGGAAGAAGAGCTGGTCAACATCGGCGAAGCCGAAAGCGAAGGTGTCGAGACAGCGATCACGCTCAGGCCCAGCGAAGCGGTCGAAGGGACCTTCTCCTGGACCTACACGGACGCGCGCAACGCAATCACGGGCGAGCGGCTGGATCGCCGGCCGGAGCACATCTTGGCCGCCCGCGTGACAGTTCAGACGACGGACGACCTACAGATCACACCGGAAGTGCTGTTCGTTTCCGAACAAACCGACTTCGGCGACACCACGATCCCGTCCTACACGCTGGTCGGATTGTCGGCGAACTACGCCTTCACCGACCAGGCAGAGGCCTTCGTGCGGTTCGACAATCTGTTCGACGAGGATTACGAGAACCCCAACGGGTTCGTCGGCAGGGGCTTCAACGCGCTGGCCGGCGTGCGGGTGAGCTTCTAGGCCGATGGCGTTCGGCGCGCTCTGTCGTCTGGTTCTTGCCGCAGCCCTGTGGCTGGCTGCGGTGGTGGTGCCGGGCCTGGCTGCGGAGCGTGTCGTCTCGCTGAACCTCTGTACCGACCAGTTGCTGGTCCTGCTGGCCGATCGGACACAGATTGCATCGGTCTCGTTCCTCGCCGCCGACCCGGATCTCAGCTATGTCGCGGACAGGATCGACGGCATTCCGCTGAACCATGGTGCGTTGGAGGAGATACTGCCGCTGAGCCCGGACCTGGTCCTGGCCGGGGCCTTTGCCGCGCGTCCGGCCGTGCGCCTCTTGCAGTCTCGGGCCATCCCGGTGATCGACCTGCCTTTGGCGGACGATTTTGCCACGATCGCTGAGCAAACGCGGACGGTGGCGGAGGCTATCGGCCAAGTCGAACGCGGCGAGGAACTGGTGGCGGAGATGACGGCGATCCTGGCCGATGCGCGGGCCGCCAATGCGCAAGGCGCCGACCGCACGGCGTTGGCTTATCAGGCCAACGGCTTCACGGCCGGCAGCGATACGCTGACCGATGCCGTGTTGAGCGAAGCGGGCTATCGCAACGCGGCGGCGGAGGCCGGGCTTGCCGGCTATGGCTTTCTGCCGCTGGAACGGCTGGTCGCCCGGCCACCCGACGTTTTGATCGCGCCGGCCACCTTGCCAGGACGACCGTCGCTGGCTGAGGCGCTGCTGGTCCATCCGGCGCTCGCGGCGCTGGACGATCGTGTCGACCGGTTGGAGATCCCGTCGGCGCTATTGGCGTGCGGCGGCCCGTTCACCGCCCAGGCAGTGGCGGCCCTGGCCGCTGTGCAGCCATGACCGGCCGAGCGGAAATCCCCTACGTCTGGCTGCTGACAGGCCTTGCCGGCCTGGTCGTGGCCGCATTCGTGTTATCGCTTTCGGTCGGTCCGGCGCCGGTCGGGCTCGGCACCTTGCTATCGGCCCATGATGGTCCATTGGGAGAAACGGCGGCCGTCATCTTCTTCGAGATCCGCCTGCCGCGCGCGCTGCTGGGCCTTGCGATCGGCGCTTCGCTCGGCCTCGCGGGCGCGGCCCTTCAGGGCCTTTTGCGCAACCCGCTCGCCGAACCCGGCATCATCGGCATCTCCGGCTGTGCGGCACTCGGCGCGGTCGCCGTCTTCTACAGCGGATTGGCGGTGACCTATCCGATGGCATTGCCACTTGGCGGCCTCTCCGGCGCTCTGTTAGCGGTGCTGCTGCTTTACGGGCTGGCCGGCCGCGACACCGGCGTGACGACGCTGATCCTGGCGGGCATCGCGCTCAGCGCACTCGCCGGGGCCTTGACGGCGCTGGCGCTTAGCCTGTCGCCGAACCCCTTCGCCCTGACCGAGATCGTGTTCTGGCTCCTAGGCTCACTCGCCGACCGAAGCATGGTGCATGTCGCGCTGGCCCTGCCCTTCATTCTGGTCGGCTGCGCATTGCTGTTCGCCGCGGGCCGTGGCTTGGACGGGCTGAGCCTCGGCGAGGAAACCGCGCGGTCGCTCGGCATCGGGATCGGGCGGTTGGGGCTGCTCGTCGTGCTCGGAACGGCACTCGCGGTCGGCGCCTCGGTGGCGGTGTCGGGCGCGATCGGCTTTGTCGGGCTGGTGGTGCCGCATCTGATCCGGCCGCTGGTCGGCCACCGCCCGGCACGATTGCTGTTGCCCAGCGCGCTGGGCGGCGCGGCCCTGCTGCTGGTCGCCGACAGCTTGGTCCGGCTGATCGGCAGCGGCCAGGAAATGAAGCTGGGCGTGGTGACGGCCTTGCTGGGCGCGCCCTTCTTCCTCGCCCTGATACTGTCGTATCGGAGGCGGGTGCTGTGACGGCGCTGACGGTGGAGGGCGTGAGGCTGGCGCTAGGCGGACGGACTGTCCTCGACGGCATCGACCTGACCTTCAACGGACCTGGCCTGATCGGCGTGACCGGCCCCAACGGCGCCGGCAAAACCACGCTGCTGCGCTGTCTGGCCGGCCTGACCAAACCCGACAGCGGAAATGTCCTCGTCGACGGGCAGGCGATAGGCAGCCTGCGTCCGCAAGAGCGGGCACGCCGCATCGGCTATCTGGCCCAGTCGCCGATCCTGCATTGGCCGCTGACCGTCGGGCGCCTGGTGGCGCTTGGCCGCCTGCCCCACCTCGCGCCGTGGGCGCATCCGGGGGCCAATGATCAGGCGGCGATCGATCGGGCGCTGGCGAGCACCGGCTTGACCGACATGGTCGACCGCCGTGCCCACACGCTGTCAGGCGGCGAGTTCGCGCGCGCCCTGCTGGCCAGGGTGGTCGCCGGAGAGCCCGCGACCATCCTGGCGGACGAACCGACCGCGGCGCTGGACCCGCTGCATCGGCTGCGCATCCTCGACCTCTTTCGCCAGTTGGCGGACGGCGGCCGCCTGATCGTCATCGTGCTGCATGATCTGACGTTGGCACTGAGATTCTGCGATCGCGTGGTTCTGATGAACCAGGGTCGGATTGAGGCTGACGGCCCGCCTGGCGCGATCGCGGACGACCCGGCACTGTCGCGGACATTCGGCGTCGCGTTCGCCAGACCGACCTGGCAGGGCCAAGATCTGCTGCTGCCCTGGCGGCCGAAGGCGCAGCCGTGAGCCGGTCCAACGCTCGGCGCCGCGACAAGAGGCCGGGCCGCGCGATTCCGGTCGTGGCCGTCATCGTGTCGCTAGCGCTCCACGGGCTCGCCATCGCTTCGATCGTCGGCTGGACGGACGGTCAGGCGCCGGACGCGCCGCCGCAGATTATCGCGGTCGGCATGGTGTTTGCCGAGCAGCAAGCCAGAGGCCCCTCGGATGTGGCCGTCAACCATGCGGCCAGGCCATCGCCGACAGTCGACCGGGACAGGTCCGAGACCGTCGAAGACACCGTTGCTGTTGAGGAGCCGCCGCTGCCGGAAGAATCGGACACAGTTAACGAACAGCCTGTCGCGGAGCCGGTTCCCATCGAGCAACCTTCGCCAACGCTTGAGCCGGTTCCGCCCTTCATCGAGGGAATGCAGCTGGCGCTTTCTGAACCACGTTCGCAAGAGCCGGAGAATGCGCCGCCAGATCCATTCGTCTTTTTCGACGAGGGCACAGTCTTGATCGATCGATCGCCTGACGTGGCGCCGGGCCTGCCCACCCAAAGACCCGTGACCCCGATCGCCTTCCAGCCCCTCGCCCCCCCAGCCGCAGAACCGCCGGAACCGGCACCGCCTGTCGCGGAGCCCACGGACCAGAATCCACTGGCTGTCGCGCCGGGATCGCCCACTGATCAGCCGAGCGAGTCGCAGCCGGCCACGCCGTCGGTTATGGCAATGCAGCCGGCCCGGTTCACAGGCCCAGGGCTTGCCAATCCGGGGCCGGACTACCCACGATCGGCCAGACGGCGCGGCGACGAAGGCACCGTTATCCTGCGCGTGACCGTGTCGGCAACGGGGCTGCCGCAGAATATCCAGATCCGCAGTTCCAGCGGGTTTGAGACGCTGGATCAGGCCGCGATCGACGCGATCGAGGGCTGGCGGTTCATTGCCGCGCGGCGCGGCAACATCGCGGTCGCTGCAACGATCGACGTACCGATCGCCTTTCGCCTGACCGCCGATTAAGACAAAGGATCTAAGAGGCGTGATCGAACGCCTCGATCAGATTACGCACCTCGTGAAGGTCTTCGGCGATGCGCACGCACAGCCGATGCATCTCTTCGGTCGGGTGCAGCAGATCCGGGATCATCACCGTCATCATGCCGGCCTCGGACGCCGCCCGGACGCCGTTATGGGAATCCTCCAGCGCCAGACACCATGTCGGCTCAACGGCCAAGAGGTCGGCGGCCTTCAAGTAGGGGTCCGGATTGGGTTTGCCACGCGGATAGTCGCCCTGGGCCACGATCGCATCAAAGCGGCCCACCAGCCCGTGCGACGACAGATGCAGCCGCACATCGTCATGGCCAGATGACGTGGCGATCGCCCGCGGCGTGCCGACGGCGTCCAGGACGTCAAGCAGTTCCTCGACACCGGCTTTCAAGTATCTCCGCGCACGGGTCAGTTCGTGAAAGCGCCCCTTCGCATCGTTCCAAAGAGCGTCGAGGTCAAAGCCCGGTTCGAAGAAATCGCGCAGCGCATTTCGCGCCGCGTCTCCCGGCATTCCGATGGTCTCCATGTAGAGCGTCGGCGGCATGTCGTACCCGCGCGCGGCAACGGCGGTGATCATCGCCTCGCGGTACAGGACCTCGGTATCGACGATCAGCCCGTCCATATCGAAGATCACGGCCCGGGGCCGGCGCGGCAGGGTCATGACCCGTGGCCTCGCACCGGAATGAAGAAGGTCGACACCTACTCGTCCCCCGCCACGCCGGTCAGAAAACTGACGACGTTGGCGCCCAGCGCCTCGACCGCATAGCCGCCTTCCTGCAAGACCACGGTAGGCAGGCCGAGTTGCGCGATCGCGGCCCCCATCTTGGCGAAATCCAACGTCTCTAGCGTGAAGCGGGAAATAGGATCCTCCTTAAACGTGTCGGCGCCGAATGAGACGATCAGGATGTCGGGCCGGTACCCCTCGATGCGGGCGACCGCCTGGTCAAGCGCGCCAGCATAGTCGGGCCAAGACGTGCCCCAGGGCAGGGGCAGATTGAGGTTGAAGCCCTTGCCCCTTCCCTCGCCAGCCTCGTCCGCAAATCCCAGGAAGTAGGGATACTCTTGATCGGGATCGGCGTGAATCGACACAAACAGCACATCGTCCCGGGCATAGAAGATGTCCTGGGTGCCGTTGCCGTGGTGATAGTCGACATCGAGGATCGCGACCCGTTCGGCCCCTTGATCGCGCGCCCATTGCGCGGCGATGGCGGCATTGTTCAAGAAGCAATAGCCGCACATCAGGTCGGCGGCGGCGTGATGACCGGGCGGACGGCACAAGCCATAGCTGACCCGCTCGCCCGTCAGCACCGCCCTGGTCGCCGACAGGACAATGTCGACGCCAGCGCACGCGGCGGCCCAACTTCCCGCCGTGACCGGCGTGCCGGCGTCGGCGCTGTAATAGCCGAGCTTGCCGTCGATGGACGCCGGCAGTCTTTGTCTCAGCCCCCGCATGGGCCAGATCAGCGGCAGCGCGTCCTGGTCCGGGTACTCGCACAGCCACTCGTCATGTGCCGTCCGCAGGAAGTCGAGATAGGCTCTCGTGTGGATCGCCGCGATGGGCTTCTCGCCGAACGTCTCCGGTGCCTCAAGGCTGCCAAGCGATGCCGCCTGCAGGGCGGCGAGGATTGTGTCGGCGCGCTCCGGTGTTTCGACCGCGACCATGAACTCGCCGCCACTCAACTCGCGTTGAGGAGCATGGCGTCGATGGACGTCTGAATGAAAGATGCGCATCCGTTTCGGGCTCCCGGTGTGCTAACCGGTCGCCGGCGGAACTTGGGCGTCGCCGTCTGGTGGCGACCAGAGTTGCTCAACCTCGGCGCGATGCATGAGCGCGTCGACCAGCGCTGTGATCTCGGGGTCGACCTCGCGCGCCGGAGCCATGCGCCGTTCGGTCTGGGCACGCTTGACGCCGTGCTGCCGCCAGCCTTCGCCGTGGCTTGCCACCGACTGCCCCAACGCCTGCAGGCGATCGACCGCGTGGGCGAAGCGCGCCTCCGGCGTCTCCGCCGCCTCGAACTCGTACCACATCGCTTTCAGGTCCGCGCCGATATCGGCCGGCAGCATCGCGTACAGGCGGTCGGCGGCGGCCCGTTCGCGCTCCGCCTGGCCGGCCTGGGCGGCGGCGTCGTAGGCGGGCGCGTCGCCGGCGTGGATTTCGACCAGATCATGGATCAGCACCAGTTTCAGCGCATGGGCAAGATCGCATTCGAGCGCGATTTCCTGGTGCAGCAAAACAGCGTAAAGCGCCATATGCCAGGTGTGTTCGGCGTCCGTTTCGCGCCGGCTGCCGTCGCCGACCAGGCCCCACCGCTCGATCATCTTGAAGCGATCAACAAAGAGCAGGAAGTCGAGGATCCGGCGCTGTCGGTCGGTCAGCGTGTCGATATGGTTTTCCAAGTGATGCGGCCTTCTCAGACGATCAGGTCGCGCGAACCGAGCGGTTCGAAATAGGACGCGATCATGTCGTCGCTGACTTCGTCGAGGGAGCCCGGCTGCCATCGCGGGGTCTTGTCCTTGTCGACCAGCACCGCCCGAATGCCTTCATAGAAGTCGCGACCCATCATGCAGGCCTGGCTGAGGCGGTATTCCATGGTCACGATCCGGTCATAGCTCATCGATTGGCCAAGGCGCAACTGGCGCAAGGTGACCTTCATGCTGGTCGGCGACAGGGTGGCGAGATGGTCGCGGATGCCGCGTGCCCATCCCGTGTCTTCACGGTCGAGGGCGGCAAGGATGTCTTCGACGCTGTCATGGGCGAAGCAGCGATCGATCTCGGCCTTATGGTCCAGAACGGCCGGGGCGCCTGCATCGTCGATGAAACCGGAAAGAATGGTTTCGGGGGTCCGGGCGTCGGCCCAATCGCTCGCCGCCAGCGCCTCGATGAGGGCCGGCAATCGATCCGACGGCACATAGTGGGTGGCATAGCCCAGCGCCAGCGCGTCGGCCGCCTTGGCCCGCGCGCCCGTCAGCGCATAGTAAGTGCCAAGCTCGCCCGGACAACGCGGCAAGAACCAGCCGCCGCCGACGTCGGGGAAGAGGCCGATCCCCGTCTCCGGCATGGCGAACAGCATCCGCTCGGTCGCCACCCGGATCGGCCCGTGGACTGAGAGACCGACGCCGCCGCCCATGGAGATGCCATCGACCAGGGCGATGAACGGTTTGGGGAAACTGTGGATCGCGTGGTTGAGGACGTATTCCTCACGGAAGAAGTCGGCCGTCAGGCCACGGTCGATCGTGCCATCGGCCTTCGCGGCGAGGCCGGCGTCGTAGACGGCGCGGACATCGCCACCGGCGCAGAACGCCTTCTCACCCGCGCCCTGGATCACGGCCGCGCGAACCGTCGGATCGGCCGCCCAGGTCTTAAGCTGGGGCAGCATCACCCGGATCATTGGCAAGCTCAGCGCGTTCAGCGCCTTCGGCCGGTTCAAGGTGATCAGGCCGATGGCGCCGCGCGTTTCGAACAGCACGTCGCCGGTCATAGGGGCGGTCATGGGGGTGACACTTTCGAGAAAGTCAGAGGTTTCCGGTAAGCAGGCGACGGGCGATGATCACCCGCATGATCTCGTTCGTGCCTTCCAAGATGCGGTGGACCCTGAGGTCGCGCAAGAAGCGCTCGACCGGATACTCCTTGATATAGCCATAGCCGCCATGAAGCTGCAGCGCCTGGTCGACGATGGCGAAGCAGACATCGGTGGCGAAGCGCTTGGCCATCGCGCAGTGCTGCGTTGCTTCGGGTTGGGCGGTGTCGAGCGCATGGGCGGCGCGCCAGACCATCAGGCGCGCCGCGTCCAGTTCGGTCGCCATATCGGCCAGCCGAAACTGCAGTGCCTGAAAGTCGGCAATCGGCCGGCCGAATTGGTTGCGTTCGCGCATATGGGTCCGGGCCTGGTCCAGGCAGGCGCGCGCACCGCCCAACGAGCAGGCGCCGATATTCACGCGCCCGCCATCGAGGCCGCGCATGGCGATCTTGAAGCCCTCGCCCTCCTCGCCCAGAAGATTGGCGACAGGCACCCGGCAATCGTCGAACGTCACAGTGGTGGTCGGCTGGCTGTTCCAGCCCAGCTTGCGTTCCTTTTTGCCGAATGAGAGGCCCGGCGTGCCATCGTCGACCAGAATGGCCGAGATGCCGTTAGGCCCCTCGCCACCGGTACGCGCCATCACGACATAGATGTCGGTTTCCGAACCGCCGGAGATGAACGCCTTGGTGCCGTTCAACACATAATGGTCACGATCGCGGACGGCACTGGTGCGCAGCGAGGCAGCATCCGACCCGGACCCCGGCTCCGTCAGGCAATAACTGCCCAGGATGTCCATCGGCATCATGCGGGGCAGATAGTGGCGGCGCTGATCGTCGGTGCCGAACGTGTCGATCATCCAGGCGACCATGTTGTGGATCGACAGATACGCCGCCGTCGACGGGCACGCAGCCGACAGTTCCTCGAAGATCAGTGCCGCGTCGATACGACCCAGGCCGGTGCCGCCATGCTGCTCGGAACAGTAGATGCCGGCCAGGCCCAAGGCGGCGGCCTCACGCAAGGTGTCGACCGGAAACGTGCCCTGCTCGTCCCAATCCGCGGCAAAGGGCGCCATGCGCTCCTGCGCAAAGCTGCGTACGGTCTCTTGAAAGGCGCGTTGATCGTCCGATAGATCGAAATTCACTGGCCGGGCCTTGGTCAATGTTAAGCGCCATGGCGTAGTTGATTGGGACGCCGCGCGTCAACAGCGGCAAGCGCTTGGCCGCCGCCCGGGCGCTGCCTATGCTGCTGGTCCACCTTATCCGTGAGAGACACATGGCAAACTTCGACGTTCCTGGCCGTTACCCCGCGATGCGGCCGCGGCGCAACAGGGCCGACGACTGGACCCGGCGCCTGGTCAGGGAGAACACGCTGACGACCGATGACCTGATCTGGGCCGCGTTCGTCTGCGATGGCGCCCAGGTGCGGTCGCCCGTGACGTCAATGCCGGGTGTCGAGCGGCTGAGCGTCGACTTGATGCAAGAGGCCGCGCGTGAGGCACGCGATCTCGGCATCCCGGCGATCGCGCTGTTTCCCGAGGTCGATCCGGCGGCCAAGTCGGAGGACGGGGCCGAGTCGCTGAACCCCAACAATCTGATGTGCCGAGCGATCAGCGCGGTGAAGGACGCCGTTCCGGATATCGGGATCATCACGGATGTCGCCCTGGACCCCTACACCACGCACGGGCAGGACGGACTGCTGGTCGACGGCATGATCCTGAACGACGAAACGCTGGAAGTACTGACGGGCCAGTCGTTGAACCAGGCCCGTGCCGGCGCCGATATCATCGCGCCGTCCGATATGATGGACGGTCGCGTTGGCCGGATTCGCACGGCCCTCGATGAAGACGGCCATCAACTGGTCCGGATCATGGCCTACGCGGCCAAATACGCCTCGGTATTCTATGGCCCATTTCGCGAGGCGGTTGGCTCGGCGGACGTGCTGTCGGGCGACAAGAAGACCTATCAAATGGACCCGGCCAATTCCGACGAGGCGCTGCGTGAAGTGGCGCTGGACCTGGCGGAAGGGGCCGACATGGTGATGGTGAAGCCGGGCCTGCCCTATCTCGACATCGTGCGTCGGGTGAAGGACACGTTCTCGGTGCCGACCTTCGCCTATCAGGTCAGCGGCGAATACGCGATGATCAAGGCTGCGGCCCAAAATGGCTGGCTCGACAACGACAAGGCGATCCTGGAGAGCCTGACGGCGTTCAAGCGCGCCGGCTGCGACGGCGTCCTCAGCTACGCGGCGGTCGAGGCCGCGCGCTTGCTGGTTTGAACCGCATCGAAGAAAAGCTGCAAGCAGCGATCATGCCATGGCATGCGGTCGCCGGTGCCGTGAAAGCCGACATGGCCGCCGCCAGGGGCCATGAGCAGTCTTAGGAACGGCAGGTTGCGCCAGTCCGGCACACGGTACATCTCCGCCGGTATCCACGGATCATCGCTGCCATGGATGATCAGCGTCGGCACGCGGACGCCGGCCAGGTAAGCCTTGGACGAGCAGATCTCGTAATACCTGTTCGCGGTGCCGAACCCGTTGCGCGGCGCGACGAACCAGTCGTCGAACTCGTAAACGCTTGAGGCGCGTCGGACCCGGGTCTTCTGGTCCTCCGACAGGTCCGACGGCGGGGCCAGGGCCTCCCGCTGCATCCGCGACAGAACGTATCGGTGATAGGGAAGATTGCGCCGGCGGGCCATGCACCGTTCGGTCGCGCTGAGATCGATCGGTGCCGAGACCGTGACAGCAGCAGAAAGGCCAGCATCGGCGCCGCGTTCGCCCAGATACTTCAGCAGCATGTTGCCGCCCAGGGAGTAGCCGACCGCCACCACACCGTGTCGAGCCATTCCATCGGGAAGCGCAGTCATCACCGCGGCAAGGTCCTCCGTGCGGCCGGCATGGTAGAGCCCGCGGCATAGCGGCTGCGACAAACCCGCGCCCCGCAGGTTCAATCGCAGCACCGGAAATCCCTTGGCCAGAAGGCCGAGCGCCGACACGCGGACATAGGGGCTGTCCTCGCAGCCGGTGAGACCGTGGATCAGGATCGCCAGCGGTCGATCTGCGGCGGTCGCCGGGCGATTAAGCGTCGCCACCAGCTTGTCGCCGCCGCTGAGATCGATGGTCAGCTTCTCTGCGGCCAGTCGATCGAGTTCCGACGCCAGCGAGCGCAGACCGCCGACGGCTGTATTCCGAATCGTCTGCAAATCGCCGGTCAGCCAAGGCAGTCGGGCGCGAAACGGGGGAAACTGCAGTTCGGCGAGGTCGAACGGCGGCCGCCTCTCAATCATCGAGCCAGGACCGAACATGCTGGATCTGATCATGCAGCATCAAGGACGGGGCGTGGCCGCAACCGGCGATCTCAATCACCTCGACGCCCGGCCGTTCGGCCATCCCGCCGGCGGTGTCGGCGGTCAGCACTTGCGAGCGTTCGCCGCGCACGACCAGGACCGGGCAGGATATCGCCTGCCACAGTGGCCACAGATCGACGTCCTCCGTGGCGGGGTTCGCCATCGGCACGGCGATCGCGGGATCATAAGACCGACCCCATGTCCCATCGGGCCGCCGGCGGCCGCCAAACTCCGTCAAGCGATCCAAGGCGCCCGCCGGCACGTCGCCCCAGTCGGCCAGTGCCTCCGACAGGCTCTCGCACAGTGCGACGCGGTCCGGGAACACCGGATCACCGACAAGGCTGGCGATCTGGGTCAGTGCCTCCGCAGAAACGAACGGCCCGACATCGTTCAAGATCAGGCGGCGAATCGGGCCGCCCGGCTGCGCGGCCAGGAGCATGCCAATCAGGCCGCCCATGGAGGTGCCGACCCAGTCGACCGGGCCGTCGCCGACCAGCGACAGCACGCTCATCATGTCCTGGAGATATTGCGGAAGGCCGTAATGCGACGGGTCGCGCAGCCATTCGGACCGGCCGCGCCCAACCACATCCGGACAGGCAACTGGTCGGGTCTCCGACAACGCCTGCGCCAGCTCGTCGAAATCGCGGCCGTTGCGCAGCAGCCCATGCACGCAAATCACCGGCGGCCGGGTGCTGCCCCCCTCACCCCAAAGATGAACGGCGAGGCGGTGAATGCCCGCCGGGCTCAGGCCGGATACGAATGTTGTTTGCATGTCATGCACATAGGCGCGCCGTTCGGCTGGTCAATCCGGGCCGGCGGAGGGCCATTTGCGCCGCCACCTGGGCGCGGTCTCAGCGATGGCGAGGCCGACGATCAGGCCGAAGGCGTAGTTCGGTTCGTTGGCCACGATGTCGTCAACCAACCCACCAACGGCGACCAGCACCACGGCCGCAACACCGGACGCCCACACGACGAAGGACCGCTCCGCAATCGCGCGGGCGGCACGAAGCCGGCGAACCACTTCCACCACCAGCCAGACAAAGGCGGCCGCCCCGAGCAAGCCAGTGTCTACCATCACGTTCAGCAGCAGGTTATGGGCCTGGTCAATGGATGTCGGGCAGCCTTCGATCGGCCCGAACAGGCCGCCGGAGGCCGCAGGGAAGTTGTCCGGTCCGTAACCCAGCCAGGGCGACTGCAAAAAGGCATGCCAGCCGCAGACCCAAATGCTGTCCCGATAGGTAAAGAACTCAGGCCCAAAACCCTGCGCCAGACGCTCGACAAGTCGGCTGTCGAAGGAGAAGGCGATCACGGCGGCCAACAGCCCGAGCCCAAGCAAGGCCAGCGCCCCGCGCCGCCAACCGAGGCCGAGCACCATGATCGCGGCCATGCCCGTGATCGTCATCAGCGCCCCGGAACGGCTGCCGGTGTACGCCACACCGGCAATGTGCGCGAGCAGTATCACCGTAAGCACCGCCGTCCAAATCCAACGCCTTTGCCGCACGCACTCGATCAGAAAGCCTGCGGTGATGCTGGCTGTAAGGGCGAGATAGAAGCCGGTCACGTTGGCGTTGCCCAGCGCCAGTATGGCTGAGTGGACAACTGATGGCTGGTCGGGCCAAACCACAAGGCTGCCGAGCCCCAGCACCGATCCGGCCACGAGCGCCGCAAGCACCAATCGCGCGATACGATCACGGTGGCCGGCGCGTGGCACCAGTATGAGAAGGACAACCAGCAGCATGTCGTGATTGACCTGGAGCAATCGGCCCCAATCGCCCAGAAGGTGGACGCCGTAAAGTGCCGCAACCAGGATCGCGGCGAGCCGCGCCAACCCGGCCCAGTCCAAAGCGACGGTGGGTCTGATCGTTCGTTCCAGAATGAAATAGCGCAGAAGCCAGCCGAGGATGATGGCGACGGTAAGCACCGACTTTGGTGATTCGAACAGCGGGATAATCAACGCCAGGCACAGCAGGGCGGCGATTTCCAGCGGCCAGGGTGGCGCAAAAAGGCGGGACAGGTGGCGCATCGCGGTCAATTGATCCGTCTACGAACAGGCACACATGGTGGACATTGCTGCGCGCTAATCACAGTCGGCCTTGCCTCAATAGGGGCCGCTAGCCGACCTGGCGGTGCAAAGCAGGGCATACATGGGGCCATCAAACTCCTCGTGATGTCGGCGGTGGGGCTGCCATAGCATGCCGCAGTCTGTTAGACATGATTCCGACGCGTTTGGGGCGCCAAAGGCATCACGTCAAGAACCGAGGAAAGCACGGTGGTCCTGTCTTGCAGTGAGGTGGTCGACGGCAACGCGGCCGCGTTGCGGCGCCCGATCAGACGACTGGGGGCGATGTGCGACGCTTACTGAAATGGCTGTGGCGCATTCCGCTCATTCTGATCGGCCTGGTCGTCGTCGTTGCCATCGCCTCGTTCTTTTACCTGCAGGGCAGCGTGCCGGACTATGACGATTCGGTGCGCGTGGCCGGCGTTGATGCGCCGGTTCAGATCATACGCGATGCGCGCGCGGTGCCGCACATCTTTGCCGCCAACGAGGATGACGCGGCCTTTGCCTTAGGCTACGTCCACGCCCAGGATCGGCTGTGGCAGATGGACATGCAGCGGCGCATCGGCCAGGGCCGGCTTGCCGAACTGATCGGCGGAAGCGCCCTGCCCATCGACCGGTTCATGCGCACGATCGGCGCCTATCGCCTGGCAGAGGCGTCCTTCGACCGGCTCGATCCCGACATGCAGGCGTCGCTCAGCGCCTACGCCGACGGCGTCAACGCCTATGTCGACCAGCATTCGGGCGCGTGGCCGCCGGAATTTTATGCTCTGTGGTATTCCTTCGAGCCGTGGCAACCGGCCGACACGCTGGTCTGGGGCCGCCTGCTCGACATCCAGCTTTCGAACAATTGGGGCGCCGAACTTGCCCGCGCGGCGATGGACGAGATCCTGCCCGCCGGCCAGGTCGATATGCTGATACCGCCCGGTCCCGGCGAGACGGTCACGCTGGCCGACGTTTTGGACATGGACATTCCTGGCGGCGCCATGCGCCGGCTGCTGGCCGTGATGCCGCCGCCGCTGGGTCCCGGCGGGGCGTCCAACCAATGGGTCTTGGACGGCGAGTACACGCAGACCGGCGCGCCGATGCTGGCCAACGACCCGCATCTCAGCCTGGAAGCGCCGAGCATCTGGTACCTGGCCCGCATCGAGACGCCTGGCCTGAAGCTGGTCGGCGCCACGATCCCGGGCGTTCCTGTGCTAGTGCTTGGCCATAACGGCCATATCGCCTGGGGCTTTACGACCGCCTACACTGACGCCCAGGACCTGTTCCTTGAACGGATCGACCCGGACGACCCGGACCGGTACATGACGCCGGACGGCAGCGTGCCGTTCGACAGCCGCGAAGAGATCATCCAGGTTCGCATGGGCGACGATGTCAGCATCACGATCCGCGAAACACGCCATGGTCCCGTGATCTCGGACATCGACGAGGAGGCGGCGGCCGCCGCCGGCGAGGGCTATGTCATGGCGCTCGCGGCCACCGGGTTCGTCGAGGACGACATCATCGCCACGTCGATGTACGGCATGAACCGCGCGCCAGACGCGGCAAGCTTCGTTACCGCGCTGGAAGACTGGATCTCGCCCCAGCAGAACGTTGCCTTTGCGGACAGCGACGGGACGATCGGTTTCGTGACGGCCGGGCATATCCCCGATCGCGGCGGCCGCACCGGATACCGCCCCGTCGAGGGCTGGACGGGAGACAATGACTGGCAAGGCATGATCGCCTTCGACGACATGCCCCAAACGGTGAACCCGGCCGACGGCATCATCATCAACGCCAACAACGCCTCGGTCGGCGCCGACTATCCCTACTTTCTCGGCTTCGACAATATCGGCGACGACCGGGCCATCCGCATCGCCCAGATGTTGGATCCGGAACGTCTCGACGGGCCATTGGCGCTCGGTGACAACGAGACCTTTCAAGCCGACGCCTTGTCCCTGCCCGCCCAGCGGTTGACGCCCCTGTTGCTCAACGCTGTTGGGCAAGACTCTCGGGCCGATGATGTCACCGGTCTGTTGGCCGAATGGGACCATCGCATGGATCGGGAGCGTCCAGAGCCGCTGATCTATTCCGCTTGGATGCGTGAGCTGACACGCGGCCTCTTTGCCCCCCGGCTGGGGGAACTGTTCGAAGGCTATTGGGGGCTGCGCCCGACCCAGGTCGCCGAGATCCTGACCAGCCGGCCAGACTGGTGCGATGACCCGTCCAGCGACGCGACAGAGACCTGCGACGAACAGGTCCGTTCCGCGCTCGACCGAGCCTTGGATTGGATCACAGAGCGTCACGGCGAGGATCCTTCAGCCTGGCGTTGGGGTGACGAGCATTTCGCGGCCTTTCCCCATCAGTTGTTTTCACGCATCCCCGGGATCAGCGCCCTGGTCGACCTGGCGATCCCGACGGATGGCAGCGAATACACGGTCAACCGCGCCGGCACCCGCATCGCCAACCCGGTCAATCCCTTTGTCGACACGCACGGGCCGGGCTTTCGGGCGGTCTATGATTTGTCGAACCTCGACAACTCCCTGTTCGGTATGGCGCCCGGGCAATCAGGCAACCCCTTCTCGCCCCATTACGGCGACCTGCGCGACTCATGGCGAGACGTGGAGCTTTTCCCCATCGCGGGCGACCCGGAGGACCTGCGACGAACCGGGCTGGGAACGACCACCTTGAGGCCGGCGGAATGATCCCATGACCGACCTGCCGGTGACCTTCGACGATGTCCAGCGCGCCGCGGCCGAGATTGGCGATCACGTCGTGCACACGCCCACCGTGCCAGCATCGGCCCTGACGGACCTGGCGCCCGAAGCGCTGTTCCTAAAGCTGGAAAACCTGCAACCCACCGCCTCTTTCAAGGTGCGCGGTGCGTGCAATCGCTTGGCGGCGCTTACCAACGACGAACGAAAGCGGGGCGTAATCGCCCTTTCCGCCGGCAACCATGCCCAGGGGGTGGCCTATCACGCCAGGCGGCTGGGCGTTCCGGCGACCATCGTGATGCCGCGCTTCACGCCTTTCAACAAGGTCGCCAAGACCGAGGCGATGGGCGCGGAGGTGGTGCTGATCGGCGACAATCTCGACGACGCGCAGGGTTACGTGGCCGAACGGGTCGCGAAGGACGGCTTGGTGCTGGTGCACCCGTTCGACGATCCGCTGATCGTGGCCGGACAAGGCACCGTGGCGCTGGAAATGCTGGCGGATGTGCCGGACCTGGATATGCTGGTCGTGCCGATCGGCGGCGGCGGCCTGATCGGCGGCATTGCGATTGCGGCCAAGGCGTTGAAGCCCGACATCACGATCATCGGTGCCGAGGCCGCCCTTTACCCGTCGATGGGCGATGCCCTGGCCGGCCGCGAGGCCCACTATGAGGGCGCGACCATCGCCGACGGCATCGCGGTCAAGCGTCCCGGCGACCTGAACCGCCAAATCGCCGCCGCGTTGGTCGACGACGTCCTGCAAGTCGAGGAAGTGGACTTCGAACGCGCGGTCAACCGGCTGCTGGCCGACCAGAAGCTGATGGTCGAGGGGGCCGGCGCGGCGGGCATCGCCGCGATCATGACCCGTCCGGACCTGTTCGAGGGTGCCCGGGTCGGCACCGTGCTGTGCGGCGGCAACATCGATCCGCGCGTGCTGTCCTCGGTATTGATGCGGGGCCTCGCCAGAAAGGGTCAGATGGTGCGCCTGCGCATCGGCATTCTCGATGCCCCCGGCGCCTTGGGCCGCATTACGGGCGTCATCGGCGAGAGCGGCGGCAACATCATCGATGTCTATCATCTGCGCCTGTTGTCGGACCTGCCGATCAAGCGCGCGGAGATCGACGTCATCGTCGAGACCAGAGACCTGCCGCATGTTCAGCGCATTGTCGAAGCGCTGAACAATGCCGGCTTCGAGGCGCGGCTGCAGACCTCAGTCAGCGGCTGAGGCCATCACGAAGATGGCCTCGCGAAGCTGGTCTTCCGAGGCGACCGGCCGATCGAACCAGCAGCGTACAATCGCATCGCCAAGAACCAAATCCATGCCCTCCGGGTCGACATCCGCCAGTTGCCAAGCGCCGGAGGGGCGCTTCGCGCGTGTCGTGGCGATGACCTCGAATGACTTCGCGTGGTCGCGGTTCAGCCGGTCGATAATGTCGGCGCCGACAAAATCCTGAGGGTCAATCGTCGCATTCGACAGAATGTCCGTCGCCCGCATGGCGTAGGCTTTGCCGAAACCGGCGTTGAGCGATGCGCGCTCGACCACCAGCCGCCAGAAAGCGAAATCGCCGAAGTCGATGTAAAGCGCGGCCTTGGGATGGCGCGCCAGGAAGCGGTGCCGCAACACCGGATCGCGCGTTCCACCGTCGACGGGCGCCGCCCCGCCGATGACGGTGATGCGCGGATGCGCCAGCGGATCGCCCTTGCCCGGCTCGCCCAGCAGCAGCGAGCAAACCGGGCTCGCCTGAAGCGCGGCGGCGTGCGTGGACAGGCTGGACATCAGGATCACAGGGGCCCCGGCAACATCCGGTGCCACCGCGACACGGCTGGCAAGCGGCGCGCCCGTTTTCGGCTCAAGCGTCGCCAGAGCACCGAACCGAGCGGTACGCACCAGGGTTTTCGCGATCCGCCGCGCCTCGTCGTCGACTGGCCGCAGGACATCTGGTTTCTTCTTCATGCTGGGAACCTTCGCCTGGTGATCGTCGCGCCCGCGCCACGGGGACTTGCAAGCGAGAGGACCTGCAACCGTGTCGATCGCCAGGCGCCTTGGGGGCTTGAGGTCGGTCGGTCAATCGGGTTTGATGTTTGTCGAAGCGCCGCCAACGCCCTCAAACTGGCGGCACCCGGCAGGAGACGGGATTGACAGGAACGACAGACCAAGCCGTTGACCTCTTTGCCGACTACGATGCCGGCCGGTTTTTTGATGAGCTGATCCGTCCCGCCGAGGGGACCCGGGGGTCGCTGACCGGCCTGATCAGACGGCGCTTGTGCGAGATGGGCCTGGACACCCTGCATGAGCGATCTCAAGACGTTGAACACGAGCTGTTCAATCTCGGCATTACGTTCCTGATCTATACGGAAAACCAGGCGGTCGATCGGATCCTGCCTTTCGACGTCATCCCGCGGATCATTACGCCGGATGAATGGCGCCACCTTCACGACGGGACTGTTCAGCGCGTGACGGCGCTCAATCAGTTCCTGCACGACATCTATCACGATCAACACTTGTTCAAGGACGGGATCGTTCCTGAAGACCTGGTCTTGGGCAACGAAAACTATGTGCCGGCCATGAAGGGCCTGGCCGTCAAGTATGACAGCTACGTCAACATTCTTGGGATCGACCTGGTGCGCGACGCGGAAGGCACCTTTCGCGTATTGGAAGACAATTGCCGCGTGCCGTCCGGCGTGTCCTACGTGGTGGAAAACCGGCATCTGATGCAGCGGGCCTTCCCGGACCTGATGTCGGATATCGGCGTCAAATCGGTCACCGACTATGGCCGAAAACTGCACGAGGCCCTGTGCGAAATGGCGCCCGAAGGCGTGCTCCACCCTCAGGTCGTGCTGCTCTCGCCCGGAACCTACAATTCGGCCTATTTCGAGCATGTGTTCCTAGCCCGCGAAATGGGCGTGCCCCTGGTCGAGGGCTCCGACCTCGTGATCGAGGACGACAAGGTCTACATGAAGACCATCACCGGGCTCTCACCAGTGCATTCGATTTATCGGCGGCTGGGTGACGACTTTCTTGATCCCGAGGCGTTCAATCCGGAGAGCCTGCTGGGTGTACCCGGCATCATGCGCGCCTATGCCAAGGGCAACGTGGCCCTGGCCAACGCCGTCGGCACCGGCGTCGCCGACGACAAGGCGATCTACGCCTATATGCCGCGGCTGATCAAATACTACCTCGATCAGGACCCCATCCTGGAAAGCGTGCCGACCCATATCTGCCGCGAACGCGACGGCCTGCAATACACGCTCGACCATCTCGACGAGCTGGTGGTCAAGCCGGTCGGGGAAGCCGGCGGCTATGGCATCGTGATCGGCCCCAAGGCAACGGAAGAGCAGTTGGACGCCTGCCGCGCGTCGCTGTTGGCGGACCCCTCGAACTACATCAGCCAGCCACTGGTTCCTTTGTCGGTGAGCCCGACATTGACGGATGACGGCATCGAGCCCCGGCATGTCGACCTCCGCCCGTTCTGCATCACCGGTCAGTCAAGCTGGGTGCTGCCCGGCGGCTTGACCCGGGTTGCCTTGCGCAAGGGTTCGCTGATCGTCAACTCCTCGCAAGGCGGCGGTTCGAAGGACAGCTGGGTGCTGGAGGGGTCATGACCGGTCGCCTCGCCCTTCTGTCCCGCTACGCCGAGGCGGCGTTCTGGATGGCGCGCTACATCGAACGCGCGGAGAACCTGGCCAGGCTCATCGATGTGAACGAGACCTTTGCCAGGGACTCGCGCGGCACGTCGAGCTGGGCGGCGCTGATCCAACTGAATGCGGACGGTCAGCGCTTCACCGATCGCCATGGCGTCGGCCGAACCGACGCGGAGAACGTCCTGCACTTTTATCTGTTGGATACGGACAACCCGAGTTCAATCCGATCGACGGTGCGCATGGCGCGCGAGAATGCGCGGACCTTGCGGCCTTTGATCAGTACGGAAATGTGGGTTCAGCTCAACGTCTTCTATAATCGCATGCTGACCCTGACGGCAGCCGACATCACGACGCCGAAGCTGAGTCGCCTGTGCACGGCGATCAAGGAGTCTTGCCAGGTTCACACCGGCATCGTGGAGGGAACCTTCTATCGCGACCAGGGCTGGTACTTCTATCAAATCGGCCGGCGGCTGGAGCGCGCCGACCAGACCAGCCGGCTTTTGGACATTAAGTACCACACCCTCTTGCCGTCGGTTGATGACATCGGCTCGCCGCTGGACATCAGCCAGTGGAATACGCTGCTGCGCTCGGCGGCCGGGTATCACGCCTTTCGCCGGGTGCATGCAAGGGGACTGAACCCCAACGACGCCGCCGGCTTCCTGATCTTCGACGATGCCTTTCCCCGGTCAATCTGCGGATGCATCAACCAGATTGCGGACCTAATGACCGAGTTGAAATCGCGCTACGCGCTGCGCGCTGGCAATGGAGCGATGGAGCGGCTGGACGAGATCCAGGCAATTCTGTCTACCCGCACGATGGAACGGATCGTCGCCAAGGGCTTGCATGAGTTCCTCGACGCGCTGCAAACGCAACTGATCGCGTTGACCAGCGATCTCGGAGCGGCCTTTTTCGGCCACGACTACGCGCCGGCGCCGGAACTTCAGACAGTCGAGGGCTGACCCGGATCATGTCGGTCATCAACAGCGGCGAGACCAAGCTCTATCATTTCTTCCGCTCCGGCCCGACGCCCTGCCCCTACCTGCCCGGCAGGATCGAGCGTAAGCTGTTCACCCGTCTTCCCGACGGCGACCTCTCAAAACTTCGCGACCAGCTCTGCGGCTCCGGCTTTCGGCGCAGCCACGACATTGTGTATCGGCCTGTCTGTCCCGGGTGTACGGCGTGCGTGCCTGTGCGCATTCCGGTCAACGACTTTGTCTGGTCCCGATCGATGCGCCGGATCGTGTCGCGCAATGCCGATCTGAAGCTCTCGGAAAGCAAGGCGGTGGCAACCACCGAGCAATTCGACCTGTTCTCGCGCTATCAGATGTCGCGCCACAACGACAGCGATATGTCGCGCATGACCGCCAATGATTTCGCCGCGATGATCGAGGAGGGCGCGGCCACGGCACATCTGTTCAACCTGCGCGACGCGGATGGCGTGCTGATCGGCGCGATCCTCGCCGACCGCCTGGAAACCGGCTTCAGCGCCGTCTACAGCTATTTCGCGCCTGGTCATGAGCGGCGGTCGCTCGGCACGCTTCTGATTCTCGACCTCGTCCGTTTGGCGCGTATCGAGGATCGGCGTCACGTCTATCTCGGCTACTGGATCAATGGCAGCCCAAAGATGGACTACAAGACGCGCTTTCGCCCTCTGGAGCGGCTGACCCCGGGCGGATGGCGGCGGATTGATGCACAGCAGCCGGCCGCGACCGTCGACCGCAGCCCGTAGGCCCCTTCCCGAGCGCGCGTCGCGTTGCGTTTTCGCGATGCCCCAGTAAAGTGGCGCCTTCAAACAGGGCGCTGTACAGCGGCGTACCGGACAGGGGCACCCAGCCCCGATAACCCACCCCAACTTGGCGCCGAAGCGGTGCCTCAAAGGGAAATAGGGAGGCCAACATGTCAACGAATCGCAGATCCTTCATGAAGGGCGCAGCGCTTGGTGGAGCCGGCGTCGCGGCAACGGCCGCGTCCAGCTTGCCGGCACCGGCGATCGCGCAGGAGCGCCGCGAATGGCGCATGGTCACCAGCTGGCCGCGTGGCCTGCCCGGCGTCGGCACCGGTGCCGAAAGGCTGGCCGAGCGTATCACCACGATGTCGGAGGGCCGGATCACAGTCGAGGTGTTCGCCGCTGGCGAATTGGTGCCTGCGTTGCAGGTTTGGGACGCTGTGTCGGACGGCACCGCCCAACTCGGCCATGACGCATCATACTACCATATCGGCAAAACCGAGGGCGCGGCGTTCTACACCGCCTTCCCCTACGGTTTCACCCCCGATGAGATCACCGCCTGGGTTTCCTATGGCGGCGGGCAGGAACTGTGGGACGAGCTTTACGAACCGTTCAACCTGCGCGGCTTCCTGGCCGGCAATACCGGCGTGCAGACCTTCGGCTGGCTGCGCGAGCCGATCAACAGCGTGGCCGATCTCGACGGCCTGCGCTTCCGCGCGCCTGGCAACCAGGGCCGCGTGCTCGGCAAGCTGGGGGTGACGGTGGTGGTACTGCCGGGCGGTGAGATCTTTCCTGCGTTGCAGGCTGGCACGATCGACGGGGCGGAATGGATTGGACCCTACAACGACCTTTCCTTCGGCCTCTATCAGGTTTGCCCCTACTACTACTTCCCTGGCTATCACGAGCCCGGCTCCGCCTTGCAGATGACGGTCAACCGCGAGGAGTATGACTCGCTGCCCAGTGACCTGCAGCAGTTGCTGCGCGTGGCAGCGGAAGCGTCCAACAGCAATATGACGGCGGAATACAACGCCTATTCCGGCCCGGCACTAAGAACGCTGGTCACGGAACATGGCGTGCAGTTGAACCCGCTGCCCGAGGATGTGCAACTGGCCTGCGGTGAGGCCTCGAACGAGGTCTTGAACGAGGTCTATGAGGACGGTGACGACATCACGCGGCGGATCATCGGGAGCTATTTCCAGTTCCGTCGCGACGCGGTGCCCTGGTCGCGCATCGGCACCCAGGCCTATCTGAACTCCCGCCTGCTGCCGTTCGCCTACGAAATCACCAGCGGCTGACCGCGCGAATCAAATCGCTCTCTAGGAGGGCCCGCCATGCGGCGGGCCTTTTTTTGTCGGCATTTGCCCTATGGTTGCAGCCCTATGAGGGCCTTTGGGCCGATTCACCCAGCGCCAGGTGTTGCCATTCCGCAACAGCCAGCACTCAAGCATGCAGCCGATGCAAACGGCCGAACTGGGTCAATTTCCAGTCGAAATCATGGCGCCGGTATAATTATCTTTGTCTTTTCAGAGTGTTGAGATTGCCAGCCAAGAGATAACACGGCTCCTGCTGGTTGAAAGGTGTCAGAACGAGGACAAGCAATCCGCTTGCACTCTCACTGGTGTCTGTGTCTTATTCCGACATCTTTACCTGCGGGAGGCCTATGCCTCGCCGCCGCTGAGGGGACTCGACAATGCTGACTCTTAATGCGCCGTTCCGTTCTTCCACGACAGACATTTCCGCTGATGCGCGCAGTCGTTTTGGCTTGCGCCACTGTGCCGCGAGTCTGCTGACCGGTGTGTCGGCAGCGGCGCTGGTCTTGACCGACGAGGCAAAGGCCCAGGACTTCGCGCCCTGGGGCAGCGGCTTTGGGGCAACCGACTTCGAAACCGCCGGTGCGGGGGAGGAGATCTGGATCCCCTTCGCCCAGGATGCCGACAGCGGTACCTTCGGCTTTG
>JBCBSH010000014.1:0-36901 GCA_039819285.1 Pseudomonadota bacterium
CGCAGAACCGACGGGTGGAAATCTTCCTGAGCTAAGCGTCGGGAGCAAACCCAACGAGTAAAACGCCGGCCCAGCTCACCCCAGGCCGGCGTTTTTTCGACCGTCATTTCCCGCAAGACTTACCCATTGTGGGGTGACGCGCTTTTTGGAAGAAATCGATAGAACCCGACCAGATGGTCAATTAGCGACAATTTCAAGTAGAACAAGACCGAACACCACGACACTCATTACGAGATTTTTCTTTACGCGTATAAGCGTGCCTGAGTACTATCGTTGATCCGGTTGGGTTTTCTCGCGTCGTTCCATCTGGTGCAGCCTTTTCAGGCGCGGACAGCATGTGATCGTGCGGTCGTGTGAGCACCTTGGGGAAGGTCAGATCCCTCCGGTGACACGGTCGGGGGCGGGCCAACCGGAAGATGGCCGGCAGCCGGCCGTCCCATATGCGGCCCTCGCCCGCGTTGGTGAGTTGGCCCGATCACCCCAGCGTGTCCGTGTGAGGCTCGCCCACCTCTTGTTGGACGAACGATGGGACCCACCGGCCTGTTTGGTACGACTGGGGGGTCGCCACCGATGAACAAGCCGAATTCCTTGCGCGCCCGTTTGACGCTGACCACCGCCATGGCCGGTGCGCTGGCCGGCGCCATGCTGGCCGCCTATGGCAGTCGGGACGCCAATGCCGGCGTTTGCAATCCCGATGCCCCAAGCGCTGTGTTCGAGTGCACCGGCGCGGCCGACCCGGCGATGGATGAGACCGAGGCCCTCCTGAATCCAGGCCCGGTCCTGGTCGAAACCAAGGACGGGTTCGGCATCGACACCTCGGTTTCCGGCGGGGATGCGCTGCTGATCGGGGCCAATGACGGACTGACCTTCAACGATACCAACAAGTACGGATCGATCATCACGGGCGGCGATAGCGGCATCAGGGCCTACAACATTGACAGCGGCGCGCTGAAAATCACGACCAACGGGCCGGTCACCGGCGGACAGGGGCACGACGGCATCACGGCCCTCAACGAGACCGAAACCACCAGCAGCCTGACGATCTCGGCAGCGGCTGCCAGTGGCGGGGATCACGGCATCTATGCCAGGAACTATGGCGCGGACGACCTTGTCGTGACCACGACGGGCGCGGTGACCGCCGGCACGGGCGAGGGTATCGAAGCCAGAAACTACACCGGCGGCTCGCTCTCGATCACCGCGAAGGACACCGTGTCGTCGGTGTCGGCGGACGGTATCTACGCCAAGAACAATGCAGGTACCGACAGCCTGACGATCTCGGCGGCGGGGGTCGACGGCGGCGATAGGGGCATCGACGCCCGTAACGAGGGCACGGGCGACCTCACCATCACCGCATCGGGCGCGATAACCGGGGCATCGAGCAACGGTATCAACGCCTCCAACGAAAATGGTGGCGCCCTGAGCATCACGGCGGGCGAGACGGTCACCGCCGCAGCGGTGGGGGGAGACGGTATCGACGCGTTCAACGATCTCGGCACCAGCAGCCTGACGATCTCGGCCGCGGGCGTCAGCGGCGGCAGTGAAGGCATCGACGCCCTCAATCTCGGCACCGGCGACCTTATCATCACCACGACCGGCGCCGTGACCGGGGGATCGAACGACGGTATCGACGCCAGCAACAGCGAAGGTGGCGCGCTGAGCATCACGGCGGAGGCGACGGTTACAGGCGGGACGGGGGGCGATGGCATCGACGCCTTCAACATCACCGAAACCACCACCAGCCTAACGGTATCGGCGGCGGGTGCCAGCGGCGGAGATCACGGGATCTTTGCCAAGAACCTTGGCTCGGGCGACCTTGTCGTGACCGCGACGGGCGCGGTGACCGGCGGCACGGGTGAGGGCATCGAGGCCCGGAACTATACCGCTGGTTCGCTGTCGATCACCGCGCAGGGCACGGTGTCGTCGACATCCTCCGACGGGATCTTCGCCAAGAACAATTTGGGTACAGACAGCCTGACGATTTCGGCCGCGGGCGTCAGCGGCGGCGATCACGGCATTCAGGCCGTCAACCTTGGCACCGGCGACCTCACTGTCTCAGCGTCCGGCGCGGTGACCGGCCAGACGAATGAGGGCATTCGCGCTGTCAACGTCAATGGCGGCGCGTTGAGCATCACGGCGGGGGCGACGGTGACCGGGGGGACCAATAACGACGGCATCGAAGCTTTTAACCTCAACAGCCTCACCAGCAGCCTGACGATCTCGGCGGCGGGCGTCAGCGGCGGCTGGTACGGGATCGACGCCTCGAACTTCGGCACCGGCGACCTCAGCATCACCGCGTCGGGCGCGGTGACGGGGGGGTCGAAAGACGGTATTGAGGCCTACAACACAAACGGGGGCGCGCTGAGCATCACGGCGGGTGCGACGGTCACCGGCGGGGCGCAAGGCGACGGCATCGACGCCTACAACAAAACCAACACCACCAGCCTGACGATCTCGGCGGCGGGTGCCAGCGGCGGAGAACACGGGATCTTTGCCAAGAACCTTGGCTCGGGCGACCTTGACGTGACCGCGACCGGCCTGGTGACCGGCGGCATTGGCGAGGGTATCGAGGCCAGGAACCACACCGCCGGTTCGCTCTCGATCACGGCGCAGGAAACGGTGTCGTCGGCGTCCGCGGACGGGATTTTCGCCAGGAACGAGTTGGGTACCGACAGCCTGACGATTTCGGCGGCGGCTGTCAGCGGTGGCGACGAAGGCATCGTGGCCGAGAATTCTGGCACCGGCCACCTCAGCATCACAGCGTCGGGCGTTGTGACCGGGCAGACCGATGACGGTATCCGCGCCTTCAATATCAACGGTGGCGCACTGGAGATCGTGGCGGGCGCGACGGTCACCGGCGGCACGCAGGGCACCGGCATCTCTGCGATCAACAATGACGACAGCACCAGCAGCCTGACGATTTCGGCAGCGGCTGTCAGTGGCGGCACGGAGGGCATCAACGCCATAAACATGGGCACCGGCGATCTCAGCATCACCGCGTCCGGCGCGGTAACGGGGACAACGGACGATGGTATCAACGCTACCAACCGCAACGGTGGCGCGTTGAGCATCCTGGCGGGCGCGGCGGTCACCGGCGGTGCGGACGGCAGCGGCATCGACGCATACAACGGCACCGACACCAGCAGCCTGACGATTTCGGCAGCAGGGGTCAGTGGCGGCAAGCACGGCATCAACGCCCTTAACCGCGGCACTGGCGATCTCAGTATCACGGCGTCGGGCGCAGTAACGGGGGGATCGAAAGACGGCATCGACGCCTACAACGCCAACGGCGGCGCGCTGAGCATCATGGCAGGCGCAACGGTCAGCGGCGGCGCCGCCCGCGACGGTATCAACGCCTTCAACAACGGCGGCAGCAGCCTGACGATCTCGGCGGCGGGCGCCAGCGGCGGCCGTTGGGGGATCTATGCCAAGAATGTCGGCTCCGACGACCTTGTCGTGACCGCGACGGGCCTGGTGACCGCCGGCACGGAAGCGGGTATCAAGGCCACGAACTACACCGGCGGTTCGCTCTCGATCACCGCGACGGACACGGTGTCGTCGACATCCTCGGACGGGATCTACGCCAAGAACAATCCGGACACCGACAGTCTGACCATCTCGGCGGTCGGGGTCAGCGGCGGCCTTAATGGCATCATCGCCATCAACATTGGCGACGGCGACCTCAACATCACGACGTCCGGTGCGGTGACGGGGGGCGCCGGCACTGGCATTAGCGCGGACAATCGGACCAGCGGCGCGCTGTCGATTACCGCGACGGAGACGGTGACTGGTGGGCTGCTCACGGACGGCATGTATGCCAAGAACGGCACAGGCACCAGCAGCCTGACGATTTCAGCGGCGGGTGTCAGTGGCGGCGTGACGGGTATCCGCGCCGACAATGACGGCACCGGGGACCTCATCATCTCCGCGTCGGGCGCGGTGACCGGGACGACGGGCGCCGGCATCCTGGCCGCCAACAGCGCAGGCGGCGCACTCGTCATCGCGGCGGACGAGACGGTGACCGGCGGGGCGGCAGGCAATGGCATCGACGCCTTCAACGATGTCGGCACCAGCAGCCTGACGATCTCGGCGGCGAGCGTCAGCGGCGGCTTGGGGGGTATCCTCGCCGACAATGACGGCGACGGGGACCTCAGCATCGCCGCCTCCGGTGCGGTCACTGGGCAAACCGAGGCCGGCATCCTTGGCAGCAACGCGAACGGTGGCGCGTTGAGCATCGTGGCGTACGGCATGGTGACGGGCGGCGGCGATGGCATCAATGCCTTCAACGATGCGGATGGAACCACCCTGACGATCACGGCGGCGGCCGTGAGCGGCGACGAGGACGGCATCGAGGCCAAGAACGAGGGCGACGGCGACCTCAGCGTCACCGCCTCGGGCCCGGTAAATGGCGGCACCCAAGAGGGCATCGACGCGCGCAACTACAACGGCGGCAATCTGACCATCGACGCAATGGACGCAGTGACCTCCGACGATGCCGACGGCGTCTACGCCAAAAACGGCCAGACTGGCGGCAATCTGACGATCTCGGCGGCCGGCGTTAGCGGCGGCCTGAGAGGCATCCTCGCCGACAATCGTGGATCGGGCGACCTTAGCATCACGACGTCCGGCGCGGTGACGGGTGTGTCGGGCAACGGTATCCCCGCGCGCAACGCTTTTGGCGGCAACCTGAGTATCTCGGCCGCCGCGACGGTCGATGGCGGGGCGGGCGGCTTTGGCATCTCCGCCGCCAACGTTCCCGGCACCGACAGCCTGACGATTTCGGCGGTCGGCGTCAGCGGCGGCCTAGGCGGTATCATCGCCGACAATCGTGGAACGGGCGGCCTCAGCATCGCGACGTCCGGTGCGGTGACGGGGGGCACCGGCAACGGAATTCGCGGCCGCAATGCCAGTGGCGGCGACCTGACCATTTCAGCAGGCATGATGGTCACCGGCGGCGCGTCCGGTTACGGCATATCCGCCGCCAATGTTCCCGGAACGGGCAGCCTGACGATTTCAGCGGCGGGCGTCAGCGGTGGCCGGGGAGGCATCATCGCCGACAATCGCGGCGCGGGCGGCCTCAGCATTTCCGCCTCCAGCGCGGTGACCGGGCAAACGAAGACCGGCATCTTTGGCCGCAACGAGACCGGCGGGGCGCTGAGCATCACAGCGAGCGAGACGGTCACCGGTGGTGCGCTGGGCGACGGCATGTATGCCCTAAACGGCACCGGCACCAGCAGCCTGACGATCTCGGCGGCCGGGGTCAGTGGCGGCCAAGACGGCATTGACGCCCGCAACTTTGGCACAAGCGCGCTGTCGATCAACGCAATGGGCATGGTGACTGGGACCAACGGCGACGGGATTGTTGCCACCAACTACAATCCGGCTGGTACGGATCTGACGATAACCGCGGCTGGGGTCAGCGGTGAACTCTACGGCATTCGTGCCCGAAACGATGGCGCGGGCGCGCTGTCAATCAATGCGACGGGCACTGTGTCCGGGTCGGGTGTGACCGGGATTTTTGCCTTCAACAAGTATTCGGACAGCACGAGCCTGACGATTTCGGCGGCCGGCGCCAGCGGCACCAACAATGGCATATTGGCCGTCAACGATGGCACGGGCACGCTGTCGATCACCGCGAAGGGCACGGTTACCACGACGGGCACGGTGACCGGGGCGCCGGGCGCCGGCATTGCCGCGCTCAACAGGAATGCAGATGGCACCGATCTGACGATCTCGGCAGCCGAGGTCAGCGGCGGCGGCTCTGGCATCGATGCCCGCAACTATGGCATGGGCACGCTGTCGATCACCGCGATGGACACGGTGACCGGACGCGACTTCAACGGGATTTTTGGGCTCAACGACAATTCCGACGGCAAGGACCTGACGATCACCGCGGCCGGGGTTAGCGGCGGCTGGTCCGGGATCAGTGCCACCAACGAGGGTACCGGGGCCCTGTCGATCACCGCGAAGGGCGCGGTGACCGGAAGCAGCTTCAGCGGCATCTTTGCCCGCAACAACAATGAGGATGGCACGAACCTGACGGTTTCGGCAGGCGGCGTCAGCGGGGGCACCACCGGGATCAATGCCGTCAATGCAGGCACCGGCGCGCTGTCGATTACCGCGATGGGGACGGTGACCGGCAGCGACTTCAGTGGGATTTTTGCTCGAAACAACAACGCGGACGGCACGACCCTGACGATCTCGGCGGCGGGCGTCAGCGGCGGCGGGGCCGGCATCGTGGCCGACAATAATGGCACCGGCAATCTCATGATCACCGCTTCTGGCGCGGTCACCGGGGCGACGGGCAGCGGTATTCTGGCCGAGAACAGCGGTGGCGGCGCGCTGAGCATTACGGCGGAACAGACGGTCACCGGCGGCGGCGATGGCATCAATGCGGAAAATGACGCGGATGGAACCACCCTGACGATCATCGCGGCGGCGGTCGACGGCGACGAGGAGGGCATCGAAGCCAAGAACGAAGGCACCGGTGATCTCAGCATCACCACTTCGGGCCCGGTTAGCGGCGGCACCGAAGAAGGCATCGATGCTCGCAACTACAATGGCGGCGACCTGATCATCCACGCGATGGACGCGGTGACCTCCGACAATGACGACGGCATTTACGCCAAGAATGGTGAAACCGGCGGCAGCCTGACGATTTCGGCGATGGGCGTCGGCGGTGGAGAGGTCGGAATCAAGGCCGCGAACTATGGCGACGGCGCGTTGAGCATTGAGGCGGCCGGCACGGTCACGGGCCTCGGCGTTAACGGCATCACGGCCAAGAACTCGGCCTTCGGCACGGATCTGACGATCTCGGCCGCAACGGTTACGGGCGGCAGTGACGGCATCGCGGCGACCAATGACGGGTCGGGCGATCTCGTCATTTCGGCGACAGGCCCGGTGACCGGGTACGGTGCCAACGGCATCTTCTCACGCAACACGAACGGCGGCGACCTTGAGATCACCACGGCGGACACCGTTGCGGGCATGGGCGAGGGTCGAGACGGCATTTCTGCCCTGAACACCCTGTCCGATGGCAACGGCAGCCTGACGATCGTGACCGCCGGGGTTGCGGGCAACGCCCAGGGCATCGAGGCGCGTAACGAGGTTGGCGGCGACCTGAGCATCACATCAACGGGACAAGTGACCGGCGGAACCGGCGACGGCATTCTCGCCGTGAACAGCGATGGCGGGGCGTTGAGCATCGAGGCCCAGGCGTCTGTCTTCTCCGATCAAAATGACGGCATCGACGCCCTCAACAACGAAGGCGGGACAAGCCTGACCATCTCGGCAGTCGCCGTCAGCGGTGGCAATAGCGGCATCATCGCCACCAATGAAGGCACCGGCGACCTGTCGATCACGGCCAACGGCTTGGTCATGGGTGAGGCCTTGTATGGCATCAAGGCCGTCTCATCGGCGGCCAGCGGCAATCTGACGATCTCGGCGGCCGCCGCAGTCAGTGGCGGCTTCACCGGCATCGATGCCGATAGTTTCGGCAACGGCACCTTGTCGATCTCGGCAGACGGCCCCGTGACCGGGCAAACCGGCTATGGGATTTCGACCTACACCAACTACAACGGCACCGGCATGACGATCGTGGCGGCGGACGTATCCGGCGGCCAGGGCGGCATCAATGCTCAAAACAACGGCATTGGCGAGATGTCGATTACCACCACGGGCACGGTACTGGGCACCAACGCGGACAGTGCCGGGATCGAGGTCTATAACAGTTCGAACGGCGGCAACCTGACGATCACAACGGCCGGCGTCGGTGGCGGCACGGACGGCATGTATGTCCGCAACTATGGCACGGGGGCGCTGTCGATCGCCGCGTCGGGAACCGTCACCGGCACGCTGGGCGACGGCATCTTTGCCACCCACGGCAAGTACGGCACCGGTTTTGAGCTTTCGGTCGCGGACGTCAGTGGCGGCGTGGACGGCATCGATGTGCACAGCAAGGGGTCGGGCCTTCTGGACATCGAGGCTGCTTCGGTCGCGGGCGGCGAGCGTGGCATTGCCGCCCGCAGTGAAGGCACCGGCGGTCTCGCGGTGACCGCGTCGGGTACGGTGTCCGGCGGCACGGGCGACGGCATGTATCTGCGCAACCAGACAGGCGGTGATTTGAGCATCGTTGCAAGCCAGACGGTGATGTCGGTTGAGGCTGCCGGCATCCAGGCCTTCAACGAGACCGATACCGGCACATTGACGATCAACGTGGCCGGCGTCAGCGGAGGCAATCGCGGTATTGCCACGGCAAACAGCGGCAGCGGCGATCTGGTTGTAACGGCCACGGGCCGGGTGACCGGCGGCATGGGCGACGGCATTATCGCCGACAATCTCAATGGCGGCGCGCTGTCGATCACGACGTCGGATGAGGTCACATCGGACATGTTCGGTGGCATCGTTGCCTTTAACGCCTTTGGCGGCACGAACCTGACCATCTCGGCGACCGATATCAGCGGCGCGGATGGCGGCATCGATGCCAGGAATTTCGGGGGCGGCGACCTAGCAATCACCACGACCGGCAGCGTGACGGGCGGTGCGGGTTACGGGATCAACGCGGAAAACGCCAATGGCGGCGCCATCAGCATCGATGCGGCCAGTCCGGTGGCCGGCGGAACGTTTGGGATCGCCGCCCTCAATCTGGCCGGCAGCACTGGCCTTACGGTCGATGCCGGCGACGTCGAGGGCGGTATCGACGCGATCCGGGTCGACAATCGTGGCACCGGCAACATGCAGGTCACGGTCGGCGGCACGGTTTCGGGCGGCACGGGCGCCGGCATCAACAACATCGACACCGATGCACAAGGCGGCACGATCGAGGTCTTGGACACCGCCGCGCTGTCGTCGACGGCCGGGGTTGCGGTGCGGGACGGCGACGGCGGCACGTTGCTGCTGTCGCGAGGCGCGCTGGCCGGCGACGTGCTGATGGGCGGCGGCGCGGACGCGGTGGAACTGTTCGACGGATCGGCGACCGGCAAGATCGACCTGGGCGCGGGCAACGACGCCATCGGCATATTCGGCTCGGGCTTTGGCGGCGGCTGGGACGACAGCGATTTCAGCGGCACGTTCGACAACAATCTGGGCCAGGTGCTGGATCTGGATGGCGGCGACGGCATCGACACGGTGGCGCTGTTTGGCGTTACGGCGGCCGCCCAGGCGCTGGGCGGCGGCACCGATATCGAGGCACTGGCGCTGATCGGCGACACCTTGCTGCAGGCCAACGACGCCAACTTGACGGGTTTCGGCGCGCTGTTCATCGACAACAGTTCGACCCTGCAGGCCGATGGCAACAGCCCGTCGGACACCACCACCGGGTCGCTGGGCAATGACGGCGTGATCGACCTGATTGACGGTGAGACCAACGACACGCTGACGGTCGAGGGCGATTTCGCGGGCAGTACGGGCTCGGTGCTTCAACTCGACTTCGACGCCGACAATGGCGGGGCGTCGGACAGCTTGATCGTTGCGGGCGACGTGACCGATGTGACGGTTGGGCCGTTCTCGGTCGAGAACGATCGGACGGGCATCGTGCTCAACGTCTTTGGCGACGGCAGGGGCAGTCGGACCGATGGCGACGGCGTGCGGCTGGTCGATGTTGCCGGCATCGCCGAGGCGGACGATTTCTTCCTTGTCGACGGTGAATTCGATATCGGCATCTTTGACTATCAGCTTGTGTTCGAGGACGGCGCGTTCTTGCTGCGCGGGGACTTCTTCGAACAGATCTACGCCTATGAGAACCTTCCGGGCGCGATGCAGACGATCGGCCTGGCCCTGACCGGCCAGCTTGTCGAGCGGGTCGGCGTGCGCTCCGGCACAGCCAGCACGCTCACGGGCGAGGACGGCAACCCGGTCGCGGGCGGCCAGCCGGTCGACACGGCCCTGTGGGCCCGCGCGGTCGGCCTGTCCTTGGAAAGCGACGGCGACATCGACAGCACCACGGGCGGCAGCTTCGAACAGACCATCGGTTTCGTCCAGGGTGGTGGCGAAGTGGTGGTCAGCGAAGGCGCCTCGGGCCGGCTCTTGATCGGCGCGCTCGGCCATTGGGGCACCAGCACCCAGGACCTAACCGACAACCGCGGTGACGATGCCGGCAGCACGAACTTCGTCTTCTATGGCGGCGGGCTGACGGCGACCTGGTACGGCACCGGCGGCCTCTATGTCGACGGGGTGGTTCAGTACACCGCCTATGATATCGACATCAATCCGGTCAGCCGGTTCTCGTCGGTCAGCACCGACGGCTACGGCGTCACGGCTTCGGGCGAGGTCGGCTATCGTATCCCAATCGGCGCGACGGCCGCCCTGGTGCCGCAGGCGCAACTGACCTACCAGCATCTCGACTTCGACGACTTCACCGACCCCAACGGCGTGGCCGTCAGGCTGGAGGACGGCGACAGCCTGGTCGGCCGGCTGGGCGTGGCGTTCGAGAACTCCGCGGCGATCGGCAGCGCCCTGGTGACCGGCTACGCCGAGGCCAACGTGCTGCACGAGTTCCTGGGAGACAATTCCGTCACCGCGACGACCGGGGGCGAGCGGTTCGCCCTGAACCAAGACCTGCGCGGCACATCAGTGGAGCTAGGCTTCGGCGGCACGGTGGCGGTCAGCCGGGGCGTGTCGCTCTATGCAGAGGTCGATTACGCGCTGCCGCTGGATGGCGGCGTCCGGGGCGTGCAGGCCCTGGGCGGTATCCGGGTGAGCCTGAACCCGCCGCCCCCGCCACCCCTGCCGACGCCGGAGATCTCGGTACTTTGGAACACGGCGTTCATCGTCTTCTTCGATTGGGACCGGGCGGACCTGACGTCTGAGGCCAACCTGGTTTTGGACGAAGTCGCGGTGGTTGCCAACGAGACCGGCTACGCCTCGATCAGGTTGGACGGCTACACCGACTTGTCGGGCAGCGCGGCCTACAACCTAGGCCTGTCGGAACGGCGGGCGAACTCGGTAGCCGACGGTCTGATCGCGCGCGGCATCGCGCCGGACGAGATCGTGATCCGGGCCTTCGGTGAGGAGAGCCCGCTGGTGCCGACCCCGGACGGCGTCCGCGAGCCGCAGAACAGGCGCGTCGAGATTTTCCTGAGTTAGGGCTCAGCGGTCGAGGCCAAACTCCGCCGTGATCGCCTCGGTGTTCATGCCGATGGTCGGGGCCGCCTTTTCGCTGGTCAGCCGGTCGCCATCGACGCGGATGGGACAGCGGGTCGTGCGGATTTCGACCTCGTCCTCAGCGCGCCGGATCATCTGCTCCAATTCCAGCGCGCGATAGCCTTCATGCGCGCGCATGGCCGGCCAATCATAGACCGGGGCGCACCAGATATCCGCCGGCTCCAAGAGCGAGAGCCAGTGTTCGGTCGGCTGCTTGCCGAGATAGTCGCGCAACAGCGCCTTGATGGCGTCGCGCTCTGTGAACCAGGATTTCGGATCCTCATAGGCCGTCAGTTCGTCCAGACCGATCAGCGCGCCGAGTTTGGGTACCGGGGTCATAGCGACGGCCAGGAACCCGTCAGCCGTCGGATAAACACCGTAGGGTGCCGAGAGATAGGCGTGGGCGTTGTTGACCCCGGACCGGTCGGGCAGCCGAAACCCGTCGTTGAAATGGGTCGTCAGCACCTCGAACTGGAAGTCGATCAGCGCCTCGAACAGGCTGGTCTCGACCAGGCCGCCCTCGCCCGTGATCCCGCGCCGGATGAGGCAGGCCAGAATGCCCTCGGTGAGATTGTGACCGGCCAGCGTGTCCGCAATCGCCAGGCCGACCGGCGTCGGCGCATGTTCGCGATCGCCGTTCAGCCAAAGCAGGCCGGATCTGGCCTGGGCGAGCAGATCCTGGCCCGGGCGCGGCACCCAGGGGCCCTTGTCGCCATAGCCGGAGATCTGGCCGTAGACCAGACGCGGATGGTCCTTGCGCAAGGTCTCGTAGTCGAGGCCCAGCCGGCTAATGACGCCGGGCCGGAAGTTCTGCACCAGCACGTCGGCATTTCCGATCAGGCGCCTGAGCCGGCTGATGTCATCCGGGTTCTTCAGGTCGGCGGCGAAGCTTTCCTTGCGCCGATTGATGGCGTGAAACAGGGTCGAATCGCCACCGATCTCCGTGTCGGTCAGGTAGATCTGGCGGCAGAGGTCGCCGACCCCTGGGCGTTCGATCTTGATGACGCGGGCGCCCAGATCAGCCAGGCGCAGGGTGGCGAAGGGACCGGACAGAAACTGGCTGAAGTCGACGACCAGCAGGCCCTCCAGGGGCAGTGGCGATGCTGTATCGGTCATGCCCGGCTCCTCCTGTAAGCGGCGTCGAGATCGTCGAGCGTTCGCTCCGCGTCCGCGTCGCCGGCCAGGAAGCGGTTAACGATCGTGCCGCCCTCGTCTTGGAAACCCATGTAGCCGTCGTACCGGGGGCGCAGCCACGAAGTTTCGAGCGTCTGTCTGGTATCGCGGAAGAAGTCCGACGAGGCCGTGTTGACCGAGGCGTCGTCCCAGGCCACGGCATTGCCGGGCTGGCCGCCGGAGGTGAAGAAGAGCCCTTTTTGAACCTCGGCGGAGGCAATCCAGAAGGCGTAATCGACCGCTATGTCCAGATTGGGGGACTGGCTGGAAACCGCGATGCCGGTACCGCCGAGCGTGGTGCCGCGCGGGCCGGCGTCGGGCACATGCGCGGCCACATCGGCGAATTTCAGCAGCCACGGGCGATAGCCGGGTCTGGCATAGTTTGAATAGCCGTACGCGTACGGGCAGTAGCAGCGTCCGTCATCTCCGGTCGACAGCCACTCGTACGCCTCGATCGGGTTCATGGTGAGGCAGGCATGCGGCATGTGCCGTGCCACGGCCCAAAGGGCGTCGAGAACGGCCTGGCCGTCCGGCCGGTCGATCAGCCGGTCGCCCTCGACTGCGACACCGAAGCCGATATTGGCCGCAACGTTGAAGAAGCCCATCAGCGCGTCGATCGGTTTGATGGGCCACAGGACCTTGGCCTGCTCAGCCAGCGCGATCACCTGGCCCCAGCTTTCCGGGGCTTCGTCTAACAGATCCGGCCGGTAGCTGGCGACTGGGGTCGCAGCGTCGATCGCCAGCGCCCATTGGTGCCCGTCATAGGCGTAGGACGGGTGACTGAGACCGACGGACTGGCTCGCCAGCACGCTCACATCGTTGCCATGGCTGGTTTGATCGAGCGCTGCCAGAAGACCCGATTGCGCGATCTCGCCGACATGGGGGTGGTCGATGACCATCAGGTCGTAACGGTCTGCCATCTCGCGAATGGGGCGGTCGGCGAAGGCCTGCAGGCTGCGCTTTTCCCAGTCGATCACCACGCCCGGATGTCTGGACGCGTACGCCTCCGCCGTCGCCATCATCGGGTCGTAGCCGCGGCTATGGTCCCAGGTCATGCCTTTCAAGGTGGGCATGGCGGTCAGTCCCGCTTTTCGATCTGGTCGGCGAAGGCAGCCGGGTCGCGGTAGGCGACTGTCAGCAGATGCTCGCAATACAGCACCAGTTCGCCCTCACCCTTGAACACCTCATAGGACGCCTTGACCAGCCCCATCTCCTTGTATTTCGGGCGTTTTTCCAGGTTGGTGCGGATCGCGTACACCGTGTCGCCAATGAAAGTCGGCTTGATGAAGCGCAGCTTGTCATAACCGTACGAGAAGGAGTGGATGTTGTTGGTCGCCACCAGCCCCAGGCCGACGGAGAAGACCATCGCGCCGGCAACCAGGCGCTTGCCGAAAACGCCCTCCTTCTCCGCGAACGTCTGATCGGCCACGTACGGGTGCATGTCCAGCACGAGCGCGTTGAACTGCATGCACTCACCTTCCGACAAGGTGCGGCGGAGCGACCGGATCTTGTGGCCGACCTCGAAATCCTCATAGAGCCAGTCCTCGGCGTTCCAGGTCGGAATGCCCGCATGGTCGGCCGGCATGCCCAGCGGCCGATGCGATCCCACACCAATGGTCGGCTTCATGGATTGATTCATTGATGGCTCGGACATGGTTCCCCCTTTTCACCTCCGAAGCTTGACATTCATCTATGAAATCAACAATCATCAGTGAAAGTCAAGAAGGGTTTGGGGGACGCCGCCGGTCATGCATGTCAAGGAACAGCATTTCGAAGACTATGAGGTCGGCGCGGTGCGCGAGAGCCATGGCCGCACGATCACCGAGACCGACTTCGTCGTCCATGCCGGGCATACTGGCGACTTCTTCCCCCACCACATGGACGCGGAATGGTGCAAGACCCAACCCTTCGGCGAGCGCATAGCGCATGGCACCATGACGTTCGCGATCGGCATCGCGTTGACCGCCACGGAGATTAATCCGCTTGCCTTCACCTACGGCTATGAGCGGCTGCGTTTTCCCCGGCCGGTCCATATCGGCGATACGATCCGCACGCGGGTCACGCTGGCCTCGAAGGATGACGACCCCAAACGCGTAGACCACGGCCGGGTCATCGAACGTTGCGAGGTGCTGAACCAGCGCGACGAGGTCGTGCTGGCATGCGACCATGTGCTGTTGGCCAAACGCCGGGAAAGCTGACGACAAATCAAAACAGGGAGGATCCATGCCAACGCTTCGCATCGCCGTTCGAAAGTTCGATCCGTTCCGCACTGCCATCGAAAAGCAGTTCGCTGACTTCGTCACCAAAACCGGTGTGGATGCCTCGGTCGAGGCGGTCGAGCTGGACCTGAACCCGCTGCACGAAAGCCTGTTCGACCAGGGTGGCCTAACCGACGGCAGTTGGGACATCGCCTTCCTGCCCACCGACTGGCTGGCGGAGTCGGTCGAGGGCGGCTTGATCCGCGATTTGGCGCCCTACCACGCCGACCGGCCGGCGCCGGACTATCCAGACGGCTGGTCCAACTCGCTGACCGAGATGCAGCGCTTCGGCGACGGCGTCTATGGCCTGCCCTATCATGACGGCCCGCAATGTCTGATCTATCGACGCGACCTGTTCGACAGCGCGGACGAGCGGGCGGCCTTCCGCGCGCAGCATGGCCGCGAGCTGGTGGTGCCCACGACCTGGTCGGAATTCCTGGACTGTGCCCGGTTTTTCCATCGGCCGGACCAGGACCTGTCCGGCACCGTGCTGGCCGCGTTCCCGGACGGCCACAACGGCGTCTATGACTATTGCATTCAACTTTGGACGCGCGGCGGCGAGCCGTTCGACGGCGATGGCAAGCTGGCCGTCGGCGGCGCGGCGGCAATCGAGGCGCTGTCCTTCTACCGCACCCTCGCGCGCGACGACACGGCCTGCCATGCGGGCGCGCAAGAGATCGACAGCGTGAAGTCCGGCCTGCTGTTCTGCGACGGCAAGATCGCCATGATGGCCAACTGGTTCGGCTTTGCCGCCCTCGGCGAGACCATGGAAAACGGCCCGGTGGTCGGCAAGGTCGACATCGCGCCGCTGCCGGCGGGCGATGGGCCGGACGGACGGTCGGTCTCGTTGAACGTCTATTGGATGCTTGCGATTGCCACCGGCAGCAAGCATGCCGATCTCGCCTGGGACTTCATGCGCCATGTCGCCAGCGCGGAGATGGACAAGATCACGACGGAGGAAGGCGCCATTGGCTGCCGGCGCAGCACCTGGGCCGACGCGGATGTGAATGAGACCGTGCCGTTCTATCACAAGCTGGACGGACTGCACGCGCACGCCCGAGAGCTGCCGCGCACCAAGGCCCTGCCGCACCAGGCCGAAATCCTGGACCATATGATCAAGCACGCGATCGAGACCAATCGGCCGTCCGGCGACCTGATCGCCGACGCCATGCGTAAGGCGGCAGAGGCCGGCGTCTGATGATTCCCGAGCCGCTTACTGACTTGCGACAGGCCTGGCCGCTGCCGGCGGCCCCGCGCCCGATCGTGGTCATCGGCGCTGGCGGCATCGTGCACGACGCCCATCTGCCGGCCTATGACAAGCACGGTTTCGCCGTCGCCGGCATCTATGACGTCGACCTGAACCGCGCCCGGCAGCGCGCCAAGGACTGGAACATCGAGGTCGTGCATGAAAGCCTGATCAGCGCAGCGGAGACGAAGGGTGTCGTCTTCGATCTGGCCACGCCGCCCGCCGCGCACCTGCAAGTGCTGGAAGCCCTGCCCGACGGCTCCACCGTCCTGATCCAAAAGCCGATGGGCGGCGATCTGGCGGAGGCGACGGCGATCCGCGATCTGTGCCGGACCAAGAACCTGACGGCCGCGGTCAATTTCCAGCTCCGCTTTTCGCCCATGGGGCTGGCCGTGCGCGACCTGATCGATCGCGGCTGGTTGGGCGAGGTGGTCGATTTGGAGGTGCATCTGAACCTGCTGACCCCCTGGCACCTGTTCCCCTTCCTGAAGGGCATGGACCGGGTCGAAATCGCGGTGCATTCGATCCACTATCTGGACTTCATCCGCTCGATCATGGGCGAACCGTCCGGCATCTACGCCAAGACTTTAGGCCACCCGGCGGCGGAGGGCATGGCCCAGACGCGGACATCGGCGATCCTGGACTACGGCGCCATGCGCCGCTGCTGCCTGTCGATTAACCACAACTATGCGCGCGGGCCGGAGTTCGAGGACGCCAGCATCCGCATCGAGGGCACGCGCGGCTGTGCGGTGATGACCCTGGGCCTGCTGTTGAACTATCCAGAGGGCAAGCCCGACCAGCTGCGCTTCATCTCCGATGACATCGAAGGCGGCTGGCAGTCGGTCGCGCTGGAGGGCGGCTGGTTCCCCGACGCCTTCCGCGGGACGATGGCCAACCTGCAGCGCTTCGCCGCCGGCGAGGACGACCGGCTGATCACGGATGTCGCCGACGCCTGGTCAACCATGGCCCTGGTCGAGGCCGCTTACCGGTCCAGCGACGGCGGCGCGACGCCGGTGCCGACCGGCAGCCAGCCGTAGAACAGCAGGCCGGCGAACACCAGCGTCCCCAGGGCCAAAAGCAGCAGGGCGGCAAAGGCGGTTCGGTTGGCGGCCATGCCGCCGAAGACGGCCGCATAAACCGCCTTCAGCACATTGTTCGACCCCGCAGCGATCAGGACGGCAGCGGCCAGGATGGGTATCGAGGTTTCGCCGACGCTGCCCTGGGCGACGGAGATGACAAACGGGTCCACGTCGGTGACGCCGAGCAGGGCGGCAAAGGCGAACAGGCCGGCATCGCCGAAGCTGGTTTCGATCCAGCCCGAGGCAATGGAGATGGCAGTAAACATCAGCGCGAAGATGATTGCCGTGCCCAGTTGCAACGGGTTCGCCGGCCGCTGCGGCGGTGTTCCCTCCGGCCTTTCGGTAGCGGGATGGCGAAAGGCGATGATCATCGCGACCGCCAGCGCGGCGAGGAACAGGATCGCCAGCGGCAGCGCCAGGGTGGCCACCAGCGGTAGGTTGAAGACGCCGACCACGACGGCGAGACGGACATACATGACCGACGTCGCCAGGACGATGCCGGCACTGGTCTCGACGGCCAAGCCTGGCTCACTACGCACCCGCCGCGACAGCACCACCGTGGTCGCGGTCGATGAATAGAGACCGCCCAGGCCGCCCGCGATCAAGCCGCTGCGTTTGGGCGACAGGAAGAAGTGGATCAGGTAGCTGGCATACGACAGCGCCGAGATGGCGACGACCGCCAGCCAAACCTGTTGCGGCGTGATCGTGGTGAGATCGGTCACCGGCTCGTTCGGCAGCAGCGGCAAGATAATGCCGACGATGATCAGGAACTTGGCCAGGGTTATCAGTTCGTCGGACGGCAGCGTGCGGGCGATCCGATGCAGGGATTTGCGGGCGCCCATCAGCAGCACGGCGACCACGGCCACGCTGACCGGCAGCCAGGCCGGCGCGGTCAGCGCCACCGGGCCGATCGCGTAGGCGACGACCGCGCCGACGGGCGCCATCAGACCCGTGCGCGACGTGGTGTCCGTGTCTTCCGAGCCCAGCCGCACGCGATAATAGCCGAACAGCCAGATGCCGAGCACCAGCAAGCCCGTCGCGCAGAGGATGCCGTAGGTCGGTTCCAGCGCGAACAACAGCGCGCCAACCAGGGCCAGCAGCGGGAATGAGCGCACGCCGCCCGGTGGTTTCGGCGTGCTGTCGGCGTAGAACTCCTCGAACGCCAGGCCATAGAAGAAAGACAGGCCAAGGACCAGAACGAGGGTCCAGGGGGTGAACAGATCGACCATGGTGCCACGGACGGCCTATGCGGCGTCCGGCATAATTATCGGTATCGGGACTATAGGCCCTCAAGGCGCAAACAATGAAGCAGACCCGCGCGGCCTCCTTGACCGGGATCAAGCCACCTGTTTGCGCGGCGTTGCAATCCGTCTAGTGTCAACCACGGATGCCTGTCGGGGTGGAAGGTCACAGGGCGACGATCAGCGCATGAATATCTCCAAGATCGCCTTGTTGTTCGTCATCTTCGTTGACGTCGCCGGACAGGGCCTGATCTTTCCCTTGATCAACACGCTGATCAGCGACCCCAGTGCTGGTTTCATGCCGGCCGGCACGTCCGCGGCAGCCCGGCATCTCAGCTATGGCCTGGTGATCGGGGTCTTTTATCTGTCCTGGTTCCTGGGCGCGGTATACATCTCGAAACTGTCGGACAGTATCGGCCGCAAGAACGGCATCCTGATCTGCCTTGCCGGCGCCTTGATCGGCTATGTGCTGACCATCCTAGCGATCGCCTTCGGCAGCCTGTGGATGATGATCCTGGGCCGCGCGATCACCGGCTTTACCGCCGGCAACCAGCCGATCGCCCAGGCTGCCCTGATCGACCGCAGCCGCGACGAAACCGAAAAGACCAGGAATCTGGGCTATGCCGTGTCGGCGTTCAGCGTCGGCCTCATCGCCGGCCCGCTGATCGCCGGTCTCTTGTCCGACACCGCGCTGATCGGCGACGCCGCGTCGCTGAGCCTGCCCTTCTACGTCGCGTTCGGCCTCGTCCTGGTCGCCATCGTCCTAATCACACTGTTCTTCAAGGACAGGTTGGAGGAACGCGCGCCGCTGCAGGTCAAGCCGGTCGAGGTCTTTCTTCTGCTGTGGGAGGTGCGCCGCCACCCTGTCGTCTTGCGGCTGTCGGCCGTGTTCTTCTGCTACATGTTCGTCTGGAACACGCTGTACGTCTTCGTCGACACCTACCTGACCAGCCGCTTTCAGCTCGACACGCTTGGCACCAGCATGGCCATGCTGATCCTCGGCGCCACCGTCGCCTTGGCGAGCGCGTTCCTGGTGACCGCCGCCACCGCCCATTTCTCGCGGCAATCCATCGTGACGACGGCGTCGGTCGTGATGGTGGTGGCCGCTGCCCTGTTCGTTGCCGAGACGCCGCAGATCGTCATCTTCATCACGCTGGTGCCGTTGGCCGCCGCCTTCGCCATCGGTTATGCGACCCTGCTGAGCCTCTTTTCCGACAGTGTCGACAGCGGCAGACAGGGCTGGGTGATGGGGGTCGCGACGGCGTTGTGGACGCTCGGCGCCGGCCTGACGTCACTGATCGTCGGCGACCTGATGGGCCAGAACGTTGCCGTGCCGTTTTATGTCGCCGGCGCCTCGGCCGCCCTGGCGCTGATCCTGATGGCCCTGCTGTGGCGCTATCCCGACCTTCGCCGCATCGCGCGCGTCGTGGCCGGCCGAACGCAGTGAAGGCGGTCGCCGTCAGCCCTTGAACGTGTTGTCCAACTGTTGCGACGCGTCCGGCAGCGCGGAGCCGCCGCGTGAGCCGATCGACGCGGCCTCGTTTTGCAGCCAACCCACCAGCGACTGCATCAACGATGATTGGATCGCCGTGTAGGCGGGGTCGCCGAAGCGGTCGATCTGCTCGTTGGGGTCGTTACGAAGATCGAACAGCTCGAACTCCGCCTCTCCGCCAGACGAATAGGCGATCAGCTTGTGGTCGGTCGATCGCACCATGGTCGACTGCAGCGGCGGGTCCCAATAGGCACCGGTGTTGCTGATGCCGGAATTGCGGTAGGCACACACCGCCAACGCGCGGCCATCGGCATCGCCTTTCGCCACCTGTGTCAGGTCGAGACTCTCAGGAGGCGCGTTCGTGAGCCCGGCCGCCGCCAGGCAGGTGCCGGCAATGTCGTGACCTTGCACCAGCGCCCTGCTGCGCTTGCCGGCGGGCACCTGACCCGGCCAGCGCATGATCAGCGGCACCCCCACCACGGGCTCGTACAAGGCGACGCTCTTCACCAGCATGCCGTGATCGCCGAGCGAGTCCCCATGATCCGACAGGAAGATCACCAGGGTGTCGTCGGCGATACCGACCTCATCCAGGGTCGCCAGCACCTCGCCGATCTTCAGGTCCGCAAATGCCAGTGAGGCGGCATAGCCGAAGCGCATCTTCATAATCGCGTCACGCGACAGGTCGCGCGCATCGCCGAGATACGAGCCTTCCTGTTCCCGCCGGACAACACCGGGCAAGCGGTCCCGCGCGATCGGTTCTGGGATGCGGTCGGCATCGATCCGCGCGGCCATCGGTTCCGGAAAGTCCTGATAGGGATTGTGCGGATCGAAGAGGCTCATCAGGCAAAAGAAGGGCTGGTCAGCCTTCGCCTGCTGGCGGATGAAGTCCGAGGTCCGCTCGGCCGCCCAGCTTGTGAAGTGCACGCGTTCAGGATGGTGCAGGACGTCGCGCTTGTCCCGGCGCAAGGCGTCGAGAAACGACGGATCGACCCGGCGCAGCCAGTCGACATAGCCGTTGAACCGCGACTCCATGCCGACGGACGCCTCAAGGCACCATTCATAGATCTCGTAGCCGTCATTGGGATGGCGCACCCGTTCCTCGGTCACGCGTCCGCTGACATGCTGCTTGCCGAACAGGGCTGTGCGATAGCCGGCCCGGGACCGCAACAGCTCCGGGAACAGCATTTGGTCGGCGGGCAGATTGTCGTGCAGGCGGTAGACGCCGTGGCCGGGCAACTCGCGGCCGGTGAAGATGCTGGCGCGCGACGGGGTGCAGATCGGGTTATTGACGGTGCAGGTCTCAAACAGCGTGCCCTGGCTGGCCAGCCGGTCGAGATTCGGCGTCGGCACCCAGTCAGCGCCATAGCAGCCCAGCGAGTCCCGCCGCTGCTGGTCGGTCATGATGACGAGGATGTTGGGCTTGGTCATCGGGTCCCTCGCGTGATCGAAGGCGCAACGATGCTACGGCGAAAGACGGATGACAAAGGGAATAGCGGCAGACCAGCCGGCCCCGATCGCATGGCACCCTTGCCGTGCCCGGTCTGGCGCGGGCATGCAACGCCCGGTAGTCTAGCGGGGTTTGGTCCCCCTCTTAGCATCGTCTGGGCCGTTCAAGCGATTTGACGGAGCTTCAATTGGGCTATCTGCGATTCATCGCGGACCATTGGCGGCTGCTTGCCTTCGGCATGTTGATGACCGGCTTTTCCAGCTTCGGTCAGACCTATTTTGTCGCCCTGTTCGGCGCGGAAATCCGATCGACCTTCGCGCTGACCCATGGCGGCTTCGGCACGCTTTATGCCGGCGCCACGCTGGCCTCGGCGGCGACGATCATCTGGCTGGGCGTGCGCATCGACCGGACCGATCTGCGGCTGTTCGCCGGCTGCGTGGCGGCCGGCCTGGGCGCGGCCTGCCTGGTCATGGCCGCTGCACCGTCGATCATCGTGCTGACCTTCGCGCTGTTTGCCTTGCGCCTGACCGGTCAGGGCCTGTCGTTCCACACCGCGATGACCGCCATGGCGCGTAGCTTTCAGGCCGACCGGGGCAAGGCCATCGGCATCGCGACCCTGGGGTTTCCGATCGCCGAGGCCGTGCTGCCACTGGCCGCCGTGTTGGGCATCGCCTGGCTGGGCTGGCGCACCACCTGGCTGGTCTCCGGCCTCTTGGTCCTGCTGGTCCTGGTGCCGGCCATTCTGATGCTGCTGACGTCACACAACCAGCGGCACGGCCCGAGCCCGACGCGGGAGCACGATCGGCCAGACACGCCGGAGACGGCCCGGTCCTGGTCGCGTCGCGAAGTGGTCGGGGATTACCGCTTCTACATTGTCTTGTCTCTCGCCCTGGCGCCGCCCTTCATCGTGACCGGCCTCTTTTTCCACCTGACCCATCTGGCCAGCGAGAAGGGTTGGAGCCTGTCGCTGGCCGCCAGCGGCTTCACCGCCTTTGCCATCAGCAGCATGCTGGCGCTCTTGGTGATGGGCCGCGTGGTCGACAGGATCGGCGCGCGGCGCCTGCTGGTGATCTATCTGTTGCCGATCTCAATGGCGCTGCTTTTGCTGGCGCTGTCCGACCATCCGACCATTGCCTTTGGTTTCATGATCTGCCTGGGGCTCGGCGTCGGCGTCACCAACATCGTCCAGACCGCCCTGTGGGCGGAGCTGTACGGCGTCGGCCATATCGGCGCCATCCGCGCCCTGGTGTTCAGCCTGATCGTGGTCTCCAGCGCCCTGTCGCCGCCGGTGATGGGCTGGCTGATCGACCTGGGCGTCGGCATGGACGCGATCGCGCTGGGTTGCCTGGCCTATTGCATTGGCGTCACGCTTCTCGCCGCCACCGCCGGCCGACGCATCGCGATCCCCGACCCGGCGTGATGGCGGTTTGTGCCGCGCCAGCCGCTTTCCGCGCTCTGCCTTCACCATCACCTTCACCCTCGCTCTCGCCGTCTGCCGACACTCGGCAGACGCGCTTCAGATCCTCGTCCGGATCGATCATTGACAAACGAACTCCAAACCCTTATTTAGTTAGTAACACTAACTAACTGACTAACGTCGATGGCTCTGGCTGGCTCGCTTGACCACCTCTACCGACATTTCGCACGCGTTTGGTCTGACGAGTCGGTGCGGCCTGGCCTGCTGAGCTATAGCGAGTATGAGTATCTGCGGGCGATCGAGCGGCTGGATGGCGCGCAGGTCACCATGGAGGATGCAGACGACGGGCATGCGGGCCAGCCAGGACACCATTTGCAAGACCTGGTCGCGGTCTTGGGCGTTCAGAAGGCCTCCGCCAGCGTCGCGATCGCAAAGTTGGAGCAGCGGGGCTTGGTCGAGCGCTTCCCCTGTCAACGTGACGCCCGTGCGCAGCACGTCGTGCTGACCGACAAGGCGAGAGACCATCTGCGGCAGGAGGAAACAGTCTATCGCGAAGCCGCCGCCAAGATCGAGGGGCTGCTCACGCCCGACGAATTGGCGATACTCGAGGCGACGCTGGCCAAGGTCCAAGACCGCCTCTAAGCCCGCCCGCAACTCTCTGTTCCTTGCCCGATTTGATGCCCGCCTCAGTTGACCCTTGGTCCAGTTAGTTAGTCACACAAACGAACTGGCTCTGCCATGACTTACAATGAAAATGATCACGATCGCGATCATCGGAACGACCACGACGATGATCACCCGCCACCTTCCCGGCCCGGGCCTGGCGAGCCTTGGAGCGATGCGCTGGTCGAATGGTATCTGAGGAAGTACGCGGACCATCCGACGAACCGAACGGCGGTGACCGCGGCCGCCCTTGGCGGTCCAGAGACCGTTCTCGATATCGGCTGTGGCGGCGGCGCGGCGGTTCGCGCGGCGGCATCGGCCTTGCCGTCCGGCAAGGTGCTCGGCATCGACCCTTCGCCGGCCATGATCCGCCACGCCGAACGTGAGGCCGCGCACCGCCCGGCAGCCGATCGCATGGCGTTTTCGCTCGGGCGGGGCGAGGACCTGCCGGTCGCGGCCGGCTCGATCGCACGTCCCTCTGCCGCCTTTTGGCCGGCGCCGGCCTTGAGATTTCACGCATGAGCGAACAGACGCATGACGACGGAACGGCCCTCGTCATCGTCGCGAAACGTCTGGAAGGAGACGACGAATGAACGTCACAACCGCCCTGATCGGGCTCGCGCTTTACCTGCTCATTTGGGAGAAACTGCCGACCTGGGGCACCTGGTTCAACGCCGGTTTGAGCCGCCTGCCGAAACCGCTTCAGACCCTGTATGAGCAGTGGCGCTGCCCCTACTGCGTCGGCTTTTGGATGGCGCTGGTGCTGCACGCGCTGACCGGTCTTTGGACATTGCCGGCACTTGCCTCAATGCCGGAGTATCTCGGCCCGGTAACGCCATTCATCGCTTGGTTCTGCGATGCGCTGGTGACGGGGACGCTGATGCTGGTCGGCAAGCTGGCGCTGGACGCGATTGCCCGCCCCGCGATTATGGGCCATCAGTTCAAGGAGGAGTTCATGGCGAGCCTCAAGAACAAGCAGGAGCGCGAGTGACAACCGAGCCGAAGGACTGAAGCGGCCCCATGTGAAGACGAGGTCCGCGCGGATCCGGCCAACGGGGTGGTTGTGCGCCGCTGCCCGGCGGCGACCCTCAACCGGCGCCAGCGCCGTCAGGTTCGAATAATTGAATATCGGATGTCAGGCGGTTCTGCGCGATTTGTCGATTTTTCGGGGGGTCGACCAGAATATCGTTTCGGGACTGCCCTTTTTCGCAGCGTTCCTCGCCGGATGGAAGCGTTGCAAACACACGGCAACCGAGTAGAACTGCTGAGGTCAATCCGACCGATGCCACAAGGACCGCCCCATGACCATCCGCTCGTTCATCCGGTTTGCGCCGCTGGCCGTGGGCCTCACGCTCGGGCTCGGTGCCTGCGTGCCGACCACCGGCTCCGGCCCCACGTTGGGCGACGTCGCGGCGGTCCTTGACGCGTTTGGCGGCGCCAGCCCGGCGTCCGGCGGCGGCTGCACGACGACCGGTTCGGGACCTGGCAACTCCGTCTCCTGCAGCGAGACGGCAACAGAGTGTCGGACAACAGGTTCCGGTCCCGGAAACGCAGTCGCCTGCGGCGGCCTGGCCACCGAGTGTCGGACGACGGGCAGCGGCCCCGGCAATGCCGTGGCCTGCGGCGGAGAGGCGCGCGAGTGCAGGACAACCGGCAGCGGACCGGGCAACGCCGTGGCCTGCGGCGGACAAGCCACCGACTGCCGGACGACCGGAAGCGGGCCGGGCAACGTCGTCGCCTGCGGTGGGCAGGCCCGTGAATGCCGGACGACTGGCAGCGGGCCGGGCAATGCCGTGGCCTGCGGCGGCCAGACCAGCGAGTGCCGGACGACCGGCAGCGGGCCGGGCAACGCGGTTGCCTGCGGCGGCGAGTCGTCGGGCTGCGGCACCAATGGCAACGGCCCGGGCCGCGCCCAAGTCTGCATGCTGCCGCGCATCGCGACCTGACCCGGCGGCTGGCGCGCAACCAGCCGCCTAACGGATCGGCGGCACAACGGATACAGGTTGCCACATGTCGCTTGAGAGCGCGTCGGCGAGAAGATCGAAAACGATGCGGATGCGCCGGCTGGTCAGCAACTCGCGGTGCGAGATCAGCCAAACGGGCACCGGAACGGGGTCGAGTTCGGGCAGTACCTTCTCTATTCCTGGCGTCAGCGCTGCAATCTCCCAGGGCATGATGGTGATGCCGAGGCCCTGCTTGACGAGTTCCCACACGACAACGCTGCTGGCCGAGCTGAGCTTGAAATTGCGCCTGGTTACGGGCAGTCCCAGCCCGTTCAATGTCGGGATCAACACTTGAGAATCGACAAAGCCGACAAAGTCGGCGTTCTTCAGATCTTCCGGGGTTTGCGGTCGACCATGGGCGTCGAGATACGCCGTCGACGCGTAAAGATGGGCGGTGGTCTCGCGGGCCAGCTTGGCGATGAGGTCCGGCTGGTCCGGCCTGATATTCCTGAGCGCGATGTCCGCCTCCCGTCGCCTCAGGTCGCGCACCTCGTTGGAGGCCACGACCTCAATCTCGATGCCGGGCGCTAGTGCACGCACACGCTGAAGCACCGCCGGCAGGATGTAGGCCGACATAGCATCTGTCGCCGTAATGCTGACCTGCCCCTCGATGGTCTGCGATCGACCGGAAGCAGCCAAAGACAGCAGGCTGGCGCCAGCGCCCATTGCGCGGACATGCTCCAGCAACTCCAGGCCCGCCTCGGTGAGCGACAGCGACCGGCCGACACGATCAAAGAGCAGGACGCCTAAATCGTCTTCAAGTGCCGCGACCTGTCGGCTCAAGGTCGGCTGGGTCAGCCCCAGCGCCCGCGCGGCCGCGGAAAGCGACCCCTCCTCCGCCGTGGCAAGGAACGCGCGCGCTTGATTCCAATCGAAGGAGATCAACTGCCAATTCATGCATATCTGTATATCGAGATTGCGAATTTCGGCAATTTATATTTGATCAACGCATGATTAGTTAGGCGCCAACGCACGGTCGCATCGGATTTGCTTCTTCAAAACGAGAGACCGGCAAACATCTTAAATTCAACACAGCCGTCTAAGCGGCAAGCGGGGAAACCATGCACAACGCCGAAGCCTTCTGGGACCGGATCGCGCCCAAATACGCAAAGAAGCCGGTCAAAAACGTCAACGCCTATCAGCAGACGATGGAACGAAGCCGCCTTTACCTGTCTAGCAGCGATGAGGTTCTAGAACTCGGCTGCGGCACCGGGTCGACCGCGCTGCTGCTCGCCGACTGCGTCAGGCACATCACCGCCAGTGACATCTCATCCAAGATGATAGGCATCGCCAAGCGCAAGGCCGAGCAGGGACGGGTGGACAACGTCACATTCGTACAGGCCACGCCGTTCGACGACCGCTTCGAACCCGGCTCGTTCGACGTGGTCCTGGCCTATAACTTCCTCCACTTGCTGAACGACGTGCCGGCCGCGGTCAGGCGTGTGGCGGATCTCTTGCGGACAAACGGTGTGTTTGTGTCGAAGTCGGTCTGCCTGGGCAACAAGGGCTTGCCTCTGCGCCTGTTCGTGCGCGGCCTGCAGGCCTTAAGGGTTGCGCCCTACGTGAACTTCCTGAAGTCGCGGACCTTGGCGGCGGACATGGAGCAGGCCGGCTTGCGGATCGTCGAAACCGGCGACTACCCGGCATCGCCGCCCAACCACTTCGTCGTTGCCCGAAAAGCGTAGAGTGTCGGCTTCTGAGGGCAGTCGCTTCTGTACGCCTGTTACCCGTTGCGGCCGAAGCGGACATCGGGTCGGCGGGAGAGCGATAGCCCGCGTTGCGCCGCTACTCGCGACTTGCGCGCCCCGCCGCCCGGCGCAAGAGGACGGCGGCGATGATGATGGCGCCCGTCAACACGTCCTGCAGGAAGGCCGGCACGCCCAGTATGGTGAGGCCGTTGGCGATGACGGCGATGATGGCGGCGCCGACCAGGGTTCCCGGCACGTTCGGTTCGCCGTTCTTGAACGCCGTCATGCCCAGGAAGACGGCGGCGTAGGCCTGAAGCAGGAAACCGCCGCCGCCTGTTGGGTGGGCGCTGCCCAGCCGCGCGGTTAGCAGCAGGCCGACCAGGCCGGCAAAGGCGGCACACAGCGCGAAGGCCAGGATGCTGTCGCGGCGGACCGGCACGCCGGCCAGCAACGCGGCCTCGCGATTGCCGCCGATGGCGTAGAGGCGCCTGCCATACTCGACCCGGTCCAGCACCAGCCAGACAACGAGACCGGCGGCGATCATCCACCAGGTCAGGACCGGCAGTCCCAGGGCCGTGCCGCGCGCCAGGTCGCGAAAGCCGTCCGGCATGCCGCCGAACAGGGTGGCGCCGTCGCTGAGCCAGAAGGTCAGGCCGCCCAGGATCGTGCCCATGGCGAGCGTGGCGATGAAGCTGGGCACCCGAAAGCGGGCCACCAGCACGCCCGAGCCCGAGCCGATGACCAGACAGGACAGCAGCACGATGGCGAAAACCGGCACCGTCCCGACACCAGCCTGAAACAGTGTCACAGCCACGATGCCGCCCCAGGAAACCATGGCGCTGACCGAGAGGTCGAATTCGCCCAGCACCATCACCAGCGTGGCGCCGATGGCGACGATGGCCAGCAGACTCATCTGTTGGGTGATGTTCACCAGGTTGCCGATCTGGGCGAAACCGCCCGGCGACGCGGCGGCAAAGACCGCGATGATGACGATGAGCGCGATCAGCGTCCCGAAGCGGTTCAGCACGCTCACGCCGTCTTTCTCTCGGGCTCTTGTCGTTCGGTCGCGAACAGGGCGGCGAGCACCTGGTCGCCATCGGTCTCCGCACCCGCCAGTTCGGCGACGATGCGGCCATCGGCCATAACCAGGATGCGGTCGGCGATGTCCAGCACCTCCTCAAGATCGCTGGAGGCCATCAGGATGCCGGCGCCACCGGCGGCGAGATCGCGCATCACCCGGTGCAGTTCGGCCTTGGCACCGACATCGACGCCGCGCGTCGGCTCGTCGAGCAACAAGAGGCGGATCGGGAACGGCGTCCAACGGCCGACCATCAGCTTTTGCTGGTTGCCGCCGGACAGGGTGGCGATGGGGTCGGACGATCGCCCCATGCGCACGTCGAGCCGCTGCCTGAGATCAGCGATGAAGGCGCCCACGCGCTTCGCGGAGGGCATGGGCAGCCAGGATCGGCCGCGGAAGCTGTCCAAACGCGGCAGAGTGGCGTTGGCGGCGATCGAGTGCCGCATCACAAGACCCTGGGTGCGCCGATCCTCCGGCGCGAAGGCGATGCCCTGGCGGATGCGCCCGGCCGGCCCCGATTTGGAGAGTGGGCCGCCGTCGGTGGTGACCTGGTCCGCTGTTGGCTCGCCGACGCCCCAAAGCGTGCGCAACAGCCGGCTGCGCCCGGCGCCGATCAGACCGTAGAGCGCCACCACCTCGCCCTTATGAACGGCAAACGACAGCGGCGTACGGCGTCGCCCAAACGGCAGCCGATCGACCCGCAGCACCGGCGGGCCGGGCGGCCGCGTGGCGCGGTGGCGGCCCGGCATGGCCATGCCGCCCGACATCAGGTGAACCAGATCGTCGCGGGTCATGGCGGAGGTTGTGTCGGTCGCGACCGTGCGGCCATTGCGCAGGACCGTGACCCGATCGCACAGGGCGAAGATCTCGTCCAACCGGTGCGACACGAACAGGACGGCCGTGCCCGCGTCCCGAAGCCGGCGGACCACTCCGTGCAGCCGGTCCGCCTCCCCCTTGCTCAACGAGGCGCTTGGTTCGTCCATGATCACCAGGCGGGCCTCGCTGATCAGCGCCCGCAGGATCTCCACGAGCTGGCACTGGCCGGTCGTCAGCCGCGCGATCGGCCGGTCCAGCGGCAGATCGGGGGCCAGGTCGGCGGCGACCGCGCGAACCCGCTGTGCCATGGCAGAGCGATCGACCAGGCCGAGTCGCTTGGGGTAGCGCCTGCCGACAAAGATGTTCTCGATCGCCGAAAAACCGGGCACCAGGTTCAGTTCCTGATGGATCACCCGCAGGCCCAGCCGTTCGGCGTCGCGCGGACCGTCCGGGCTGAACGGTGCCTCGTCGAGGCGCATCGTCCCGGCATTCGGTTCGTGCACGCCCGACAGGCATTTGATCAGGGTCGATTTGCCAGCGCCGTTCTCGCCGACCAGGCCATGGACTTCGCCCAGCCGGATCGTGAGATCGACGCCGTCGAGCGCAACAACACCGCCGAAGCGCTTGGACAGCGCCTCGACGGCGAGCAGCGGGCTATCGGTCGGCACGTGTCGCGTCAGCCGCAGTCGGCACCGACGCTGTCGCGGGTGATCAGGATCGACGGGGCATAGAGTTCCTGCGCGTCGGGCGATCCGCCTTCCAAAACCGTCTGCAAGGCGTCGGCCGCCATCGTCGACATGGCGGTGAAATCCTGGCGAACGGAACCGATCAGATTGGTGCAATCGCCGATCAGTTCGACCGCCTGCGGGTTGCCATCAATGCCGGCGATCAGCATGGCGCTGTCCGGCATGTCGGCCTGAACCGCGATCAGGGCACCGACGGCCGGCTCGTCCCAGGCCGCCCAGACCCCGTCGATTGCGTCGCCATGCTGGCGCAGGATCGTTTCCATGGCGATGCGCGAATCGTCGATGGGCCCGGGCACGTTAACGTAGTGGTCGGCGATCACGCTGATGCCGGGATTGGCCTCCAGCGCCGCGTCCAGCGCCAGTTCGCGCTGGCGCACGCCGGGATGGGCGGAGTGATAGAATTTGACGATGTTGCCCTCGCCGCCGAGCTGATCGAACAGGAAGGTCGAGAGTTGGGTGCCGAGTTCGAAATTGTCCGATGTCACATTCACGGTCACGCCCGGCGCCACGGCACCGTCGATGGCAATCACAGGAATGCCGGCCGAGGCCGCCGCATCCACCTGATCCTGGATCTGAGAGGGATCGACGCTGGCGAAGACGATGGCGTCGACACCGGCATTGACCACGTCCTCGACCCGGCTGGCGAGCTGGCCGAAATCACCGCGCGTGTCGACGACGTTGGTCGACCAGCCGCGTGCGTCGGCCGTGTCGGTGAACACCTCGATCATCTCGTTGGTGGTGACGGAACTGAGATAGGGCGTCAGCACCGCGACATCCTGGGCAAGCGCGGCAGGCGCCAGAAAGCCCGCCACGGCGGCCGAGCAAATGGAAAATCGAATCATGGTCAGTGTCTCTCTCATCAGCAGTTAGGGGGTTGGTCTTGGTGTTTGTCGATCCGGTCAGGCGACCTGGGTGCGTGCCGGGCCGCCGACCCGCCGGTTCAACAGCGGCGCCACCTCTCGCGCCATGGCGACGGCGGACAGGTAGGCGCGATAGCGCGCCTCGGCCCGATCCGCGCGGTCGGTGCGACGCGTCTTGGCACGCGCGGCATCGAGCGTGCGGTCATCAAGCCCCAGCGCGCGGGTGGCCATGCGCCAGGCGCCATAAGCCGTCGCCAGCCTGGGCAGCGGCGGCGACGCAATGTGCAGGCCGGTAACGTCGGCCAGAAGCTGCCGCTGCACCTCGCTTTCCGTCACGCCACCGATGGCGGTCATGTCGCGCCAGGCGACCGGCAGGCTTTCGAGATTGTGGCGCACCGCATGGGCAAGCCCCTCCATCACCGCATAGGCCAGACTGCCGGCGTCGGCCGACGCATCGAGGCCCAAGAGCGCGGCGCGAACGTCGCGATCCTCAAACGGCGCCCGCTCGCCCATCAAAAACGGCAGGAACAAACCGGCCGGTGGCGCCGTGTCGGCGTCAGCGGCGGCCTGCAATATCTCCGGCAGGTCCCGACCGGTCAGGCCGGCGACCCAGTGCAGCGCCGTGCCGGCCGTCAAGAAGGGTGAAACCACGATCACCTCTTCACCGAGTGGAGCCGCCATCGTGTAGGTCGGCCGCGGCGGCGCCGCCTCGGCCAGGGACATGACGGCGGCGACCCAGCCGGTCGTGCCGAGATAGGCGTAAGGCCGGCCATGGCTATCGGCATGGGCCCCCCAGGTCGCGGCAGCAGCGTCGCCAGCACCGGTCAGCACCGGCAAGCCGCTGGGCAGGCCCAGGGCGGCCGCCGCCTCGTCGGTCAGGTGCCCGGCGACGGAGTCCGCCGGCCGGATTTCGGGCAAATGCTCGCGGTCGAGGCCGACCGCCGTGATCACCTCCGGCAGCCATTGACGCCTGGCGAGATCCATCATGCCGGTGGTGGTCGCCGTCGTTGGATCGATCACGGCAGCGCCCGTCAGCCGCTGCACGACCACATCCTTGGCGCCGAAATGAAACCGAGCGACCCGTTCGGCCAGATCCGGCCAATGGCCGCGAAACCAGCGGATCTTGAAAACGCATTGGGCGTTGTCGGCCCGATTGCCGATGGCCTGCTCAAAATCGTCCGGCAGATCGGCCTGCCAGGCGTGTCTGAGATCGGTCGTGACCCGCGCGTCGGAATAGAGCATCGCCGGCATCAGCGCCCGCCCCTGCCGGTCGACCGCGATCAGGTTCTGCATGGAACCCGTCAGGACCAGGGCCTGCAAACCTTCGTCAGGCTCCAGGGCGCGCGTGGCCTCGATGCAGGCTCGCCACCAGTCATCGGGGTCCTGCTCCGCCGCGCCGTCGGCCGCCGTGTGCGTCGGGTAGGGGCAGACATGCTGCGCCAACGGGTCGCCGGCCGCCGAAAACAGCACCGCCTTCAGGGCGGAACTGCCGACATCCATGGCGATGATTGTGTACTCAGGCAATGCCCGGACCCTCCCGCTAGGCGCACTTCTGCCAACTTGCGAGATAATGACCCATGTGAAGGCGGCATCATCGCAAGTTGGTACTGCTCGCGACCATTGGGCGCCAAAAACGGTCCGGATGCCAGCCCAATGCGCCACTCTATCGCCCTTCGCGGCGCAGTTCACCAAATCCAATCCCGGGCCCATTGATGGCCGGACACAGACTTAGGCTGCCTCGGGATGGGCTGGAGAGGGCTGGCCGCTTGCCTAGCTTGGTGCGTTCAAGGTTTCGCCCTGAAGGGCGATTGAGGCGGCATAGGCATCCGTCGAAGCGTCGATGATGTAGAACGTGCCGTAGCGCCGTTCGGCGCAACTGACCTGCACGGGGTCGGCATCGCCGTGCTTTGGCGGATCGATAAGAACCTGTCGCAGGGGGACATCGATGCCGATGCCCAGCGCCTTCATCACCGCCTCCTTGCGCGTCCAGTTCTTCAGAAAAAGACCTGGCTGGCGGGCCGCCGGCGCTTGGGTGAGTTCTTCCAGTTCAGCGGGAGCCATGGTCAGACGGGCGAGGTTCTCGACGTCCTCCAATGGCCTGATGGTTTCGACATCAACCCCCAGCCGGCCATCATCGGCGAAGGCGATCAGCGACCATGGATAGCTGTGGCTGACGTTGAACGCGCGGTAGATCTCGTCGCCAAAGCTCACATACGGCTTTTTGCGTTCGTCCCGCCGGACGGACAGCCGATGCGGGTCGGCCTTCAACCGGTCGGCGACCAGCAGCTTGAGGCAGGCGCGGGTTATGGCTGATTCCAGCCTGCTTTGACGACGCGAAAGCTGTGCCGCAGTCTGCAATTCTTGCGCCGACAAAAGAGGGCTTAGCAAATCCTCGTAGGGTTCAAGAAGATCGATACGGAGTTGGTACAGATCGGTGTCGAACGGAAGCGTAACGCGCTTAACCGCCCCGGCGACCCCGAAGGGCCCCTCTTCGACAACTCTAACCAAACCCTCCGCCATGCCTCACCAAACTGCGTAACCCCCACGTGCAAACGGTCGTCCCACAGCTATTACGCCTGTTTTCTCACAAGCACTCAACCTATCATTTACTGCGAACCTCAAGACTAATTACGATAAATCGTAGACACTGGATCATCATTTACGCAACCATATCATTTTTCATCTTTTAATACTCGACAAGAGCGGTCATATATTTGTAATTGTAACCAGAAAACGACCACTCGCCCATAACCGCCATAGCCTTCAGGACGACTCAGATTTCCGATCGCCCAAACATCCGGATGGAGGCATAGTGCAAAACTCTCAAACCGAGGATTCGACATGGATACGATTAGCGGCGTCTGGGCAGCCACACTGACACCTATTGATCAAAATGGCCAACCGGACGCCGACCTGGCGGTCGCGCAAGGTCGCTGGCTGTTGGAGAATGGCTGCGACGGCTTGGGCGTTCTGGGCACCACGGGTGAGGCCAACTCAATCAGCCTGGCCGCCCGTCAGCGCCTGATCGACGACCTGGCAAAAGCGCTTCCGCCGGAGAGCCTGCTGGTCGGAACCGGGGCCTGCGCGCTGGACGACGCGATGTTGCTGACCCGGACCGCGTTAGATGCCGGGGTCGACCGTGTTCTGGTTTTGCCGCCCTTTTTCTATCGTCCGGCGGACCCGGAGGGCGTTTTGGACTTTTTCAATCGGCTGATCGAAGGCGCGGGATCCGCATCATTGAGGCTTTACCTGTACAACTTCCCGCAACTGACCGGGTTTGCCTTTCCGGTCGACTGGGTGCGCCGCTTGAAGGACCGGCACGGCGACATCGTGGCCGGGCTGAAGGATAGTTCGGGCGATTTTGAGTCCATGCGCGGCTTTACCACGGTGCCCGACTTCGCGGTGTTCGCGGGCACCGAGGCCTATCTGTTGGACATTCTGAAAGAAGGCGGGGTCGGCTGCATCTCGGCCACCGCGAACATCACGGCCGCCGGCTGTCAGGCCGTGTACCAGGCTTGGCGCAACGGCCCGGCGGACCGCGCGGCGGAACTGCAGGACGCGCTAACGCAGCAGCGGATGACCATTCAGGCGCACCCGCTGATCCCGGCGATACGCGCGCTCACCGCCGCACGCACCGGCGACGAACGCTGGCGCACCCCGCTGCCGCCCCATCGTGCCTTGCCAACGGCCGCGGCGACCGATCTCGCCGACAGCCTGTTCGGCAGCAAGGCAGCATAAGGGCTGGGCTATTCCAGATGCGCCGTTAGCCAGAGCGCGATCTCGGGGAAAAAGCACAGCAGCAGGATCGTGACGCCCATGGCGGCCAGGAACGGCATCGTGCCGATGGCAATCGTGCGGATCGTCACGGTCTTTGCGATGCCCTGAAGCACGAACAGGTTCATGCCCACCGGCGGCGTGATCAGCCCGGCCTCGGCCACGATGACCAAGATGATGCCGAACCAGACCGGGTCGAACCCAAGACTGACGATCAGTGGAAAGGCCACCGGCAGGGTCAGCACAAGCATCGAGATCGAGTCCAGGAACATGCCCAGCACGAGGTAGACGGCCAGCATCAACGCCAGGATCAGCCAGCGGCCGACATCGGCATCGGTGACGGCGGCGAGCACCAGCCGCGATAGCCGCAGATAGTCGAAACCGAATGTGAGGATGTGGGCGCCGACCACGATCATGAAGATGAACGCGGTCACCACCACGGTCTCCGCCAGCGCGCTACGAACGATCCGCCAGTTGAGCCGGCGGCGGGCCAGGCAGATAACGGCAGCGAAGAAGGCACCCAGGGCCCCCGTCTCGCTGGGGGTCGCCAGGCCGCCATAGAGAGACAGGATGATCATGAGGATCAGAAGGATCACCAACAAGGTGTCGATCAGGCTGTGCCAGCCAAGCGGCGCCAGGCTGCCGGTATCGACGCGCGGCGCGGCTTGGGGGCGCATCACCACCCAGACCAGGATCACCAGCATGAAGATACCGACCAGCAGCAGGCCGGGGACAATGCCGGCGATGAACAGGGTGGCGACCGGCACACCCGCCGTTGTCCCATAGATGATCAACGGCACGCTGGGCGGGATCAGAATGCCGAGCGTGCCGCCGGCAGCCACCACGCCATAGGTCAGGCCCGGGCTGTAGCCGCGCTTGGTCATCTCCGGGCAGGCGACCGTGCCGATGGTCGCCGCCGTCGCGACGCTGGAGCCCGAGACGGCGGCGAACACGGCACAGCCGGCGGCGCTGGCCTGGGCCAGACCACCGGGCAGCCGGGCGAGCGCGCGGGCCATCACGGAGAACAGCTCGCTGCTGAGCCCGCTGCGGATCAGCAGGGCGCCCATCAGCACGTAAAGCGGGACGGCGGTCAGCGCGAAGCTGTTGACCGACCCCCAGGTGCGATCCGGCAGGGTGATCGGGAACGGTGTCGGCGTGAGCAGATAGATGCAAATCAAGCCGATCAGGCCGAGCGCGAAGGCGATGCGCATGCCGACGGCCAACAGGCCGGCGATTGTCGCCAGGATCAAGACCGTCAGGGCCGTCACGCCCCAGCCGGCCACAAGCTCGTAGACCAGTACGCTCACGACCATCGCACCCAGGACCGCCGTCCCGACGGCGCGGCCGCTGGCAATGAAGGCACCGATCGCGATGGCGGCGAGCACAAGCATGCTGCCAACATCGACACCCAGCCAGCCGACCATCGGCGGCTCCGGCCCGAGCGCGAGAAGCACGATGGTGACGATGGCGGCCAGCCCGTAGGCCGCCGACCGGCGCCAAGCCGGACCAGGCCCGCCCAGACGCTCGATCTCGACCAGAACGGCGGCCGCCAGCACGATCATGCCCATGGCGATCGGCGTCTTGGGCATCCAGGACGGGGTCAAGAGCAGGCTGAACAGGCGCGAATTGTGCTCATAGTCCGAGATCACCAGCAGCACCGCCTGCCATCCGGTGAGCGCGACAAAGATCAGGGCCAGCCATGCGGTCGCGGCCTCGACCATTCCCCGCCGGGCCGGGCTTAAGCGCCGGATCAGCACCTCGACACGCACATTGGCGCCGGTCAGGTGCGCGTAGGAAGCGCCACAGAAGATCGCGGTGATCAGCAAATAGGTGCTGATCTCCGTCGCCCAGATGGTCGGCCGATTGAACAGATAGCGGGCACCGACATCGTAAACGGTGGCGAACATCATGGCTGCGACCGCGGCACAGGCGATCACGAGCAACCCCGAAGAACATCGCGCGATCAGCCGACCTGGGGCCGACAAAGCCTGTTCGGCAGGCAAGCCGCCGTTGGACGCGGCCACTATCGTTGCCTCAAGCCGACCATCGCCTCGGCTTTCCCCTTCCCCAAATCCACCTTTGCGCCACAGGGCCGTTGACAGGCAAGCAGCACTCGGCAAAAATTTGTCCGGACAAATTTTGACAATAAGGGGGGTCTTCGCAATGAAAAAATTCTTCCTCGGTTGTTCCGCGCTCGCCGGCATCGCCGCGATATCGGCCTCGGCCACGGCGCAGGAGTTCACCTGGTCCGTCGGTTATGTGAACGCGGTCGGCAGCAGCTATGTCGCCACGATCGAGACCGTGCCGGACCGGATTGCGGCCGCGACCGATGGCCGTGTGCAGTTGGAGCTTTACGACACGCTCGTCGCCGGGCCGGAGCAGCCGGCGGCTGTGCGCGACGGAAGGCTGGACGCGACCTTCGCCGTCACGCCGTGGCTGAGTGCGGAGGCGCCGATCATGAATTTCGGCCATCTGCCCGGCCTGCTGACGGATGTCGGCGTCTACCAGCAGATGCTGGACCCGATGCTGCGCGACGAGATGGCAGCGGTGTGGGCGGCGCAATACAACGCCCAGCAATTGATGACCGGCGTCTTTGAAGACCAGTGCATCATCTCGCTGGAGCCTTTGGAGTCCGTCGGCGCCTTCGACGGCATCCGCGTGCGCGTGCACAATACCGAGGCCGCAGCCCTGATGGATCAGATCGGCGCGGTGCCGACGCCGGTGCCGTTCAGCGAGATCGTGCCGGCCCTGCAGCGCGGCATCGTGGACGCCATCATGACCTCG
>JBCBSH010000015.1:0-36710 GCA_039819285.1 Pseudomonadota bacterium
TGAACAGTTTTCCGTTTCGGGCGGGCCGCTGCCGGCCGCGATCCGACCATCTTTGAAATTAAGTCGATTCAGGACGCAACTCTGTGATACCGCCAAATTCGCTTCGACACAGGCTGACCCAGCGCGACATCTTACTGGTGCCCGGTGTTTATGACGCGCTGACCGCCAGCCTGGCGGTCGCGGCCGGGTTTGAGGCCGTCTACCTGTCTGGTGCGGCGGTTTCCTACACCCGTCTCGGTAGGCCCGATATTGGCCTGACATCCGTTACCGAGATGGCCGAAACCTTGGCGCTCATCCGTGATCGGATTGACCTGCCGGTGATCATCGACGCCGACAATGGCTTCGGCAACGCGCTGAACGCGCAGCGCACGATGCGCACCTATGAACGCGCCGGGGCCAACGCCCTGCAGATCGAGGATCAGGCCTATCCCAAGCGCTGTGGTCATCTGCAGGACAAGGCGCTGATCCCGCTGGACGAGATGGCCGGCAAGATCGCCGCCTGCGCCGACGCGCGGCACTCAGACGATACACTCATCATCGCGCGCACCGATGCGGTCGCGGTCGAAGGCTTTGATGCGGCGATGGATCGGGCCGAGGCCTATCAGTCCGCCGGCGCGGACATGCTGTTCGTCGAGGCGCCCCAGTCGCACGAGCAGATGGTCCAGATCGCTGAGCGGTTCGGCGGTCGCGTGCCTTTGATGGCCAACATGGTGGAGGGTGGCAAGACGCCCTTGTTGGACGCCGGAACCCTGCAGGAGATGGGCTTCGATTTGGTGATCTTCCCCGGCGGCATCGTCCGCGCGCTCGCCCGCTCGGCCCAGGACTATTACCAGTCCCTTCATCGTCACCGATCAACGGCGCCGTTTCGCGACCGCATGTTCGATTTTGATGCGCTGAACGCGCTGATCGGCACGCCGGAAACGTTGGAGGCGGGCAAACGCTACGCCACCGGGCCTCAAGCCAAGCTTGGGAAAACGGCATGAGTTTGGACCCGGTCACCCTGGCGGTCTTGAAGGGGCGGCTGGAGCAAATCGCCGATGAGATGGATGCGACCCTGTTCCGCAGCGCCTTTAACCCGATCATCGCCGAAGCCCACGACGCCTGCCACGGCCTTTACGACGCCAAGACAGGCGCAACCCTCATCCAGGGCGGCACCGGCTTGCCGATCTTCGTCGGCGCCATGGCCTTCGCGGTGAAAGCCGTGATCGACAAGGTCGCGATCGATGGCGGCCTGAACGAGGGCGATACCTATCTTTTCAACGACCCCTATCTAGGCGGCACCCACCTGAACGATTTCCGCCTGGTGCGACCGGTCTATCGAGATGGCGAGCTCTTTTGCTGGCTGGCCTCGGTCGGCCACTGGGTCGATATCGGGGGCAACGTGCCCGGCAACTACAACGCCAAGGCGACGGAGTCCTTCCAGGAAGGCGTGCTGATCCCACCGGTGAAGCTGATCGAGGCCGGCCAGTTCCGCCAGGACATCGCCGACATCCTGACCGCCAACAGCCGCACAGCCGACAGCAACCACGGCGACCTGAACGGTCAGATCAACGCCCTGGATCTGGGAGAGCGGCGGGTTCACGCCCTGCTGGACGAATATGGTATCGGCACGGTCAACCAGGCGCTGGACGCACTCAGCGACCGGGCCGAGGCGCTGATGCGCGAGAACATCGCCGCCCTGCCGGACGGCACCTATTCCTACGATGACTATCTCGACAATGACGGCGTCACCGATGACCCGCTGTTGATCGCCTTGGATCTGACCATCGACGGCGATCAGATGCGGCTCGATTTCTCGCGGTCCGCGCCGCCCTGCGCCGGACCGCTGAACATCGCCTTGTCGACGGCGACGGCCGCCTGCTATGTCGCGCTGAAGCACGTTTTTACCGACGTGCCCGCGAACGCCGGATGTTTGCGACCGATCGAGTTCGTCATTCCCGAAACGACGCTGCTCGGCGTTTCCGCACCCAAACCGGTCGCCGGCTATACCGAGACCATCCTGCGCGTGATCGACGTGGTTTTCGGCGCCTTTGCGGAGGCCGCGCCGGAACGCGCCAACGGCAGCCCGTATGCCACTATCAACGCCCTGTCGCTGGCGGGCCATCGCCGGGACGGCAAGCGCTGGGTGATGTTCTGCTTCTTCGGCGGCGGCCTGGGCGGAAACCCGGATGGTGACGGCCTGAACCACGGCAACAACCCGATTTCGACGGCGACCATTCCGCCTGCGGAAATCCTGGAAAGCGCTTATCCCGTGATGTTTACCCAATGGGCGCTGCGCACCGACAGTGGCGGCGCCGGCGAACATCGCGGCGGCGTGGGCGCCATCTATGAGATCGAGGCTTTGGACGAGGGTGGCGCGGACGTCTTCCTGCTGGGCGAACGCGGCAAGTTCCCGCCCTTTGGGGTCAATGGCGGCGGTCCGGCGGCCCTGAACCGCTTTTACTATCAGGCCGACACCGGCGAGGCCTCGCCACCGCTGGTGTCGAAGGTGACCGACGTGCATATCGGCAAGGGCCAGCGCATCCGTCTGGAATCGCCTGGTGGCGGCGGCTATGGCGACCCGCGCCGGCGCGATCCGGATAGGGTCGCGCGCGACGTTCGGTTCGGCTACATCAGCCGCGAAACGGCGCTCGCCGAGTATGGCGTCGACATTGACGACACGGGCCACGTCAACCAGGCGGGCACGTCAGCCGCACGGCAGGAGGCGGCTGAATAATGTTGAGACCCCAGGGCATGATGATCGGCGCCGATGTCGGCGGCACCTTCACCGATCTGTTCTTCTTCAACGAGGCCGAAGGCCGGTTCCGCGTCGGCAAGGTGCCGTCGACGCGCGGCGACGAGGCGACAGGTTTCCTCAGCGGTTTGACCGACCGCGATTTGGGCGAGGTCGCCACCATCGTCCACGGCACCACCGTGGGCACCAACGCGCTGTTGGAGCGCAAGGGCGCCCGCATCGGCGTGATCACGACCCCGGGCTTTCGCGACACGCTGGAAATGCGCCGCCGCGACCGGCGCCGCACCTGGGGGCTGTGGGGCGACTTCGTACCCATCGCCGACCGCGATCTCAGGGTCGAGGTTACCGAACGCACGCTGGCCGATGGCTCAATTCAGGTGCCGATCGATCCGGGTGAGATCAGAGCGGCGGCCCAGAAACTCGCCGCCGACGGCGCCGAGGCCCTGGCGATCATCTTCATTAACAGCTATGCCAATCCCGCCAACGAGCGGGCGGCGCTGGCGGCGGCCAGAGAGGTCTGGCCCAACGAGCACATCGAATGCTCGTCATCGATCCTGCACGAGATCCGCGAGTTCGAGCGAGCCTCGACGACGGCGCTGAACGCCTATCTGCAGCCACTGGTCGGCTCGTATCTCGGTAAGCTGGAAGGCCGGCTGAGGGACGAAGGCTTCGGCGGCGAATTTCATATCGTGCAGTCCAACGGCGGCGTCATGTCCGTCGACACGGCGCGCACCTTACCAGTCCGCACGGCGCTCAGCGGTCCGGCCGCTGGTGTCATCGCGGGCGGTGCGATCGCGCGCGCGGCCGGGTTCCCCAACGTCATCACCTGCGATCTCGGCGGCACGTCGTTCGATGTCTCGTTGATCCTCGACGGCACCTCGGTCCTGGCACCCCAGACCACCGTCGATTTCGGACTGGTCATTCGCACGCCGATGGTCGAGATCACGACGATCGGCGCTGGCGGCGGCTCAATCGCCTCGGTCGATCGTGGCGGCCTGTTGCAGGTGGGCCCCGAGAGCGCCGGCTCCGTACCTGGTCCCGTCTGCTACGCCCAGGGCGGCGACCGGCCGACCTTGACGGACGCGAATGTGGTGCTGGGCCGGATCAATGCCGACAACCCTATCGGCGGAAAGCTGGACCGGTTGGATGTCGACGCGGCCAAGGCGGCGATCGACGCGCAGGTCGCCCAGCCGCTGGGATTGGGCGTCATGGAGGCGGCCGAGGCCATCGTCACGGTCGCCAATGCCAAGATGGCCGGCGCCATTCGCCTGGTGTCGATCGAACGCGGCCATGATCCGTCGGAGTTTGCCGCCATGCCCTTCGGCGGCGGCGGCGCGCTGCATGCCGGCGCCCTGATCAAGGATGTCGGCTTGGCCAAGGCGCTGGTGCCCCGCTTTCCCGGCGTCACCTCGGCCATGGGCTGTGTCATCGCCGACATGCGCCACGACCAGGTGCAGACGGTGAACTGGGCCCTTGATGGCTTGGACCTCGAGGCGTTGGACCGGCTGATGGTCGAGACGGCGTCCGAGGCGCGCGCGGTGATCGACAAGGCCGGCGTGGTCTTGGAGCGGGTCGACATCCTGTTCGAACTCGACATGCATTACATCGGCCAGACCCATGCGGTGACCGTCGATGTGCCCGTGACGGTCGAGCACGGCACGACCGGCGTCACGATGGACATCCTGCGCGAGGCCTTTGAGCGCTCGTACAAGAGCCACTTCTCGCGCCTTTTGCCGGGCCTACCGGTCCGCATCGTCTCGCTACGCACCGCAGCAATCGGCCGACGCCCCCATTTCGACCTCGCGGCGCTGAAGCCGGGTGAGGGCGCCAGTCTGGAGAGTGCCGCACTGGGTTCCCGCCAGGTCTGGTTCGACGGCGGTTGGCGCGATACGACGATCTGGAAGCGCCTCAGCCTGCCGATCGGCGCCGCGATCGAGGGGCCGGCGATCCTGGAACAGCCGGACGCCACCATCGTCATCGATCCCGGCCTTGTCGGTGAGGTCGACAGCTACGGCAATGTCGTCATCGGCCGGATAGAGGCATGACCGGCGACGTGCCGATGGCGCAAACGGCCCTGCTGATCGCCGACCTTCAAAACGATTTCATCCACCCAGACGGCGCCTACGGCCGGGCGGGCCAAACTGCGGCGGAGATCGCCGCAATCCCGCCACGGGTCAAGCCGCTGGCCGACGTGATCCGATCCAAGGGCGGTTGGATCGTGTCGACCCATTTCACACTGGTGCCGGGCAGGGGCGGCGAGCCGGTCATCTCGCCGCATTTGCAACAGCTACGGCCGTTCCTGGCCAAGGGTGACTTCGAGCCCGGCGCTTGGGGCCATCGCCTGGTCGACGAGCTGCAGCCGGCGGATTTCACGGTGGAGAAGGTTGCCTACTCGGCCTTTTACATGAGCCGGCTGGAATGGGTGCTGCGCAAGGCGGACATCCGGCGCCTGATCGTTACCGGCATCGTCACCAATGGCGGCGTCGCCTCGACCGTGCGGGATGCCCATGTGCGGGACTTTGAGACGGTCGTGCTGTCCGACGGCTGCGCGGCCTTTTCGCCGCAGGTCCATGAGACGGCCATCGCGGCGCTCAAGCCGGTGGCGCGTATCGCGACCGTTGAGGAATTGCTGGCCAAAATCGGCCCATGACGATCCGTCCGGCGGTCGAGGCCAAGCCTGACTTCGACGCTGGTCTGGTCATCATCTGTGCCGGTGCTGCCGGTCTCGTTGGATCATTGGCTGCAGTAGAGGCCGGTGCACAGCCGCTGGTCTTGGAACGGGACGCCGTGCCGCGCGGCAGCACCGCGTTGTCGGCCGGTCTGGTGCCGGCCGCTGGAACGCGCTTTCAGCGGGCGGCCGGCGTGTCTGACAGTGCCGCCGCCTTTGCCGCCGACATCCGCCGGAAAGCCCGAAACACCAACGACCCGACCATGGTCGCGCTCATCGCGGGCGAGGCGGGGCCGACGGTGGAATGGCTCGCCGACCGGCATGGGGTGCCCTTCGATCTGGTCGACGATTTCGACTATCCAGGACATTCAGCGCGCCGGATGCACGGCACGCCCAGCCGTACCGGGGCCGACCTGATTGACCATTTGCGTCAAGCTGCCGAGGCGAGCGGCGTGGATATCGTCTGCAACCGGAAGGTCATCGACCTGTTCGCGGCCGAGGACGGAACGGTGACGGCCTTGGCCGCGGAGGCGCCGGACGGATGCGTCGACGTCATAGGCTGCCGCGCGCTCGTGCTGGCCTGCTGTGGTTATGGCGGCAACCCGGCCCTGTTGCAGCGATACGCGCCCCAGATCGCCGATGCGCTCTATTTCGGTCATGACGGCAATCAGGGCGACGCGCTTCAGTGGGGTCGCGCGCTGGGCGCCGCGACGCGCGATCTTGACGCCTATCAAGGGCACGGCGCCGTGGCGACACCCCACAACATCCTGATCAGTTGGGCAGCGATCATGGAGGGCGGCTTTCAGGTCAACAGCGACGGCGCGAGGTTCTGGAACGAGGCCAGCGGCTACTCCGAGGCCGCCGGCCATGTCATCGCGCAGCCGGGCCGTGTCGCCTGGGTCATCTTCGACGAGCGCATCGCCGCAACCGTCCGCCAGTTTGACGATTTTCGCCAGGCCGAGGCGCAAGGCGCGATCCTGCGATCCGAGACGCCGGCCTCACTCGCCGACGAACTGGGATTGCCGGTCGATCAACTGACCGAAACGATCGCGGCCGTTGATGGCTACAAGGCTGGTGACGCGGTCGATCCGCTGGGCCGATCCTGGAATGGCTCGCAGCCCCTGACGCCGCCCTATTGCGGCGTGAAGGTCACGGGCGCCCTGTTCCATACCCAGGGCGGCCTGGTGGTCGACGAAACCGCCCGGGTGATGCGGCCGGACGGTACATCCTTACTCAACCTCTGGGCGGCCGGTGGAGCGGCTGCAGGGGTGTCTGGTTCGGGCGACGCCGGCTATCTGTCAGGAAACGGCCTGCTGACGGCCACGGTCCTTGGCCGGCTGGCAGGGGCGAGAGCCGCCGAACTGGTGGGCGCTGGTCGATGATATGGGCGCAGCCCGGGTCGTTGGTGGCGCTCGTGCACTATTGTGGTAAGGTGGCCCGAGGACGGGTTTTCAGTCGCGTCCTATCCCACCTCGGCCAACTCGGTGGGCAAATAGCGGGCTAGCAGCTCTTCCGGCGCATCGTGCGCGGCGAGCACCTGCCGGATGCCGGCCTGCAGGCGCGCAGCTACCGCTGGATCGTCGATCGGCGCGCGCTGCTCGGGGTCCCGTTCAAGGTCGTAGAGCCGCGTGCCGACGTCCTGGAACACTTGGCCGTCATGCATGGGAATGCGCCGCGCGTCCTTCAGGGCGTCGATGCGCAGCAGTTTCATTTGCTTGGTAAAATCGAACGGCCCTGCCAACGTCGCTGTTCGAAGCTCGGCCGCGTCGAACAGCGAGTTCAGATGCATCGGCATCAGCGTGTATTCGTGCAGACCGGGTGCGTACAGGTCGGGCGGATAGAGGTAATAGGCATAGCGCCCGTCGGTTGCCCCGATCGGTCCGCCGAACATGCCGAACAAGCCGACGTCGCGCAGTGCGGCGTCGCCGGACGTCACGGTTGGCACCAATGAGTGGCCCTGCACCTGCGCCGGTGCGTCGATGCCGAACAGGTCAAGGAAGGTCGGCATCAGATCGATGGTCTGGGTCATGTGCGACCGCCGCGTCCCCGCCTGATCGCCGGCATCCGGGTGATGAACGATCAGTGGAATGTTCGCGATCTCGCGATAGTAGGGCTGCAGGTTCTTGCCCCACCAATCATGTTCCGACAGCAGGAAACCGTGGTCGGTCGATAAGATCAATGCGGTGTCGGACCACAGATCGTGGCGGTCGAACAGGTCCAGAAGCCGGCCGAAATAGTCGTCGCACATGGCTACCAGGGCGGCGTAGTTGGCCCGGATCTCGGCGATCTCCTCCGGGCTGTCGGTGACCTTCTCGTAAAGCGGCCAGTCAAGGATACCGCCATTGTAACCGGTGCGATAGGCGGCCTTGAACCGCTCCGGCGCGTGGAACGGCTCATGTGGGTCGAAGCACTCGATCTGAAGGAACCAATTGTCCGCCTGTCGGTTCAGTTCCAGAAACTCCAGCCCGGCGGCGAAGCATTTCCGCCCCGGCAGATCGGCCTCGTCGACCATGAACGCGCGGTTGATGGCGTGCTGCAGGCGCCGATTTTGATGGCCACCCGGCTGGGCCTCGACAGCTAGAGGGTAATGCCGCTCGGAGAACTTCTCCTTGAACCGCTCCAGCGGTGGTTCGACCATCGCCTTCCATGGGTCGTATTCCTGGCCGCGGATGAAGTCCCAGGTCGAGAAGCGGGAATGGTAGGTCGCCCCGCCATCCTCGAAATAATGCATGTGGTCGGTGACCAGATGGGAATGCACGCCGCGTTCGCTCAGCAGCGCCGGAAACGAATTGTCGAACGGCTCCAGCGGCCCCCAACTGCGATGCATGAAGTTGAGCCGACCGGTGTGCAGGTCCCGCCGCGCCGGCATGCAGGGCAGGCTGCCGACATAATGGGTGTCGAACGTCACCGCACGGGCCGCGAAACGGTCAAAGTTTGGCGTGGCGATGGCGCTGCCACCATAACAGCCCAGCGCCAGCCGGTTCAGTGAGTCGAACAGAACGAAGACCGCGCGCATGGATGTTTCCACCTCCCTGTCGTCGCCCATCGGCGAAGGGGCAGAGGTTAAGGCTGACAGTCATGCACGAAAAATGATATTTCGTGCCATGATCGATAGCTAAATAGAATGGATATGGACCGCGCGCTGAAGGCCTTCCTCACAATTGCCGAGGCGGGAAACGTGACCGCAGCGGCGGAGCGCATGGCGCTGGCCCAGCCGTCCTTGACGAAAATGCTGGGGCGTCTGGAACGGGATCTCGGAGTGCGTTTGTTCGACCGGCTGCCGCGGGGCATGGCGCTGACGGACTACGGTGAGCGTCTATACCAGCGTGCCCGAACGATCGAGCAAGAGTACCGCTTTGCCAGGGAAGAGATGGCGGCGCTCAAGAACGGTCATCGCCAGGCGCTGCGGGTTGGCGCCGGCCCGCTCTACCACCTGGTCCATGCGCCACGCGTGCTTGAGGTCATGTTGGAGGAGTTTCCCGACACGCAGTTGGAACTCGTGGCGGATGTGAACGCCAAGACCATCCCGATGCTGGAACGCGGCGAGTTGGACATCGTGCTGGGCGCGGTCGACACGCCGGATCGGCCGCGGGGCGTCGAGACCCTGCAACTCACGCAATCGGACTACGGCGTCATCGTCCGACCCGATCACCCTCTAACGCAAAAGCGCGCTTTGGCGCCGACCGATTTGCTGGGCTGGACCTGGATTGTCTATCAGCAGGACGAGGTGGTCGAGGAACGGCTGAGGATCTTCTTTCGCCGCCACCAGCTCGAACCGCCTTCGATCGCGCTACGCACCAGTTCGTTTGCGGCCGGGCTGCAGCTCGTCTCCGGCAGCGATTATGTCATGGCGGCACCCACACAATTGGCGCCCGCGATCAAAAGTGCCGGGCTGACCATCCTGCGCACCAAACAGTCCATGTGGCGCTTTCCGTCCGGCATCTGGTACCGCACCTCCAGCCTCGGTTATCCGATTATCCAGCGCTTCATCGAGGTTACAAAGGCGACCGTGCCGGGGTAGGCCAAGGCCGATTGAACCAGGACATTGCAGCCATTCCGATGAGGCTGCGGCCAAGTGCCATGAACTGAGTTAGCATGTTCGCCGTATGTGCTCATGTGCCCGGTTTGCCGACCCGGGCACGGCCCCATGTTCCTGCCCGATGACTGGTTGTTTCGATGTACGCCTTTTTTGAGCGCCTGTTCGACCCGCTTGCGTCCGCGCCCGTGGTCCAGCCGCCGGACCGCACGGCCCGGTTCTTCTGGGCGTTTTTGCGGCCGATTCGTGGCCTGCTTCTGCTGACACTGGTCATCGCCGGCGTCGGTGCGCTGGCGGAGCTGGCGCTTTATGCCTTTCTGGGCGTGCTGGTCGATTGGATGATCGAAACCGGGCCCGACCAGTTCTGGGACAGCCACGCGCCGTTGCTGATCGCCATGGCGATCATCGCGCTGCTGATCCGCCCCGTCGCGGTGCTGGCCTCGCGTGGCCTGATCAACCTCGCCCTGGTGCCGGGGCTGACCAGCGTGGTGCGCTGGCGCAGCCATCGCTATGTGGTGCGCCAAAGCTTGTCGTATTTCCAAGACGATTTCGCCGGCCGCATCGCCCAGAAGGTGATGCAGTCCGGCCCGGCCTTGCGCGAGTCGGTGATCAATGTCATCGATGGTGTCTGGTTCCTGGTGATCTATCTTGTCGGCACGCTGGCCCTGTTCGCCGGGCTGGATTGGCGGCTTGGCATCCCGGTCCTGTTTTGGCTGCTGTCCTACGGCGCCGTAATCGTCTGGATGGTGCCACCAGTGCGCGCCAAGTCGGCGGCAGTGTCGGAGGCGAATTCCGGCCTTTCCGGCCGCATCGTCGACAGCTACACCAATGTTCAGTCGGTCAAGCTGTTCGCCCATGCCGAACGCGAGGACGCGTTTGCGATGGAGGGCATGCGCCGCCATCTTCACGCCTTTCGCAACCTGATGCGCTCGATCTTCACCATGACGGTGACGTTGACGGTATTGAACAGCCTGCTGATCGCCGCGGTCGCGACGCTTTCGATCGTCCATTGGGCGCAGGGGGCGCTCACGGTCGGCGAGATCGCGATTGCCAACGGGTTGATCATCCGCTTGACCCAAATGTCGGGCTGGATCCTGCGTACGATCACCTCGCTGTTTGAAAATGTCGGTGTCGTACAGAACGCCGTTGAGACCATCTCGCAGCCCAACCGGGTGCTGGACCGGCCGGGCGCGGTCGACCTCGTGGTGCCTCAGGGCGAGATTGAATTCCGGAACGTCCACTTCCATTACGGGCGCGAGAGCGGCGTGATCGACGATCTGGCACTGACCGTGCGCCCGGGCGAGAAGGTCGGCCTGGTCGGCCGATCGGGCGCGGGCAAGTCGACGCTCGTGAACCTGCTGCTGCGCTTTTACGATCTGGAAGGCGGTCGCATCCTGATCGACGGCCAGGACGTTACCCAAGTCACGCAAGACAGCTTGCGCAAAAACATCGCCGTGGTTACGCAGGATACTGGCCTGCTGCACCGTTCGATCCGCGACAATATCACGTATGGCCGGCCGGATGCGCCGGAAGCCGCGATCATGCGCGCCACCCGTCAGGCCGAGGCCGACATGTTCATCCCTGACCTGGTCGACCCGGTCGGGCGCAGCGGCTACGAAGCCTATGTCGGCGAGCGTGGCGTGAAGCTGTCAGGCGGCCAGCGTCAGCGCATCGCGATCGCCCGCGTGATCTTGAAGGACGCGCCCATCCTGGTGCTGGACGAGGCGACCTCGGCCTTGGATTCGGAGGTCGAGGCCGCGATTCAGAGCCAGCTCCAAAGCCTGATGCAGGGCAAGACGGTGATCGCCATCGCCCACCGCCTGTCAACCATTGCCGCGCTCGACCGGCTGGTCGTGCTGGACCGCGGCCGTATCGTCGAACAGGGCAGCCACGCTGAACTGGTCGCCCGAGGCGGCCTCTACGCCCAGCTCTGGCAGCGCCAGTCCGGCGGCTTCCTGGGCTTGGAGGCGGCTGATTTGGCCTCGTGAGCCAACCTCCGCCCAATAACCCCATCGAGATCTACGTCGATGCCGATGCCTGCCCGGTGAAGGCGGAGATTTATCGGGTGGCGGAGCGCTATGGCCTCACCGTGCATGTGGTGACCAATACGCCGATCGGCGTGCCGCGCGACCCGCGCATCCGCCTCGCCCTGGTCGGCGATGGTTTCGACGCGGCCGATGACTGGATCGCCGAGCGTGCCGGCAAGACCGACATTGTGATCACGGCGGACATCCCGCTCGCCGACCGCTGCCTGAAGTCAGGCGCCACGGTGATCGGGCCGACGGGCAAGCCCTTCACCATGTCGTCCATTGGCGGCGCCATGGCCAGCCGCGCCCTGATGGCCGATCTGCGCGCCATGGGCGTGGCCACCGGCGGCCCCAAGCCGCTGACCCAGCGGGACAAATCTGCCTTCCTGTCGGCGCTGGACAATGCTGTGGTGGCGATCCATAGACGCTAATCTCGGTTTTAGCGGACGCCAGCGAAAACCCCGCGCCCGACAGAGAGACCTTTCTTTCTTCACCAACGTTCCCAACTTGTTCAATGGCATGGGCCGGCTGGGGGGCGGCCGGCCGTTGTGACACGAGGGTTGGAGAGTTGGCTGTGGCGCAGGTAATCGAGGCGGAAAAGACGTCGGACGCCCCATCGGCGGCGACGCATGCAGGCTATCGGCTGACCATCGAGCCGTCTGGCCAGCGTATCCAGGCGGTGTTCAATGGCGAGACGGTTGCCGACAGCAGCCGGGCCATGGTGATGCACGAAACCCGCCTGCGGCCGGTCTACTATTTCCCGTGCGACGATGTGCGGATGGACTTGCTGACGCGCACGGACCACCGCACCTACTGCCCCTTCAAGGGAAACGCGTCCTACTGGTCGCTGACGGTCGGCGACAAGACGGCCGAAAACGCGGTGTGGAGTTATGAGAACCCGTTCGACGAGGCGGAACTGGTCGGCAACTACGTCGCGTTTTATGCCCACCAGATCGACACCTGGCTCGTCGACGGCGTCGAGACCGACCTCACCGCGCGGGAAATCGAGCCGGCGTCGGACAATCCCTGGGTGCCGTGGCTGGTCAAGGATGCCTGGAAGGCGGGGTCGACCAAGGAACTCGTGGCCCATCTGGCCGAGGCCCTGGTCGCCAACGGCCTGAACATCCATCGCCTGCGGCTGATGATCCAGACGCTGAACCCGCAACTGTTCGCGCTGGCCTATACCTGGCAGCAGGACGCCGACGAGGTGACGGAGTTTCAGGCCACCCATGCCGGCATCCAAAGCGACGCCTTCCGCGACAGCCCGCTGGCCGTGATCCTGAACGGCGAGGGCGGCGTCCGCCGGCGGCTGGACGTGCCCAACCCCCGCCTCGACTATCCGATCCTGCACGATCTGGTTGAGCAGGGGGCGACCGACTATGTCGCCATGCCGATGCGCTTTTCCGACGGCCAGATCAACATCATCACGCTGGTCTCGCGTGAGCCGGGCGGCTTTTCGACCGAATGTCTGGGCCACCTGCACGAAATCCTGCCCAACCTCAGCCGCCAGGTGGAGGCGCACGCCCAGCGCGTCTCCTCCCTCTCGCTTTTGCAGACCTATCTCGGCGGCCATACGGGCGAGCGGGTGATCAACGGTCTGGTCAAGCGCGGCGACGGCGAGAACATTCATGCCGTGATCATGTTCAGCGATCTGCGCGGCTCCACCATCCTGGCGGAGACCCTGTCGCGCGACGACTATCTGGCCGCCCTGAACCAGTATTTCGAGGCCATGGCCGGCGCCGTCATCGACCATGGTGGCGAGGTCCTGAAATTCATCGGTGACGCGGTGCTGGCCATCTTCCCGATCGATGAAGATGCCGCTGAGAACGACGGCCACTCGCCGGCCTGCGCCAAGGCGCTGGAGGCGGTCTACGACGCCCAGCAGCGGATCGAGGCGGTGAACAAGGAACGGGTCGGGCGGGGCGAGCAAAAGCTGGCCGTCGGCATCGCGCTGCATCGCGGCGACCTGACCTACGGCAATGTCGGCAGCGAACGGCGCCTGGATTTCACCGTCATCGGCTCGGCCGTGAACGAGGCCTCGCGCATCGAGGATATGAGCAAGCTCTTGAAATCCCCGATCGTCATCTCGTCCGCCTTCGCCAACAGCGTCCCCGGCGACCTGATCTCGCTCGGCGTCCACGAACTGCGCGGCTTCCGCGACAAGCAGGAAATCTTCACCCTGCCGCCAGCGCCGGCGGACTAGGCGGGGGCGTAGCCTCCGTCGGCCCGGACGTCCATCAATGGTCGCAATAGGTCGGCGTTCCGGTCCGCGCTGGACGATGCGGCGGTGGCGATTAGGAAGGCTTGGTCATGCTTGTTGTGCTCAATGGCTATCCTGGTGTCGGCAAGCTGACCATCGGCATCGAACTCATTCGGCTTATCGATGGCCGTCTGCTTGATATCCACAGCGTCTACAACATCGCCTTTGCGCTGACAGAGTATCGGACCGAGGCGTTCTACGACACGGTCCGGGCCGTCCAGTCGATCGCTGACGAACGCGTGTTGGCATTGCCGCCGGAGGTTCCAATCGTTCTCACCGAGATCCTGACTAAGGGCTCCGACTGGGCTGACGAGTGCTGGCGCCGCCTCATGACGCTTGCGGAGGCGCGCCGGCCGCTTTGTATGGTTCACCTGCGCTGTGACTTGGAGGAAAACAAGCGGCGCATCCATAGCGAGGGCCGGAGACTGACCAGAAAGCCGCGCGATCCGGCAATGGCTGAGCGGAATCAAGAGGGCGGTGCGGTGCTGATGGGAAGGGACATCGCAAACTATCTTGCCCTCGACGTCACGAAATTGTCCGCGTACCACGCCGCTTCGGAGATCGCTTCTTGGCTTGAGTCTCGATCATAGTGGCTGTGACGATGCCCCGCCGCCAAGACGCTTGATCCGCATCAAGCCGCCGGAACGCCGGATCGGCTAGAGACGGCGGATGACTGCACGGTAAGGCGGAGAAGGCCGGTGTCCGACACGCACCCCAACGTGGCGCTGATCGAGCAGCTCGACATCCACGACATCGCCGCGTCCAAGGACGTCTTTGCCGAGGACGCGGTCTTTCGCTACTTCAATCCGCTGCTGCCCGACCTTCAGGGCGACTATGTCGGCCTCGCTGGCATTCGGGATTTCTTTCAAAAGATCGGCGCCCTCAGCGAAGGCACGTTCCGGATCGAGCCGGTCTCAGCCACGGCGGTCGGCGACGAACTGGTCGTCGTCCACACCCGCAACAGCCTGACGTTCGACAACCAACCGATCACGATGGATGTGGTCGTGGTCTGGCGCATCTTAAACGGCCGCGTCACCGAGGTCTGGGACATTCCGTCGGTCTATACGGCGGAGCAGCGGCCGGACTGAGAACTGAGGCTTGGGCGGCCCCGCCCGCCACTTCTGCTCGCCGGTACCGATGTCACTGTTCGCACCAGGCATGGGTTAGTCGCAGGTCGCATTCACGATGAATGTCAGATTGTCGTTGTCATCGCGCGCCCACGCGATGTCGCCCGACGCGCCGGCGAAAACCTCCGTGGCACCCTGATCGACAATTTCGATCTGCCGTGCGTCGCTCGTCCCAACAACCGTGAATGGCGCGCATTCCTCAAAGGCATGGCCGGTTGTGGGGATGAGCAGGACGGCAGCAGCGGCTATCAGCCTTTGCCAGATATGGGGCATGGGTTCGGATATTACTTCTGATGCGGATTTCGTGGGTTACTACTGCCAGAAGATATGGAATCGCAGATCAGGTGAAGTAACAGTGAGCTGTTTGGATGGTCATGGTCTTGTCAAGAGACCGGCTGCCGCAGGTCAGCCAACAGCAATCGAGCCCAATCTTCAGTCGTGCAGTGACAGGTCGGTTGTCGAGTGCCGCGACCTGCAGCCTAGCCAGCGATCCCCCAACGCCCGTCCGGGCGCTGACACCAGGTGAGTCTGAAGGGTGCGGCGCGGTCGCTCTGGCGTGCCTCGATCACAACGACCGCGCATTGCGTATCCCGCTCTTCGAACCGGTCGATCAATGTCGTCACACCATGCATGCCGGTTGCAGGGTTTGACCATTCGAGGCTTTCGCCGACAGTGCCTTCATCCAAGATTGTTCGAATTGACTGTCCGGCGATCTCACGGTCTTCGCCGGTGATTTCGACGCCGGATCGGTACAGGAAACCGAATTGCGCGGACGCATCGGCGAGTGGAACCAAGAGCAGGAGACCGGCGCACAGTAAGGCTCTCATTCCGTCAAATCCCTCTCGTCATGGTTCGTCGCACAATGAGTCCGACCGGCAACGGGCTTCGCCGCCCCTTGCTTCATACCCCCAATCGTACAGCCTTAACAATCAATGTGTCGCGGTACGACGCCTCGGTTTGGGCTGCGCTGATCCGGTCGCCTTCATCCAGGACCGTTAGTGGCCAGAATGAACGCCTGCCCTGGTCCGCAGGTTTTAGTCTACCTTCTCCTTCTCCGCCGCCATCTGCACCTTATCCTGCGTCCGGTGCACGAAGTCGCTGGCGTCGTGCCTCTCGTGCAGTTGCTCCGACAGGTCGCCGGAGGTGCGGTTGACCATGCGGCCGCGTTTGACCGGCTCGCGGGCGTCGATTTGTTCGGCCCAGCGCATGACATGGCGGTAGGACTTGGTGTCCAGGAACTCCGCGGCGTCGTAGACCCGGCCGAGCGCCAGGGCGCCGTACCAGGGCCAGATGGCCATGTCGGCGATGGTGTAGTCGGCACCGGCGATGTATTCGTTGTCGGCCAGCTGGCGGTCCATGACGTCGAGCTGGCGCTTGGTTTCCATCGTGTAGCGGTTTATGGGGTATTCCCACCGCTCCGGCGCGTAGCGATAGAAATGGCCGAAGCCGCCGCCGAGATAGGGCGCGCTGCCCATCTGCCAGAACAGCCATGACAGGCACTCCGCCCGTTCCGCCGGCTCGGTCGGCAGGAAGGCGCCGAACTTTTCCGCCAGATAGAGCAGGATGGCGCCGGACTCAAAGACGCGGATCGGCGTCTTGCCGCTGCGGTCGACCAGGGCCGGGATCTTTGAGTTGGGGTTCGCCTCGACAAAGCCGCTGGAGAACTGGTCGCCGTCGCCGATCTTGATCAGCCAGGCGTCGTACTCCGCGCCCGTGATGCCCTTGGCCAACAGCTCCTCCAGCATCACGGTCACCTTCACGCCGTTGGGCGTGGCCAGCGAATAGAGCTGCAGCGGGTGTTTGCCAACCGGCAACTCCTTCTCGTGGGTGTGTCCGGCGGTTGGGCGGTTGGTCTTGGAGAACTGGCCGCCATTTTCCTTGTCCCAGGTCCAGACCTTCGGCGGGACGTAAGCAACAGCCGTGTCGGACTCCTTAGCAGCGGTCTTACGCTTTGACGTCGTCGATTTGGCGGAGGCGGGTTTGGCGGTCTTGGCCTTGGCGGGCTGGGACTTGGCAGGGCTCATGGGGGTTCGGTCTCGCAACGGTGGGTGTTGGCGCACCGAGGGACCGACGCGCCGAGGGGTGCTGTTCAGGTAGGATGCCGGCGCCCGATTGCCAATGGCTTGCGGGTCCGGGCGGGTGGCTCTTGCGGGGGCTAAACCCGGGACAGCACCACCGTCACCGTGCCGCCTGAAGGCCCGGGCCCCAGATAGCGCAACGCATCCGGCCCGTCGGGCGTGTAACTGAAACTGCCCTCCGCCACCACCATGGTCAGCGTGCCGTTGCGCCAGACGCCCTGCCCAGGCAGCAAGGGGCCGCCGGGGCCGAGCTGATGGTTGACCCGCGCACCTGTGGCATTGATGTCCAGGATCTCGACCTGGATCGACTGGCCGTCCGGCGCGCTGCCCCGGAACGTGCCGGCATAGGCAAAGGGGTCGACGAGTGTCGCCAGGGTTGGGTTGGAACCGTCCGGCGCGCCTGGCCCCAGTTCCGGCGCTGGCGCCACGCTGACGGCCGGCGCAAGGGGCTGCACGGTGGGTGAGGGCGCGGGCGGCGTCGCGGGTGGGGGCGGCGGCTCGTCGGGGTTGGCGGTTTCGTCGACCGCGCCGGTCTGGCACGCGGCCAGCAGCGCGGTGCCCAGGGTCAGGACTGCTAAACGCTTCATCATCACGCCGGCACCCATGTCTGTCTGATTTGGAGCCATGACTATAGCCGCCCGCGCTGCGCCTGTGCAGGGCCCGTGTTTACTGGAAATAGCCGCCGATGATCTCGCCATCCTCGTTCAACTCGGCGAAGAACCGGCTGTAATCGGGGCGGTACTCCAATGTCGTCGGCGTCATTGGCATGACCAACTGGATGTCCGGATAGGCGACCGCGAAATCGTCCGGCGTCGGCCCCGTGGCGATGAAGCCCTCGAACTCGGCCACGTCAAAGCCCGCCGGCGGCGGAATGACCTGGTCGCCGGACTGGGGATAGCCGATTTCGGGCATGACGGTGTCGCCGACGCCGCTTTGCTGGCACGCGGCGAGAAGCAGGGAACCGGCCAGCAGGCCGGCAATCGTGGTCAGTCTGGGGTGCATAGTATGGGTCTCCGGAACAGGATATCCCAAGGTCATGGCCCGACAAACGGACCACGATATGGTCGCCATCGGACCAGATTGTGGCGATTCCAGGCGGTCAGGACCAGCCGACGCAGTAAGGCTCCGGACCGAGATCCCTCGGGTCGCCCGTCGTGCCGGGCGCCGGGAACTTGGCCTTGAAGGTGAAGGCAAATGCGCTGGGCCCGTTTGCCTGCAAGTGGCTCAACCGGGCCAGGCCTTCCTCGACGGTCGGCGCATGGCCGGCTTCGACCCACCATAGCACCTGATAGGCGTTGTCGGGCCGCTCGAACCACTGCCGACGCTTGGCCATGACGGTTCGATGGCCGGATTTGTAGGCAAAATCGAATAGGCTTTCGACGTCCCGCCACACCGACATGTTGACAATGAAGCGTGGGTTTTCGTCGACTTGAATATCCGTGGCGTTGCCGCTGTCGCTTTGCAGCCGCCAAACGAAACCGGCGCTGGCCTCTGCCAGCTCATTGATCGAGTCGAGCCGCGACATGAATTCGGACATCCGCGGGTCGTCCAAGGGATAAAGGGCGGTTGCAACATTCATCTGCGCGATTTGCCAATCAGCCATGCGGGACTCTCTTTTTGTGCCTGGCGAACGAAAGCGTTTCTGATCGGCAATCTAGACAGTGAAACGCCGGCCCGCCAGCGGTACGCGCACGCCATGACCTGCGCTTAAGTGCGCCGACGACACTTCATTTCGAATCAGCGCAGCTACGCGACCTTTCTGTTCGCTACGTAATAAAATTTTGATTCCGCCAGTCAGATTGAAACGATAGCCGATTTGATCACATTGACAGACGGAATATTCCGCCGAACAATCCTGATGCAGAATAAAACAACCCGAACCGTCCACCGAACAGACTGGAGGCCCTTTCATGTCACGTCCAACTCCGTTGGCTTTCGGCTCCGCCTGTGCACTCGCGGCCCTGATGATCGCGGCACCGGCCATGGCTCAAAGCAACATCGTCACCATGAACACGGTGCAGATCTTCGGCACCATCGATCCGGCCAAGATCAACGACTACACCGAATACATGGCGGCCGTTAATCTCTATGACGGCCTGGTTACGGTCGACGAAGGCGGCAACATCCTGCCGCAACTGGCCGAAAGCTGGGAGGTGTCGGACGATTCCTCCGTCTTCACCTTCCACCTAAACCCGAACGCGACCTTTCAGGATGGGTCGCCGGTAACGGCGGACGACGTTGTTTACACGGTCGATCGCTTGCTCTCGATCAATCAGGGTCCGGCCTATTTGTTTGCCGACGTCTTGGAGCCGGGCAGTGTCGAGGCAACGGACGATCACACGGTCGTCTTCACCCTGTCGCAGACCTTCTCGCCCTTCCTGGCCACCATGCCGGCCGTATTCATCGTCAACGCCGACCTGGTTGAAGAGAATGCCGGCGACGACGAGGGCCAGACCTATCTCGCGACCAATGTCGCCGGTGCCGGCCCCTACATGCTGGACAGTTGGGACCGGGGCAGCCGCATGACCCTGACGCGCGACGAGAACTACTACGGCGGTTGGCATGACGGCGCCATCGACGAGGTCCGGTGGCTGGTCACCAATGACGAGGCGACCGTGCGCTCGTTGGCTGCTTCTGGCGAGCTGACCATGACAAGCCAGTATCAGGCGACGGAGACCTACGACGCCATCGCCGCCATGGACGGCTTCTACCTGGCCGAGGAGGACACCGCGGTTGCCTTCTATTACAAGCTCAACACCCAGGTGCCGCCGACCGACGACGTGCATATCCGGCGCGCCATTGCCTGCGCCACGGATTATGATCTGATCCGCGAAGTGATCCTGCCGGGTGGCGTGCTGTCGACGCCGCTGCCGCCCCTGTTCGCAGAGTTCCACAATAACGACATTCCCGCGCCGACCCTCGATCTCGACTGCGCACGCGAGGAAATCGCGCAGAGCAGCTACGCCGGCGGCGACCCGATCCCGATCGTTCATTCCTACGTCGCTGGCACGGCGTTCGAGGAAGAAATCGCGCTCCTGTTCCAGGCGACGATGGAGGCTTTGGGCTTCGAGGTCACCTTGCAGCCGGAACCGTGGAACCGCATCACGGAGTTGGCCGGTGAGATCGACACGACGCCGAACCTGACCCAGGTCTTCTTCGGCCCGACCTACCCGTCGCCGGATTCCATGTTCTACACCCAGTATCACTCGAACGCTGCCGGCACGTGGGCGTCGATGGAATGGGTGCTGAGCGACGAGGTCGACAGCCTGATCGACGCCGCACGGGCGACCGCCGACGTGGACGAGCAGGCCGAGATCTATCGCGAACTGCAGGCCCTGCTGGTCGAGATCCAACCGGACACGTTCCTGCTGACCCAACGGGTGCGGCACGCGATGAGCGACTGTCTGACGGGTTTCCAGGCCATCCCGATGCAAAGCTTCGATTACGACATGTATCGCTACACCTGGACCTGCGATCCGAACGGTTGATCTGACGCAGAAGCAGCCCCGGCTCGTTTGAGGGCCGGGGCGTCCCCTCGGGCATAAATCGCCGTGGAGTTTCTTTACTTTCTGGCCCGTCGGCTCTTGTGGTCGATCTTGGTGCTGGTCGGTCTGTCGATCATCATCTTCACGATCGCCCGCATCGTGCCAGGCGATCCGGCCCGCATCGCGCTCGGCCCCCTGGCGACGCAGGAACAGGTGGCCGAACTGCAGGCTGAGATGGGGCTCGACCAGCCCGTTCACAGCCAGTATCTGGGCTATGTCGGCGGCCTGCTGCAGGGCGATCTAGGCCAGTCGCTGCTGACTCAACGCTCGGTCAACGAGGACATCGGCGACACCTTTGCGGCCACCTTCGAACTGGTCGTCGCCACGGTGATCGTCTCGATGATCATCGGCGTGCCGGCTGGCGTGATGGCCGCGCGCAATAAGGACGGCTGGCTGGACAATTCCAGCCGCTTTATCGCGCTGCTCGGCGTGGTCACGCCGGCCTTTTTCCTGGCCATCCTCTTGCAGATCCTGGCTGGATATGTCCTGCAGATCTTGCCAGTGACCAACAGGATGCCAGCGGGCATCGACTTTCAGGCCAACATCACCGGTCTCATGGTGATCGACACGATGCTGCGTGGCCGCTTTGATCTGACGGTCGAGGCGCTGCGCCATCTCTTGTTGCCGACCATTGCCTTGTCGGCCGCGACGATCGGCCAGATCATGCGCATCACGCGCTCGTCCATGATCGACGTCTCGCGGCAGGACTATATCGAGGCCTCGCGGGCCTTTGGCATCCCGGCCCGCATCCGCACCTTCAAATACATGCTGCGCCCGTCGTTCGTGCCGCCGCTGACCATTCTGGGCCTCGAATTCGCCTCGCTCATCGGCAACGCGTTTGTGGTCGAAATGGTCTTCGGCTGGCCGGGCATGGCCAGTTACGGCGTGCGCACGATCCTGCAAAAGGACCTGAACGCTGTCATGGGCGTGGTCATGGTTTCCGGCCTGTTCTTCGTCTTCGTGAACCTGTTGATTGACGTGCTGGTCGGCTATGTCGATCCGCGCGTGCGCATTCGGGGAACACGCTGATGGCCGTCCTCAACAACGGCTCGGCGCCGGCAAACGTGGAGGAGGCGGTCCCGGCCGCCACCATCTCCAACGCGTACAAAAACTGGTACCGGTTCAGCCGCAACCCGACCGCGGTCATCGGCGCCGTCATCGTCCTGATCGTGATCTCTTGCGCCCTGTTTGCGCCTTGGATCGCGCCCTATCCCGAGCAGGTCGACAACTTCGTCGATTTCCGCGCCCGGCACCTGCCGCCCTCATGGGAGCATTGGTTCGGCACCGACAATGTCGGCCGAGACGTGCTGACCCGGGTGATCTACGGCTACCGAATCTCGCTCTTGCTGGTCGTGGTGGTGCTGGGCCTGTCGATCCCGTTTGGCGTCATGCTGGGCCTGATGGCCGGCTATTTCGGCGGCTGGGTCGAGATCGTGATCATGCGGCTGACCGATATTGCGCTCGCCATCCCGCCGCTGGTCATGGCGCTGGCCATCACGGCCGTTCTGTCGCCGAACCTGATGAACGCCATGATCGCCATTTCGGTGCTGTGGTGGACCTGGCATACGCGTCTGATCTACTCGATCACCCGGACGCTCAAAACCCAGGAATTCGTCGAGGCGGCCGAGATCCTGGGCGCCAGCAAGTTCCACATCCTGTTCAAGGAGCTGTTGCCCAACTGCGTCTCCGCGATTTCGGTGAAGGCGACGCTGGATGCCGGCTTCGTCATCCTGATCGGCGCGTCGCTCAGCTTCCTCGGCCTCGGCGTGCAGCCGCCGACGCCGGACCTCGGCACCATGGTCGCCACGGGGGCCGACTATCTGCCGGATCGGTGGTGGCAGTCCGTCATGCCGGGCATGGCCATCCTGTTCGCTATCCTGGGCTTCAACCTGCTCGGCGACGGTTTGCGCGACATGTTCGATGTGGAGGATGTGCGATGAGCGGGCCTCTGCTTGACGTCGCCGGCCTGTCGGTTGACTTCGCGACCTATGGCCGCCAGGCCCGCGTGCTGGACGGTGTTTCGCTGCAGGTGCGCGCCGGCCAGCACGCGGCACTGGTCGGCGAGACGGGCTGTGGCAAGAGCGTCACCTTGCGCGCGATCATGGGCATCCTGAAAAGCCCGCCGGCCAGCATCGCCGCCGGGTCGATCGGCTTCGACGGCACCGACCTTCTGACCATGCCAGAGCGCCAGCGCGACGCCTTGAAGGGCACCGCAATGTCCATGGTCTTCCAGGACCCGATGACGGCGCTGAACCCGGTCTTCACCATCGGCGACCAGCTCGCCACTATCATCAAATACGCCGACCGGCGCATGGGCGTGCGCCGGGACAAGCAGGGCCGCAAACAGCGCGTCATCGAGGTGCTGGAACAGGTGCGCATGCCGGACCCGGAACGCATCTTCGGCGCCTATCCGATCATGCTGTCGGGCGGCATGCGCCAGCGCATCTTGATTGCGATGGCGCTCCTCAACGAGCCGCGCCTGCTGATCGCGGACGAGCCTGGCACGGCCCTGGACGTCACCACCCAGGCCGAGATACTGGCCCTGCTGAACGATTTGGTTGCCGCCCGCTCGCTGGCCCTGCTGATGATCACGCACAATCTCGGCGTAGTGCGCGAGATGGCGGACTATGTCTACGTCATGTATGCCGGCACGATCGTCGAGCATGGGCCGACCGATTCCCTGTTCGAACGGCCCAGCCACCCCTACACGCAAGCCTTGATCGAATGCGTGCCGAAACTGTCCGGCACCTCGACCTTCAAAGGCATCGACGGCACCATTCCGGACTATGTGGATCCACCCGTCGGCTGTCGTTTTCGGCCGAGATGTCCGCACCGGCATGACGCCTGCTTCGAACGGCCGCCGAACGTCACCGTCGGCGCCAACCATGGCGCCGCATGCTGGCTGCGTCAGCCGGCGGGGGAGGTGGCGTGACCGAGGCGCCTCTTCTTGAGGTCAGCGGCCTGACCAAACACTTCCCCATCCGCGGCGGTGTCATCCAGCAGCGCGTCGGGGCCGTGCGCGCCGTCAACGATGTCAGCTTCGCCATCAAAAAGGGCGAGGTATTCGGCCTGGCCGGCGAGAGCGGCTCTGGCAAGTCGACCATCGCCCGCATGGTCGTCGGTCTCTATCGGCCGACCGCCGGCACCGTCTATTTCGACGGAAGCAATGTTAGCGGTCTCATCGGCGGACGCGACTATCGCAAGCAAGTCCAGATGGTGTTCCAGAACCCGGGCTCGTCCCTGAACCCGCGCCGAACCATCGCCCAGTCTGTCGCCGTGCCGCTGATCTTCCACGACTACCCCAAGGCCAAAATCGCCGACCGGGTTGCCGAACTGCTGGAGATGGTCGAGCTGCCGCGCAACTTTGCCATCCGCTATCCGCACGAACTGTCCGGCGGCCAGAAACAGCGTGTTGCCATCGCCCGTGCGCTCGCGGTCGAACCGCGCCTGATCGTGCTGGACGAGCCGACCTCGGCCCTCGACGTCTCGGTGCAGGCCAAGATTATCGATCTGCTGGCTGGGCTGGCAGGCGAACTGGGCCTGACCTTCCTGTTCATCTCCCACGATCTCAGCCTGATGCGCAATTTCTGCAGCCGCGTCGGCATTCTTTATCTCGGCCGCCTTGCCGAGACCGGCCCGACCGTCGACGTCTTCGGCTCCCCGGCCCACCCCTATACCCAGGCCCTGATCGGCGCCGTACCGGTCGTGTCGGACGAGGAGGCGGCGCTGAAGCCGTCGATCCCGGCCCTGTCGGGCGAGATCCCCAGCCCGTCGCGCATCCCCAAGGGCTGCAGCTTTCACACCCGCTGCCCGTTTGCGTTCGAGCCGTGCCGGCAGATCGACCCGGAGTTCACCATCGTCGGCCAGGGCCATGAGGCCCGGTGCCACCTGCTTGAAGAACGGACGGCGACCGCCGCAACCGTTCCGGTTTCCCCAGTTGACCAAGATTCCCCAGTTGAGAGGAGTGCCCACCCGTGATCCGCATCGGTGTAGATGTCGGCGGAACCAATACCGACGCCGTCGTCATGGACGGCCAAAAGGTCGTGGCCGGCGTGAAGGCCGCGACCACTCAAGACGTGCTGACGGGCGTCAATAACGCGCTGAAATCGGTGCTGGCGGAAAGCGGTGTTGCGCCTTCCGCCGTCGATGTCGTCATGATCGGCACGACCCATTTCACCAACGCCGTGGTCCAGCGCCGCGACCTGGCCCAGACCGCCGCCGTGCGGCTCGGCCTGCCGGCCACCGCCTCGCTGCCGCCCATGGTCGACTGGCCGGAGGATCTGCGCGACGCCATCGGCAATCACCGCTACCTCGCCCATGGCGGGCACGAGTTCGACGGCAGGCCGATCTCGGCCTTGGACGAGGACGAACTGCGCGGCATCGGCGCGGACATCAAGGCGAAGGGCGTGGGGTCGATCGCCATCTCCTCCGTCTTCAGCCCAGTGAATACCGAGGTCGAACAACAGGCCGGCGAGATCTTGAGCGAGGCCGTTCCGGACGCCCACATCACGCTGTCCAGCGATATCGGCCGCATCGGCCTGTTGGAGCGCGAAAACGCGGCGATCATGAATGCCTGCCTGCGCGACCTGTCGGCCCATGTCATCGCGGCGTTCAAGTCTGCGCTGGCCGATTGCGGCATCACCAGCCGGTTCTTTCTGACCCAGAATGACGGCACCTTGATGGATGCCGCCTTTGCCGAGCGCTTTCCGGTGCTGACCTTCGCCAGCGGCCCGACCAACTCCATGCGCGGGGCGGCGTTCCTGTCCGGCGTCGACGAGGCCATCGTGGTCGATATCGGCGGTACGACCAGCGATGTTGGCGCCCTGCACAAGGGTTTCCCCAGGCCGGCCACGGTCGCGGTCGAGGTCGGCGGCGTGCGCACCAATTTCCGCATGCCCGACGTGTTCTCGATCGGCCTTGGCGGCGGCTCTCTGGTCGTCGATCAGGAGGGAACGGTGACCGTAGGCCCGCGCTCGGTTGGCTATCGGCTGACGGAGGAAGCGCTGTGCTTCGGCGGCGAAACGCTGACCGCCACCGACATCGTCGTTGCGGCCGGCAAGGCCGATATCGGTGATCGCGCCAAGACCAGCCATCTTGATACCGATCTGGTCGCCCGCACCCAGACCGAAATCCAGCGCATGCTGGAACTCTCCGTCGAACGCTCCCGCCTGTCGCCGGAGCCCTTGCCTGTGATCGTGGTCGGCGGCGGCAGCATCCTCGCGGGCGACACAATCGGCACACTGGAGGTGCTCAAGCCAGCCCACTACGCCGTCGCCAATGCGGTCGGCGCGGCCATCGCCCAGGTCAGCGGCGAGATCGACCGGGTCTATTCGCTCGCCAAAATGGGCCGCTCCGACGCGCTGGACGATGCCAAACGCCAGGCAACCGACGCCGCCGTCTCCGCCGGTGCCACGCCGGACAGCATCGAGATCGTCGATGTGGAGGACGTACCGCTGGCCTACCTGCCTGGCAACGCGACCCGCGTGCGTGTGAAGGCGGTCGGAGAGTTGCGTGTCTGACGGATATCCGCTTACCGAAGCCGATCTGCCCGCCCTGAGATTGGGCGCCGCCCTGCTGGGCACCGGCGGTGGCGGCAACCCCTATATCGGCATGCTGCGTACGCGCGAGCTGTTGCGTGCCGGTGCCACGGTCGAAGTGCGCTCGCTGGAATCCTTCGAGGACGACGAGTTGATCGGGTCCGTTGGCGGCATCGGCGCGCCGGTCGTCGGGGTCGAGAAGGTGGAGGAGGGCGAGGAGTGCCTGCGCGCCCTTCGCGCGGTCGAGGATGCGGTCGGTACAAAGGTCTCCGCGCTAATCTCCGCTGAAATTGGCGGCGCCAACGCCATGGAGCCGGTGCTGACGGCAGCCCAAGCCGGTGTGCCGGTTGCCGATGGCGACGGTATGGGCAGGGCCTTCCCCGAGGTCCAGATGACGACCTTCTTCATCTACGGCCAGCAGCCCGAACCCGCCGCGATCGCGGACGAGAAGGGCAACTGCATCGTCTATAAGGACATGGTCGACATGTATTGGCTGGAGTCGTTCGCGCGCAACACAGTCGTCGTGATGGGCGCTGGCGCCGGCTTTGCCACTGCGCCCATGAAGGCCGGTTTCCTGAAGAAATACGCCGTCCCTGGCACCGTGACCCAGGCCCTCAACATCGGCCGCGCGATCGAGCAAGCGCGGGCCAGCCGCCGCGACGTGCTGGGCAAGGTAGCTGAGGCCTCGGGCGGTAAGATCATCTACACCGGCAAGATCGGCGACGTCCGGCGCGAGCTGAAAGGCGGCTTCGCCATGGGGCATGTCGAGCTCTCCGGCGTTGGCGATCACACGGGCGAGGCCGGCCGGATCGCGATCCAGAACGAAAATCTGATCTTTTGGCGCGACGGAAATGTCGAGATCACGGTGCCGGACCTACTGATGATCCTGGAACTCGACACCGCCGAGCCGATCACGACCGAGCTCTTGCGCTACGGTCAGCGCGTCGCCGTCCTGGCCATGCCGGCCCACCCGCTCATGAAATCGCCGGAAGCCCTCAAAGTCGTCGGCCCAGAGGCCTTCGGCTATGCCGACATCGCCTACAAGCCCTTCGCGGCCTGACAAGAAATGTGAGGAAACCATCATGCGCCTAATCGATATCGACGACCTGGACGACATCGCCGTCGGCGGCGCCATCCTGGGCACGGGCGGCGGCGGCGATCCGCATATCGGCAAGCTGATGGCCAAGGAGGCGATCCGGCGCAACAGCCCCGTGCGCCTCGTCGATGTCGACCAGGTGCCGGAGGATGGCTGGGTCGTGCCGGTCTGCATGATGGGCGCGCCGACGGTGATGACCGAAAAGCTGCCCCAGGGCGACGAAATCGTCATCGCCTTTCGTAAGCTGGAACAGCTGATGGGCGTCACCTTTGACGCCGTGCTCTGCGGCGAGGCGGGCGGCCTCAATTCCACCACGCCCTTCATCGTCGCTGCCGAGACCGGCCTGCCACTGGTCGATGGCGACGGCATGGGCCGCGCCTTCCCGGAACTGCAGATGGTCACTTTTACCCTACACGGCGTCCACGCCACGCCCATGGTCCTGGCCGACGACAAGGGCAATTCCATCGTGCTCGACACGGTCAGCAATCAATGGACCGAGCGCCTGGCCAGGGCCGCGACGGTGGAGATGGGCGGTTCGGCCCTGCTCGCCTTCTACCCCATGTCCGGCAAGACCGCCCGCCACGCCATCGTGCGCGGCACCCTGGGCCTCGCCGCCGATCTCGGCCGCACGCTCCGCCGCAGCCGCGCCAAGCTGGCTGACCCGGTGATGACCATGCAGGACCGCCTCGGCGCGCTGCCCCTGTTCAAGGGCCGCGTCCTGGATGTCGAGCGCCGCACGGTCGGCGGCTTCGCCCGGGGCGAGGCCACGCTGGAAGGTGTCGACGCCCATGCCGGCCAGACCCTGCGCCTGGCCTTCCAGAACGAATTCCTGATCGCCGAACGCGACGGCGAGCCGGTCGTCACCACGCCCGACCTGATCATGCTGCTCGACATCGACACCGGCGACCCGATCACCACCGAGTCCCTCCGCTTCGGCCTCCGCGTCGCCGCCCTCGCCATGAAATGCGACGACCAATGGCGCAGCCCCGAAGGCCTTGAACTCGTCGGCCCGCGGTACTTTGGCTATGATCTGGACTATCGGCCGGTGGAGGAGACGTTGGTGCCGGTTTGAGGTTTCACTAGCTTCGGTTGCACTTCATCATGTTGCTGACGGGGGATGACTGAGCCGTGGTTAAGGAAGAGACATGTGTATCTTTCGGTTCTTATGTCTGGGATTGATGCTGACATTTCTCGCGCCGACGTTGACGTATGCCTGTACCCTCGAAATGACCACACCTGAAACGCTGATGCGCGAGGGAGCTATTGTTGTCAGGGTTCTTGTTTTGCAACGTGATGAGGTTGAGAAAGAAGGCAGATATACTAATACCGCTACAGTCTTCGTTCAGGAGAGCTTCTCCGGGGCCCTTCCCAGCAGGCTCATCGAAGTTCGCTGGCGGGTTGACTGGCTTTCGGACTGCCTCGGTGGTTCCCGCATTGTCGGCATTCCTCCTCTTGAACGTACAAGTGTGGTGGCCCTTTCCCCTTTCTCCGATACGGAGAACGTCTATTGGGTAGGGGGCCGCATGTGGTTTGACGAAGAAAATGAAATGGAAGCATTGGAGCGCTTCGCGAGACTTCGAGAGCGGGGCGACGGGGTATGGGTCGATCTCGTGGCTTTCGGGAGGTTACTTGAAAGCAGGCCCGAATTGCCTGTTCTTCGGTCGGCATTTCCTGAAGTGGAGTTCATACCGTTCCGAGACGCACCACCGGAACTACAGCATGATGGTCCATCCCTTGCTGAATTTCGGGAGTATTACGAAATCCGAGAGCTCGATATCGACGAAGAAGACCCCCGTTCAGCGTATAGGTCTGATCAGTCGCGTTTCGTCGCTTATATGCGTGACGGCCTGGTTGTTGGTGGCGAGTTCAGATAGAGACGGCCAGAGGTTTGCTGTGCTCGGTGTCGGGAAGTGCCCGCACACGCGAAAGTACGCAAGGGTCAGCGATCGAACCGGCGCCTGTCTGCCTTGACTTGCCGGGACGGCCCCCGATACTGGCGCCCGCAAATCACATCGTTGGGGGAGGGGTCTGATGAAAACTCGTGCGGCCGTGGCGTTTGAGGCGGGCAAGCCACTGGAGATTACCGAGGTCGATCTTGACGGGCCGCGCGCCGGCGAGGTGATGGTCGAGATCAAGGCCACCGGCATCTGCCACACTGACGCCTACACCCTGTCCGGCGCCGACCCCGAGGGGCTGTTCCCCGCCATTCTGGGCCATGAGGGCGCCGGCGTGGTGGTCGAAGTCGGCGAGGGCGTGACCAGCGTGGCAGAGGGCGATCACGTCATTCCGCTCTATACGCCGGAATGCCGCGAATGCGACTATTGCCTGCACCCCAAGACCAATCTCTGCCAGGCCATCCGGACCACCCAGGGCCAGGGGGTAATGCCGGACGGCAGCTCTCGCTTTTCCATCGGCGGCGAAAAGCTGCTGCATTACATGGGCACCTCCACATTCTCGAACTACACGGTGTTGCCGGAGATCGCGGTCGCCAAGGTCCGCCAGGACGCGCCGTTCGACAAGATCTGCTACATCGGTTGCGGCGTGACCACGGGCATCGGCGCCGTCATCAACACGGCGAAGGTCGAGCCCGGATCGAACTGTGTCGTTTTCGGTCTCGGCGGCATCGGCCTCAACGTCATCCAGGGCCTGCGGCTGGTCGGCGCCAACATGATCGTCGGCGTGGACATGAACAACGGCAAGAAGGAGTGGGGCGAGCGCTTCGGCATGACCCATTTCGTCAACCCGTCGGAGGTCGAGGGCGACCTGGTCCCCTATCTGGTTGACTTGACCGGCGGCGGTGCCGATTACAGCTTCGAGTGCATCGGCAATGTGAACACCATGCGCGCGGCCTTGGAATGCGCCCATAAGGGCTGGGGTGAATCCATCATCATAGGCGTTGCCGGTGCGGGGCAGGAGATCGCGACCCGCCCGTTCCAACTCGTTACCGGCCGGGTTTGGCGCGGCACGGCGTTCGGCGGCGCGCGCGGCCGAACGGACGTGCCACAAATCGTCGACTGGTACATGGACGGCAAGATCGAGATCGACCCGATGATCACCCACACCATGCCCTTGGACGACATCAACAAGGGTTTCGACCTGATGCATGAGGGCTCATCGATCCGCTCCGTCGTTCTTTACGACTAGGATCGGCTTATGCTCGAAACCATCGCCAAGCACGGCTGCTTCGGCGGCGTGCAAGGCATCTACGCCCATGACAGTGCCAGCACCGGCACACGCATGGAGCTCTCGGTCTTTGTGCCGCGGCACAATCAACAGCGCGCGTGTGCCGTCGTCTATTACCTGTCGGGCCTGACCTGTACGTGGGAAAACGCAACGGTCAAGGCCGGCTTTCAGCGGGTGGCGGCAGCGCTGGGCCTGATTGTCGTTGCGCCAGACACCTCGCCACGCGGCGAGGGCGTGCCCGATGACGACGCCTATGATCTGGGCCAGGGCGCTGGCTTCTACCTCGATGCCACGCAGGCCCCCTGGGACAAGCATTTCCGCATGGAAAGCTACATCGCCGAGGAACTGCCGGCACTGATCGACGAAAACTTCCCGAACACGGGCAAGCGCGGTGTCATGGGGCATTCGATGGGTGGGCACGGTGCGCTCACGCTGGCCATGCGCCACCCGGATCTGTTTCAGACCGTCTCCGCCCTGTCGCCGATCGTGGCGCCGGGCGCGGTGCCCTGGGGCCGCAAGGCGTTCGCTGCCTATCTCGGGCCGGACGAAAGCACATGGCGCGAGCATGATGCCTGCACCCTTGTGACCGATCGCGGCTGGCAGGGCGACATCTTCGTTGATGTTGGCGCCGATGACGGCTTTCTCGACGAACAGCTTCAGCCCCAGCGCTTCAGGAACGCCTGCGCGGCGGCCGGCGTTGACCTGACTTTGCGGCTGCATCCCGGTTACGACCACTCCTACTATTTCGTCGCCAGCATGATGGATGACCACCTCGCCTGGCATGCCGACCGTTTGATCTGAGCGTACGACGCCGATGACCAGCAGGTTTCTGGTTCGAAAGCTGCTGCGTTTGCTGTTGACCCTGTGGGCGGCGGTCACCCTGGTGTTCGTCGTGTTGCGCCTGTCCGGCGACCCGATCGTGGCCCTGGTGCCCGCAGACCTGCCCGACGCGATCCTTGAGCAGTATCGGGAACGGCTGGGCCTGACCGGCTCGATCCTTGAGCAGTACGGCGCCTATCTCTCCGGCGTGTTGCGCGGCGATTTCGGCTATTCCTTCCGTACGGCTGGTCCAGCCTGGGATGTCGTGGCCTCGCGCGTTCCGGCGACGTTGTTGCTGGGCGGCGCGGCCATGGCGCTGGCCATTCTGGTCGGCATCCCGGCCGGGATCGCGGCGGCCCATTGGCACAACCGCACCGGCGACCGGGTGATCATGACCGGTGCCGTGTTCGGGTACGCCATGCCGAACTTCTTCTTCGGCATTCTGCTGATCCTCTTGTTCACACTAAACCTACAATGGCTGCCGTCCGGCGGGATGGGTGGCCTCAGCCATCTCATCATGCCGACGCTCACCCTGGGCCTGGCCTCGGCCGGGGCCTTTGCCCGTTTTGCCCGCTCGTCCCTGCTGGAGGTGCTGGGCGCCGGCTACATGCGCACGGCCCGCGCCAAGGGGCTCTCGCTAAGGCGCCAGATGCTGGTGCATGCGCTGCGCGGCGCCCTGGTGCCGCTGACCACGCTGCTGGGCTTCACCATCGGTGCGCTTATCGCCGGCGCCGTGGTTACGGAAACGGTTTTTGCCTGGCCCGGCGTTGGCCGGCTGCTGGTTGTCTCGGTCTCCGAACGCGATCTGGCTGTAGTGCAACTGATCGTGATCCTGGCGGCGGCGACCATGGCGTTTGCCAATCTGGCCGTCGATCTCGCCTATGGCTGGCTCGACCCGCGTATCGGCCAGGAACGGCGCAGCCAGCGAGCCGGCCCGTGAGCCGTCGGCGATCCTTGGGCACGACGGTTGCGCTGGTCGTGCTTGTGCTGGTGGTCGGTGCGGCCCTGTTCGGCGATTTCCTGACCGCCTATCCCTACGACCAGTCGAACCTGTTGGCGCGCAACGAACCGCCAGTGTTTCTCGGCGGCACTTGGGATCATCCGCTGGGAACCGACCGGCTGGGCCGGGACATGGTCGCCAGGCTGGTGGTTGCCATCCGCATATCGATCGGCATTGCTGCCGTCGGCACGCTGATCTCGATGATGATCGGCACCTCGCTGGGCCTCTTGGCCGCGCGCCGGGGTAAGGCAGCCGACGATGCCGTCATGGGCCTGGTCGACCTTCAGGCCGCCTTGCCCTTCATTATCATCGCGCTCGCCATCCTCGCGTTCTTCGGCCGATCGCTGGTCATCTTCATCATGCTGATCGGGCTTTATGGCTGGGAGGTTTATGCCAGGCAGGTGCGCGGCGCGGCTCTGGCCGCCCGCAACCAGCCCTATATCGAGGCGGCAAAGGCCGTTGGTGTTGCCACCGGCACGATCTACCGGCGGCACATCCTGCCCAACATCTCCAATGTCATCATCGTTCAGGCAACCTTAAACTTCCCGCAGGCAATCCTGTTGGAAACCGGCCTCAGTTTCCTGGGCCTCGGCATCCAGCCGCCGCTAACCAGCCTGGGCCAACTGCTGGGTGAGGGCAGGGACAGCCTGGCCAGTTCCTGGTGGGTCGCCGTCATACCCGGCACGGTCATCTTCCTGACCACACTGGCGGTCAGTCTGTTGGGCGACGCGCTGCGCGACCGGCTTGACCCGACGTTGCGACGATAGAGCGTCGATCAGCTCTCGGGGCCGAAGCTGTCGCCCGGCATCTGGGTCGACAGCCCGTCGTCGACGAGGATCTCCGCCCCGTTCATCATCTTTGACGCGTCGGATGCCAGAAACACCGCCGCACCGACCAGGTCCTCGGGATGCAGCAGTCGGTTGCGCGGACTACGCGTGGCGAACGCTTGCTCCGCCCGCTCCCTGGAGCCGAACCTCTTCAGCGCACTGCCAAGCGAGGCCTCCGTCAGAACATACCCTGGATGGATTGCGTTGATGCGGACATTCGAGCCCGTGGCAATGCAGGACGCCGCCGCCTGAACGGTCAGAGCACGGACCGCCCCCTTGCTGGTCCCGTAGGCCGGGCCGCTTCGGGCGCCGAACGCGCCGACAACCGATCCGATGTTGATGATCGAGCCGTTGCGGCTGCCCATCGCCTTGACCGCGACCTTGATGCCCAGAAAGGTGCCGTCGAGATTCACCGCGTGAAGTTTGCGCCACTCTTCGAGTGGGAGATCGGCAATCGTGTAGCTGTCACTGGCAAACAGACCCGCGCAGTTCACCAGCACGTCGAGTGAGCCCAGGCGCCGTTCTATCTCAGCGCTTGCGTCACACCATGACGCCTCGCTGGTCACATCATGCTGGCAGGCAATTGCCTCTCCGCCGCCGGCTCGAATGTCGGCCGCCACGACCTCGGCTGCCTCGGCGTTAATGTCGCAAGCGGCGATCTTGCTGCCCGCGCGCGCGAGGCCCTTCGCAATCGCAGCGCCGATTTCGCCGCCGCCTCCGGTGACAATGCTGATCTTGCCGTCCAATTGGCCCATGAGATGCGCGCCTAGATCAGGCCCCCCAACTCTTCAATACGCGGTCTTAGTCGATCCACCGAAAGCGCCGGGTGAGCGGCTGCGATGCCCGATGCAAAGCCGGTCGCGAACGCCGTGCCCATCACCCTGACGGAGCTGTAGGCCCGGTGATCAGCGCCGATCGTACGCCCGGCAAGATACAGGTTGGAAAGACCCTTTGCCTTCAAACAGCCGAGTGGAACGTGGGCGAACCCGTCTCCGCCGATCGGCGTGAAGGCCGGCCGTCCGATGACCGAATGGTCCTCCATGGGCCAGGCGGCGCGTGCAACGCCGTCTGCACCGGTGCGGCCGGCCAGCAGATCGGCCTCTGTGATCCGGTCTTCTGCGTCGACATGCCAGCTTTCGCGGATGCCCACCTGTGGTCCCGTCTGCACCAAGAAGGCGTTCCGGCAGGCCGGTTGGCTATTTCGCAGCACGACCACATAGTCTTGGGCCGCCGCGCGCGCGTACCGCTCCGCCGCGGACAGGGTCGCCGATGTGGCATCAGCGGCAGGATGGTCGATGATCATCCACCAGATATCCGGGCTGTTCGGGATCGGTGCAAAGAAACCGGCACCGGTGCGATTGGTCGGATGGGCACCCGACTTGTTGTAGTCGGCCAAGGCAGCGGCGAGCTTGTCTCGGTCGATGACGGTTCCGTCGGCTAGTCCGCCGATGCGGATCGGCGACGAGAAGGGCTGCAGCGTCCCGGCCCCGTTGCCAGCTCTTCTCGGCATGCCGGCGAGGCGCGCCACATGGGCGTCGCCCGTGGCATCGACGAAGCAGCCGGCCGTGATGTCGACACGCCCCTCGTGGCAATGCAGGACGATCTGATCTAACCGCCCGGCCGATGTCACCGCGTCCACGGCCTTGGCGTGAAATAGAATTTCGACGCCGGCCGCTGCCAGGCTTCGGTCCAGCGCCAACTTCAAGCTCTCGGGTTCCAGATAGACCAGCCAATGGCCCGTCCTGGGGTTCTGCCTGGGCTCGGTCGTGACGCCAAGCTTCTCGATCTCGCCCAGAACCAGTTCGCTGGCGCCACCCGTCGCCGCGATCGGACTGGCCCCACTGCCGCGCTGATAAAGCCCGCAAAAGGAAAGAACGTTCGCATTTGTCGCTGCCCCACCGAGAAACCCGTATTTCTCGACCAGCAACGTTCTGGCACCTGACTTCGCTGCGCCAATGGCGGCGCTGACCCCGCCGATCCCACCGCCGGCAATGACGACATCGTGGTGGTCCATCGGTGTCTGCGGCCGCTCAGCGCCCGCGAAGGGACGGCATGGTCAACGTCTTGCCTTCTTGCGGCTGTGATAGGTCAGCGCCAGCGCAATGCAATGGCGCAACGGCGCCTCTGGAAGAGGATTGCTCGCGTCCAACAAAATGCTGCGGTTGCCGCCATAGGTCAGCTCGGTCGGATAAACCTCGCGGAACGTCTCCACCAGGTTTGTGTGGCAGATGAAGTACAGCGCATACCGGTCGGGTGCGCCGGGCACTGCGTCGATCCTGATCGTGCTGCCGCTTTTTGTCTTCGGCGTCAGAAAACTCGGTTGGCCCCACTTCAAGGTCTCCTGCAGCGGCCCGACCCCTTCCGTTTTCGTCGCGACATCGAAGATAAGCGCGCGCAGATCTGTTAGCCGGGACCGCACCGACGGCGCGAAGCCGGCAAACGTGGCTGCCACGGACTCGTCTTGGAATTCGGGGATCACACCATCAACCGTAGTCGCTTCGCTCGACATCAACCCGCGCCCATCACGAGCCACCATACTGGCACGGTCGCCATGGAAAGAGGAATGCCGATGCCGATCAAAAGGGCGACCAGTTCAGGCTCCAACTCATGGTTCATAGCGATGATGCTGGCGCCCAGGCTCGGCGGCATTGCCATTTCGAAGATCGCCACCTGCGCGTTGGTGTTGGCCAGTTGGCCAAGTGCAGCGTAAATCGCCAGGATGACCAGTGGGGCCAACGCCAGGCGATAGGCCAGGCCAGCGCCGAGAGGCGCGATCCGGTCGCCAATCCGCTCAAAGCGGATGGCAAACCCGACGGCGGCCAGCGCTACCGGCGTCAGGGTCAGGGCGAAGGCCTCGAAGATCTGGTCAAGCCAGTCGGGCCGGTTCACGTCGTTGGTCGCCAGCGCGATGATGATGGCTATGAAGGGCGGGAACGTTGCAATGCGCCGTAGCACCGCACGCCCGTCAAAGCGATCGCCGGCGCATACGGTCGCGACGGTGATGCCGATGGTCGATAGTGCGAGGTACGAGCCCGCCAGATCGATGAACAGGCCCAGGCCCAGCCGGTTGGACCCGAAATAGGCGTCGATCATCGGCAGCCCAACAAAGGACGTGTTTCCCCATCCCGCGACGAGGATCAGCGCGCCCGTCCGTTGGCGCGACCAGCCCAGCACCCGCGACAATGGCACAAAGACGGCGATGGCCAGCAAGGCGCCGATCCATGGGGTCGCCGCCGCCAGCAGCCATTCGAGGTTGACCGAGATATCGTGGACGCTGTGCAAGGCGGCGGCGGGCAGGGCCACGTGTATGACCCAGCCGCCGAACACCTTGGGCGCTGTTTCGGGCAGTTGGCCGCTGAGCCGAAGCCCGACGCCGACCGCCAGGCAGACCAGGATCAGCGCGACATGTTCCATCGCTCGATCAGCCGCTCGATCAGGTCTGCCGGCAAGGGTGGGGCGCCGTTCGCTCGGGCGGCGCCCCGGTTAACACCGTTAAGGTTAGCCCTGATCGACGCTCAGATGGCCGGGCCCCAACGGCATGCGCACGCTGTTGATCGGCGTCCAGTCCAGATCGTCCTGCGCCACCCAGCTTGCCAGGTTGCGCCACAGGATGATGGCCGGTGTCACCTCCTCCCAGATGTCGACCATCTGGCGGAACAGAGCGACCCGTGTTTCCGAATCGGTCTCGGCCAGGTACTGCCGGCCCAGTTCCACATACTCCTCCGGCGGCGACCAGGTGCGGTCCCGCTCACGCGTCGCGCGCGCCGAGTTCG
>JBCBSH010000016.1:0-36385 GCA_039819285.1 Pseudomonadota bacterium
CCACGTTGCCCGGCGTTGCGATCACCGCGCCTTCACGCACCCACCGGTCGATCGGCCGGCGCATCTTGGACACCTTCTCCGCCACCCGGTCTTCAGGTATCCACAGCCGCGGCAACAGCAGGACCGGATCACCGTCCTTGTCCTCAAGGTCGCCATCCGCGCCGAACACCCAGACCAGGGCCGTGAAGTCCGTCGTCGACGACAGGTCCAGGCCGCCCCAGCACACCTTGCCGGCAAGCGCCGCCTCAAACTGGCGCCAACCGCGATCACCAACCCCGGCGTCCCATCCATCCATGGGCAGCCAGCGCGTCGTCTGTTCCGTCCACAGGTCCAGGAAGTACCGCTTGAACCTGTTCTCCAGTCTCGGGTTGGCCTTCGCCCGTTCGCACTCTTCGGCCAGGAAGTCGTGCTTCGGCGACATCGGATAGTTCGGGTTCGCCTTGGCCCAGACCTGCGGGTCGGTCCAGTCGTCATTGTCGTTCGCGGCATAGATCACCGCATAGAAACTCGGGTCGACAATCTCGCCCTCGATCACTTTCGCGGCGTAATCGTGCATCTCCCAACCGAAGCCGACGCCGAACTCCCCGGCCGTGGTGATCATCACGTCCAGCGGCTGGCGACGTGCGCCTTCGCCTTCGCGAACCGCTCGGTAAAGGTCGCCGTCCTTCCACTCGTGCAGCTCGTCGGACACCGAACCCGACGGGTTGAACCCTTGCTTGCCAACCACTTTCGAGGTGATCGGCTTCAGCGCCGCGTTCAGTTCCGGGCAGAACAGCGACGTCTTGAACGCCTCGACATGGCCGCCCAGGGGCTCGGACCGTTTGACCATCTCCGTCGCCTTCGAAAAGGCGATCTTGGCCTGATCCTCATTGACGCCCATCGTGTAGATCTGCGCGCCCAGTTCGCCGTCCGCGACCAGCAACAGCAGGGCGATGCCGGCGGCCAGCTCGGTTTTGCCGTTCTTGCGCGGCACCTCGATGTACAGCACACGATAACGCCGCGTGCCGTCCGGCCGTTTCCAGCCGAACACGTCACGGACGATCGTCGCCTGCCAGACCTGAAGCTCGAACGGGCGGCCGGCCCATTCCCCTTCAGTCAGCACCAGGTAGGTGACAAAAAAGGCGACCGCCGCATCGGCCGCCGCTTCGTCAAACCAATACTCGACCCCGTTGACCGTCTCGGTCAGTCGGCCGTCAGTGGACGCTGCCACCGCCGCTCAACATCCCGATCGGCGATTGCGCTGGCTTTGGCGCCTCTTTCGGTGGCTGGTCGCCCAACGGCAACTCACCGGTCGGCCCGGCCGCCCGCTGCATCAGGATGCGTTGGCGGGCCGTTGGGTTCAGGCCGATGCGGTCCTCGAGATCCTGCAGCATCTTCTCCGCCCGAACCAGGATGCCGAACCAGGGGTTCTGACGTAGCATGTGGTCGATGTGCGGGCTGCTGGTCACGTAGACCGCGTCATTCGCCTTGATCTTCTCGCGCGCATCCCAGAACCGCACCGTCCAATGGCAATACCGTTCCAGTGCCGGCCAGTCCGTGCGCTTTACGAAGCGAAGCTGGACCAGCGCGGGTACCAGCGTTCGCCAGACCCGCGCCTCGCGCTCGTCCAGGTTTTCCGGCACGCCAAGGCCGCCGATATCATCCCCTGTGTCGGCCGGCGGCGCCGCGCTCTTGCGCTTCCCCGGATTGCCCTTGGCCTCTCGCACCGCTTCCGGCTGGGGCCTGCGCCCACGTGGCATCTCAGCCCCTCCAAATGAATGGGGGGCGCCCAGCATTGGACGCCCCCGACTGTCGCCAGCCTCTAGGGACCAGCCGTGAAAACCCATGCGCGCAGTGCATAACCAGCGCCAAAAAAAGTTTCCGCCAATTCCGCGCGCCAATTTCTTATGCCACCCCAACGGTACTTGGGCGGGGTCGCCCTAAAACGCTGACCCCCCTACCCCCTGGCCATGCGTCACGCGCATGGCTCGAGGAAGGATCAATCCGCGCCGCCGCGCCCATTGGCGCGGGCTGGCCGACCGAAGCCGCCGTCGTAACGCACCGTCTTTCGACTGTGGCAAGACGCGCACAGCGATTGCAGGTTGTCCATATCCAGCCGCAGCGCATCGTCGCCTCGGTGCGGCTGGATATGATCAACCACAGCCGCCGACTCCAACCGGTCCTCCCTCAGACAAATCTCACAGAGCGAATCCACCTGGAGTTTCACATGCCGCAGCCGCCGCCACGCCGCATCGTAACCCCGCTTCGACGGTGACGGACGCCGTGCGTCGTGATCCCGTCGACGTTCCTGCACTGTCGGTCGCCCAGCGGGCCGGAACGTCGGCGGCATCGTCGGCATCACATGGCACTCTCGCATGTCGGGGTTTGGCGCATTAGGGGCTGGCCCAGCGCCGAAACGACAGCGCCCGCCGCGACGGAGTGTCGGGCGGGCGCACGTATCAACCATGACGAACATGCTGATTTAAGAGTTAACTTGTCAAGAGCTTTCCGCATCGGCCGGCACGCGCCAGTGCGTCTCGCCCCGCTCCACCCGCGCACGAGGCCGCGGCCGGACGATGCCAAAGTGCCGCGACAGCACGCTCAACGCCCCTTTCAACAGCCCAGCCACGAACTGCCGGTTCGGCGCCGCCCGGCTGCCAAGGCCCCACAGGGCGCAGAATTCCTTGACAGTTCGCCCTTGCCCAATCACCTGCCACACCGCCTCAAGCTGGATCGGGTCACAGCCATCGAACAGGCCGACGATCAAGCTCACCTGGTCGCGCGCATCCTGCACCGCGCCACTGGCCTCTTGCCATCGCCCACCGGTCGGCCGCAACAGGTCGCACGCCTGCAGCGCTTCGAACCGCGCCCTGGCGAACAGTGATTCGAACTGCCGCCCCGCCGCATACTCCGCCGCAGTGATCGTCTGGCGCGCCAGCATGGCGTCCAGCGGCGACCGTCGCCGCCCCAAGGGCGCGCCCACACCGCCGCTCGCATCGTTGATCTGGTGATCCACCGGCCCCAGCGCAGGCACCCCGTCGACGTCATGCCGCGCCTGCCAATGGATCGGCGCCATCGCCGCCGCGTCCGCCATGTCCCTCGCCCTTTCCCAAGTCTGATAGTGGCCGATGGCGACCGCCTGCCATTGGCCCTGTTCCCGCTCCGCCAACCAGCGGTGCAACGCCGCAAAGAACCGCCCCTTGTCGGCCGGCACCCCCAGCCGACGGCACCGCACCACATGCCAGGCCCACGCAAAGCCCCGGCCCAGATTCCCCATCACGCCGCCCTCTCCGCGTCCTGCACTTCGGCATAGGCCTTGGCCAGATCCGTCTTGGCCAAGGCCAACAGGTCCGCCGCCTCATCGTCCCGGCCTTCCCCCGTCAGAGCCTCCGCCCGCTTGCGCACCGCCACCAGCCGGAAGTCGACCGCAGGCGCCCCCGTCCCCCCGCCAGCCCGCCCAGACCCGCCACCCTCGACGATCTGCTCCCGCACCGGCTTGTCGAAGTACGACAGCATGTCGGGCGGCGCCCTTCCCTTGGCCCGCATCCGCCCCATGATCGACAGCATCAGCGGCTTCAGCGTCGCCACCGTCACCCCGGCTTTGAGCCAGCGGACAGCAACCGGGTGATCCCCCGGCGCCGCCCACCCCCGCCGCTGGCCGTCGCCGAACACCCGAGCCCGGCAGTCGTCAAAAACCGTGATCAGACCGACAGCAGCGTCGACGGGCTCAGCGCCAGGCGACGCCGCGCTGGTGCTCACTGGCTCAGACTCAGCTTCCCTGCTGTTGTTACTCCCTTCCCCTCCCTTCCCTTCCTGTCGCGACGGGTCGCGACTGGTCGCGACTGGTCGCGATTGGTCGCGACCGTTCCCCGACGCCTCGCGACCATTCCCGACAGATCGCGACCGCTCGCCACCGTTCGACCCACCATCACCACGCGGCCCACCACCATCCGGCCCTACACCATCAGACGGCTGCGGATGCTTCAGCTTCGGCTTGTCGATCTTCTGGTGGTGCCACCCGGTCACGTACAGATAGTCGTGGCCGTCCGCATGGAAGCGGTCCAGCAACCCGACGGCGACCAGTTCGTTCAGCCACGAACCGACGGCCTCTTCGGTCACGCCATCCTTCCCGCCTGGGAAGATCCAGATCTTCAACTGTTCGGCGTCGTCATGGCAGACGCCGCCATCGTCAACAAAGTTCCACAGCCCGATGAACAGCAACCTTGCCTCGAGCGAGCAGGAGCACACTTGCCGCGACCCCCAGAACTCAGGCTTCACCGTGCGAATGCGCGCCATGGCTACAGCGTCTCCACCTGGGTTTCCGGCGCGTCGAAGTCCCGCAACGGGTTGTTCGGCGCGTGCCACCGCGTGCGCTCGGCATCGAAACCAAGCTCGATCGCAAAGCCCGCCGCGCCCAGATCGTTCTTGGCCAGGATGATCTCGCCCTTGCCCTTCACCGCCCGCATCTGGTCTTCCCACGCCGGCATGTCGGCGTCGTAACTCTCGCTCGACCAGGCCGGCTTGGCCCGCTGGACGTAGTATTCCTCGCGATAGGCCAAGAGGATCGTGCGGGCGTATTCCTCGATCATGCCCGTGTCGCGAAAGTCCGCCATGGTCGGCCGCTTGTCCGGCCGCTTCTCCACTTCGCGGTTCAACTGAACCAGCACGATCACCGGCACGCCCAGGCGCTTTTGCACCCGCTGCAACCCGGCGATGTTGGCCGACACCCGCTCATACTGCGACCGGGCATTGCCGCCATCGTCCATCATCATGCCCAGATGGTCGACGATCACCAGGTCCAGCCCGCCGCGGCGTTCGATCCGGCGCGACCGCCGCAGGATCTGGTCCGGCGTCACCCCCGACGCTTCGTCGATGAAAATCGGCAGGTCGCGGATTTCCTCATGCGCCGCCACCAGACGCGGGAACTCACGCCCCTTGTCCACCGTCGCGGCCATGATGCGCGCCGACGGAATGCCCGTCATGGCCGCGATCTGCTTGGCGAACAGCTTTTCCTTGGTCATCTCCTGGCTGAAGAACGCCACCCGCTTGCCGATACTGGCGATGTTGAAGCTCACCCCCTCGGCAAAGCTGGTCTTGCCCATGCCCGGCCGCCCACCCAGCACGATCAGATCGTTGCGCAACCCCCCGCGCAGCGCGCTGTCGAACGTCGGCAGGCCGACCGACAGCACGGGCGGCGCCGCACCGCCCAGCACGTCGGACACGTTCTGCAACAGCCGCTCGCCCGCGTCGGCGATCGGCACCGGCCCCGGGTCGTCCGGGTCGATCTCGGCAACCCGGTCCAGACCGTTGATCAGCCCCGCCAGTTGCTCGCTGACCGGCCGCCGGTCCGCCAGCCCGTCCAGCGCCAAGGCCGACCTGAAACTGTCGATGATGCCGATGGCCTGCCGCCGCCGCCAAAGCTCGATGATCGTGTCCGCATACGCGCCCGCGCTCATCACCGACACGATGCTGTCGACCAGATCGGCGATATACTGTCGCCCGCCGACGCCCTGCAAATCCGGGTCCACGTCGGCGCCCGCCTGGCTGACCACCAGCCACGGCGACGTATCCTTGCGCTGGTCCCGCAACTCACGGATGGCGCGATAGATCCGGCTGTGCGCCGGAATGAAGAAGTGGTGGGCCTGCAGCGCGTCGACCTCATCGACCGCCGACGGCCGCGCCATCAGCGTGCCCAACAACGCCTGTTCGGCCTCTTCGTTGAACGGCAACGGCTCGCGGTCGGTCATTGTCAGTTCGACCGCTCTTTAACGATTTTGGCGATGGACCAGCCGAGCCGGCGCGCTTGCTCGATCGAGCAAAACACCGTGACCGCGCCATTCTCGCTTTCCGCAAACCCGATCAACACGCGACCGCCCGGCCACGATCGGACGCTCGGCATGTCGACCATTTCCAACGCTTGGGCCTTGTTGATCATTCGGCGGCCTCAACGTCAAACGAAAGCGCCGCCTGCCGCCCCTTGGCGCGCGCCGGCTCGACAAACATGTCCGGCTGGCGCTCGGCTTCGGCGATGCGCTGGCAGGCTATGTCGAAGTAGTTCTCGTCAATCTCGATGCCGATGAAGCGGCGGCCCATGCGGGCGCAGGCGACGCCCGTGGTGCCACTGCCCATGAAAGGGTCGAGGATAGTTTGGCCGGGCTGAGTGAAGTCGCTCAGAAGCTCGCTCATTAGGGGCAGCGGCTTTTCGGTTGGATGTCCGCCGTGCCTGCCGGTGTTGACGCAGTAAGTGTAGATTCCGCGCTTGCCGCCGGAGTTCCATGATCGGTACCCCTTGCCGCACCAGGCGGTGACAGCGCACTCAAAACCGCGCGCGGCCCCTTGCCCGTTGAACCGTGGAGATGCATCCGGCTTGACCCACGCCAAGCAGGTGTCCCATTTGGCGCCACTGGCCTGCAGGTCATCGCGCCAAGCACGGACGCCTTCGGCTAGGCTGAACACGATTGCCCAGCCGTTGCTTTTGCCGACAATGGCCTCGGAGATAGTTGCCCGCTGACTGTTGACGCCCTTGAAGCCAAGGTCGGTAATCATCTTTCGCCCGTCACCGCGCCGAATGCGCCCGATAGCGTGGTGCAGCTCGTCCTCGTAAGGCGGATCGGTAACAACCGCGTCGACCGGTTCAAGCGTCGGCATAACCTCCTGGCAATCGCCCAGATAAAGCGTAGCGTCCCCGATGACCTCGCGGCGCTGCCAAGGTTCACTCACAACGCGCTCGCTTCGGCTTCCGCCGCCAAGATGCCCAGCCCGATCATTTCGACGACCTGCGGGACGACCGCGTTGCCGAGGGCCCTAAGTCGGTCCACCCGATTGGGAACCCCATGAGCCACTCTACCCACGTCGGGTTCAGGCTCCCACCGAGACGATGGCGCGCTTCGGCCGATTTCTCGCCTCGACCCTTCGCCGCCCCGTGGTCCATTGTGGGATAGAGTTGCTTCGCGACGGCATCCGGAAGCCGGCTTGTGTCCGATATCTTTGCTGGATCGCGCAGTTGGCTGGTCATGCCGTTCGACGCCACCGGCGTCGGCCATAGCGATTTCTTCACCGCCGTTGACAGACCGTCGCCGCTTTTGGCCGACGCGCCGGTGCTGTTGTGGTTGCCGTGTTCCGTCGGTGTCGGCCATAACTTCACAGTCTCGCGCAGGTTCGCGCAGCCCCCTTTCTTGCGCGCTGCAGCTAACGCTTCGACCGATCGGTTGATCTCGTTGGCATCGAATGCTTGCGGCGTCGGCCACAGATGCCTCGCTGCCCAGCCCAACCCCTGATAGTGGGTGTTCGGTCCCCCTGTGGTCGCGTCGTAGGCCACCATCGTGGGCAACAATCCAGACGCGGTCTCGTCGGTGCGGGGCATCGACGGCACAAGCCGGAACAACAAACGGCTGGACGGCGTAACCGACGCGATCGAGGTCGTCACAGACATGGTGGAGAAGCATGTGCTCCGCTCGAACAGCCACCGTCGTGAAGTCCGCGCCTTGCGTGTTGCGACCACCGGTTCGGCTTTCCACGTCAGCAGGGTCGCGCCGCTGGACCATCGAGACGAAGCCAGCAACGTTCTCGCCAACAACCCAAGTGGGCCGGAGTTCGGCAATAAGGCGGAGCATTTCAGGCCAGAGATGGCGGTCGTCCGACGTGCCGCGTCGCTTCCCGGCGGCGCTGAACGGCTGGCAGGGGAACCCGCCGACGATGACGTCCACAGGTCCAACTGCCTCGCGGTCGAGGGTGCGGACGTCGTCATGGATCGGCACGTCCGGCCAGTGCTTTGCCAGCACGGCGCGCGGAAACGGTTCGATCTCGCAGAAGCCGATCGTCTCGAAGCCGCCCGTGCGTTCCAGCCCGAGCGAGAACCCGCCAATGCCGCTGAACAGATCCAGGACGCGCAGCATGCATGCCCCTCACGCCCGCCGCCGGTCGCGGACCTTCGCTCGGTTCAGCGCGCTCAGCGCATGGGCGGCACTCACCTGCCCGCGCTGCGCCGCTTCATCCAGCGCCGCGATCACCCGCCGCAGCTCGCCCCGCTTCACCATCACGCCCAGGGACGGCTTGTCGATCACCTGAATGGCCCGGCTCTTGCCCCGCTCGCGGACGATCGCACCGCACCGTTCCAGCGCGTTCAGCTTTTCCAGGATCGTCGATTTCGAGCGCACGCCCAGATGCGCCTCCATCTCCGCGATGGTCGGCGCCACGTCGCGCCGCGCGATCTCGCTCTTGATGAAGGCCAGCAACTGCGCTTGGCGCGGGGTTAGCATGCGGTCGTCCCCCGCATGCAGAGGGTAGAAGTCAGAAGCCAGACGTCAGAAACCATCACCGGCCCCTTCCGACTTCTGATTTCCGACCTCTGGCTTCTGATCCACCGGCTCCCAATGAACCCCGCACGGCCCGCACAGCCCGTCGACCGCGCGCGCATCGTCGGACCGTCGGTTCTGCAGCGCGCGCCCACTGGCCAGGCTGATCGCCACCTTCGGCGACGCGCAGAGCACGTCGTCCCGGTGAGCGCCGCCCGTCTCGTGATGGCGGCACGTCACGCACAACCGCTCATGCGGCTGAAGGCCAGAAGCCAGAAGCCGGAAACCAGAAGTCAGAACCGGCGCCTCCGGCACCGGCTCGAACCGTTCCCGGAACTGGCCCTCGGTCAGCACCTGCAATTCGCCCACGATCCGATCCTTCACAGCCCAGGTGAAGCCGCCATCGGGGTGCGGCTCGCCAGTCGCTTCGACCTCACAGAATTCCGGACGATACCGATACCGCTCGGTCACGCCGCCCGCCCTTCTGACTTCCGACTTCTGATTTCTGCTTTCTGGCGCCGGGCTGAAAGCCCAAGCCTGCACGCATGGATGCGCACCGCCAGCGGCCCGCGCCGGATCACGGCGCCGATCTCGGCATAACCCAGCGCCGGAATCCTATCGTACGTGTCCTGCCCCTCTAGGAACGCCCCCAGCACCAGATGCGCCGCGACCGACCAGGGCTCGCCCATGCGCCAGCGACAGCGATGGCCCGTGAAGCGCGGGATCTCGATCAGCGCGCCATAGATGTCCCGCCAATCGATCTGGTCCGGCGTCGGGTCCAACAGATCGACCCGCCGCCCCAGCCCCGTCAGCAGCCACGGCGCCGGGTTTTCCCGCACCGGCACCGTGTTCCGTCGGATCGCCATCTCGCTCATAGCAGTTTCTCCTGTGTTCCCCGCGTGGGCGGCAGGCCGCGTTCCGGCGCCCCATTCAGGGCGGCGTCATAGGCGTCGCGGTCGCCCAGATGCCGACGGCAGAAATATTTGAGATCGACGCCGTGCTGGCGCCGCCCCTGCCCGTCCCTGACCAACCGCTCCACACCAAACGGCGCGTGCTTCTCGGGGCAGCCGTCGACCGTGCAAGCATGGTCCCGCTCGTGCAGCGGCGGGCCAAGCCACGGCTTGTAGGGTGCGCTCGTCACGGCGTTGCCTGCCGAGCGCAGAAGTCAGATGTCAGAAGCCGGAAGTCAGAACGCCGGGCGCGGACATTACGAATTAGCCGGCGATTGAAGTTGTGCCGCGCTCGCCGCACGCTATGCTCGCGCGTATGGCAGAACCAACGACGACGATCTGGACGTTCTCGGACATCGTGGCTTTGCTCGCGTTGATTATTTCCAGCGTGAGCGCCGTCTTCACTGGCTTGACTTATCGCCATCGACGAAGAGTCGACAGTCGTGCCAGACTTCCGACTCTCGATATCACAAGCGAAGCCAGGAGTGACGGCGTCCGCCGCCACTGGCGCTGTAGAATGCTGACCCAAAACAATGATGATGTACCGATGACAGTCACTCGACTGTCGATTGTACGGCCGAAGTCTGTTACGTTGGCTGACACTGGACGTTACAATGGAGAAATTGTCAGTAAAGCACTCTATAGCCCGAAGACCAAATGGTTGAATAGTATTAGTCTCAATACTGAAATGAGGTCTAATAACTCCAAGTTTTTTGACAGTAAAGGGGTCGAGCAAAAGCCAAATCGGAAGTTTATTTACTTCTATGTTTCTAAAAACAACAAAAAAGTTACGGACATTACCTACGTCCGCATCGATATAAGCGCCACGTTCGCAGGCAGCAAGCCAGTAAGCCGTAGATTTCGACGCAGTTTTTCTATTCACTCCGCTCGTTAAGTGCGACGACAACCGCGCCTGTTTGCCACCGAGAAGAACGACTAAACGCTTGTGCTCGCGGGCGTTGAACCTATGACCTTCTGGACATTCCAGAACATCGGCACGCTGGCCGCCCTGGCCATCGCCGCGATTAGCGTAACCTTCACAGCGCTGACCTACCGCCAGCGCTGGCGCCAAGACAGGCTTGCGCGTGAACCCGTGATCGAGATTTCGGCTAGCTCGTCGCGCGAGCCGGATGGCACTTGGGACGGCCAGTTGCGGGTGCGCAATCGGGACGTTGTCACGATCACGGTCGACTCGCTGACTGTCTGTCGGCCCCGTTACATCACCTTGATTCCTGAAGCGTGGGACTACTCGGACACGATGAGTCCGCAGAGGCAACCAGTTTGGCCCGATGCGTCGAGAACCATCCCCGTTGACATGACTCTCTCCCCGACCGGGACCCCTGCCTACACCGAAGCGCACTTCCGGATCGTACCAACTGACAAAAAGCATGAGTTCTACCTCCAACCCCAGAAGGCGCTACGCCCCGGGCCGACTACGGTCGCCGTCGACGTCAGGGTCACTTTTCTCGGGCCGAAGGCAAAAACGCGGGTCTTCCGCTCGACGTTTCAGATGGTCCAACACGAGCCTTAGCTCCGCGAAGGTCGCCCAAAGATGACCGGCGATCGCCAGAACCGCAGCGCAAGCGATCAATGACAGTATCGCGGGCACCAGTTGCAGCACCATCACCGCCCCCCACCCGGATGGCGGAAGTAATCCGCCAGCGAATCCAGCGCCACGCGCAGGAGGGTCAGCCCGCCCCGAGGGTCATGCCCGTTCTTGCGCGCCCAAGCGCTCGCGGCGCCGTCGGCCAGGCAGACATGAAGCAGCACAGGCGACAGCCGCTGCCCGACGGCGCGCAGGGCCTGGTTCAACTCAACCCACGCATCGGCCTTGCGAGCGTGCGCGTTCTTCTCCGTATCGCCGACACCGACCAGTTCCAGGCTCATCGTCGGGGACCGACCGGCCGCGACATATAGGCGATGAAGCGCATCGCCGGCGCAGTACTGCCGCGCATCCAGTTCATCACGCTGGCGGTAGCGGTCCAGCATGGTCGGGGAGATGTCGCAGCCGTCAGCCATCAACGTCCAGCGTCCGCAGCGCCTCGACCAGGCAGGAAACGGCAGCCGACAAATCTTCAGCGGCGCCGGGGGTGATCTCGTAAACGACCCCAGGTTCGTCCTTACTCTCGAACCCGACGAAAGCCCGGCCGTTGGACCGAAGGCCAACCGCCCAACCGACAGCCGGCTTCACTACGAACTCGGGTTGCGGCACCGACGACGCCCCCATCACAACACCCCTTCTGACATCTGATTTCTGACATCTGAGTTCTGGCCGAAGGCCTCCGGGTTCTGGATCTCATCGAGATCCCGAAGCAGCAGGCCGACAGAGCCCAGCATCTCGTGCAGCCGCACGCGCAACATGCCGGCCTCGCGCGGGTCGACCTCGCCGGGCGACACCTGATCGGTGATCGCCGTCTGGTAGTCTTCGAAGAACTTGGCGAAGTCCGCCGCCAGCCGGGCCACGTCGACGCCGATCGGGTCGTCCGCAGCCCCGGCATTCACCGGCACCAGCGCGTGCCCGCACGAGGCGGCCAGAAACCGCGTCACCACGGGCCGCCCCACGATGCGCTCCAAGGTGCGCACCACATTGACCGGCATGTGGTCCGGCGCCGCTTCGTCGGTGTAGCGCGCCATCTGGCTTTTCGACCGGTCGACCAGCTCGCCCGCCGGCCCGACGCCGCCCGCCGACATGACCAGTTCCGACACGGCCTGGATCAACGTCCCCTCCGGCCGCTTGATCTGAAAGCGCGGCGCGCGCCGCCCCTTGCCCGCGCGGCCCTGGTTGCGGGACGGCGCGCCGGCCGTTCCCGTATCGGGCGCCAGGCGCAACGCTCTACGCTTCGTGTCGTCAGCCATTAGGCCACCTCGCGGGTTGGCAGCGGGTAAATGTCGGGACGAAGTTCATGCCGGCTCACGGCGCCGTTGCAGGCACGCTCGACATCCAGCACCCGCTCAGCCGGCACACGCGTCCATTGAGAAATGGCTTGACGGCTGACGCCAAGCGCTCGTGCCAGTGCGGCCGGCCCGCCAGCGGCAACCAGTGCTTTCTTGAGTGGATCGATCATGGACGTCATCGGTAAGTCAAACTTGACCATTGGTCAAGACAAACTGTTCTCGTCTTCAAGCGCCTGTCAACCGTACCTTGCGCGTGCGATGGATGTTGGCGAGCGGATTCGAAAGGCGCGGCTGGCCGCCGACCTAACCCAGGCCGGCCTTGCCAAGACGCTGGAAGTCACCAAGTCGTCCGTCTCTCAATGGGAGAAGGGCGAGACCTATCCGCGCCCGGAGAAGTTCGGTCGCTTGATCACGACGTTGGGCCTCAACATCGCTGATCTGCTGCCCCCCGACGCGCTTGAGCATTTGGGCACAGCGCCTGACCTCCCTGCGCTGTACGCGGGAAAACTTGAGCCCGGCTTCCTTGAGATCGACAATACCGAGTATGTCTCTATCGGCCGATTCGACGCCGCGCTGTCGGCCGGAACGGGCAGCCTGCTAGAGGCCGACCCCGAACCGCTCGGCTACCAACTGTTCGAAGCTCAGTGGCTCAGGTCCGTCACACGATCGACACCCGGCAACCTGGCCGTCGTCCAGGTCGACGGCGACAGCATGCAGCACACCTTCAACGACGGCGACTGGGTAATGGTCGACCTGAATCAGAAGAGCTTCGATCGCGAAGGCGTCTATGCCATGCGGGTCGGCAACGCCGCCTGGATCAAGCGCCTGTCGCTGAACTTCAAGGACGAACTCATTCAGATCATCTCGGACAACGACCGGTACCCTCTGAAAGAGGTCGACGAAGGCGACATCCAACTAATCGGACGTGTGGTGTGCATCGTGGCTAGAAAAGTGTAGAGATGGGCGACCAAGGCGCCCAACCAGCCGCGGTTTCGTTTGGGTTATGACGCCCACCTGAGACTGCCGTCCTGCCTTGTCGTCAGGACCTTCCGCCGCCGGCCCTCGAAATCCACCCCCTCGGCGTGCTGAGCGTACTTTTGCGCTTCCTCTTGCGTTGCGTATGTTATGGGACCGTCCGAAAACACAACCACTTCTGGCCTGCAATACGTGAACACGTCCTCGCAGTACCCACTCTCACGCCCATGGTGCGACGCGACAAACACGTTGACCCGCCTCAAACAGTCCTGAAAGTTCGAATCCTGGAGATGCAGCCTCCAACCTTGTTCCTCCAAGTCGCCTGGGATCACGAAATTACCTATCGGCAAATCGACGAAGGTCACGAAGCTGAGGTTGTTTGTGTCCTCAAAATCAGAGGGGTAATTGTGATAGAACGTATTGTAACTAATTCCGGGAAATTCCGGAGGAGGATCAGGTTCTCCAAAAATGTAACGGGTCATCATGCCCAATAGTGCCTCCATTGCTGGCGACACCGGACCGGTTTCTTCTTTAAGGCCTCTTAGTTGGTCTGGTGAAATAGATTTGTTTCGGTGCAATATACGTATCTTATGCTGGAGGCTCTCAATGTCGCTTATGTGATCTTCATCGTAATTCGTCACAAAGAACCTGTTGATCACGTTGATTCCTTGAGCGGACAAGAACTGCGAAGGTCGATATTCTGGCTCGCTCTTGTGCCCGCAGTCCCAGACCATGACGTTACCGTTGTCGTGCCTAAAGTGCGCGCAGAACCCATGCCCCACATCGTGTATCACGAATTCCAACGTCCTATCCTTTGTCCGCAGTCGGGGAATCGGCACGAACCGCCGTTTTCGTGCCAGCTTCAACCCGTTGTACTACATAGTCAGTTTGCTTCACATAGGAGAACAAGAGCAATAAAAAAACACTGAAAAGGAGGATGTAGATCAAGCCTGCAGGATCTGTAGATAGTCGCGGCCAAGCAGCTTCAGCTACGACCATCGCAGTCAAAACAAGAAAGCCAGAAGACATGGTTCGGTAGAGATTGTTTTGCTCTGAGAGGACGTCGAGCTTCTTGTCACTCTCCGCCACCTGAACATAGTCTCGATAGGACGAAAAGCGCACAATACGAAGTTTTTTCAAAGCTGGCTCAATGACAAGTGAGCCAAGTCGCGATATCGCCATACCTATAAAATAGTAAAATAATAGACCAACAATAATGTTGCCCTGAATAAAGCTTATGGAAGTGGTTTGGTCGGCCACTACCGCAAAGACAACACCAGGCAAGAGGTAATTGAGTATATTATAGTTCGATATTCTACTGAGAGCCCATTCCATTTTGGTTTTCCTCAGAATTTGCGAATGCCGGGCGTGCCGCGTTCGCACAATAGTCGACTATTTGACAATCAGGTCAACCGATCCAGTCTGGCTTGACTATGTGTTAAGTTTTCCTTGACCATTTGTTGAGCGACGCTTAACGTCCCCTCCACCACCGCCGATGCGGTGGTCGCGTTGTCAGACGCGATGCCTCCCTGAACCTGGCGGCCGGTCCCGAGCGTTAATTGCACCGGCCGCCCCTTTTCCAGGGACCAACGGAAGGGACATCCATGTCGCGAGTGCACAACAACCACATCGTCCAGGCCATGGCCGACACCATGCTGGACCTTCTCGACCAGGAGAACGCCGTCACGGAATCGGGCCTGGAGCGCAGCGGCTTCAGCACCGACCAGATCCGCGACTTCAAAACCCCGGCCCGCCTGATGGCCGACCAGATCCGCCCCGGCGCCTTCGAAAAGCCGATCGCGGCTTAGCAGTAGCTCGCGGCAGAAGCCAGAAATCGGAAGCCAGAAGTCAGAAGGTGCGCAAAATGGTTTCCAAGGCCCGGCTAGCGGGTCCCCTTCCCCCAGTTTCCGGCTGGGAACAGTCGACTGGCTTCGGCGAAATCCGCATTCGCCAGGTCCCATTCTTCCAGCTCCCAATACGCGAGGCCGCGAGAGTTGTAAAAGGCGGCCAAGTCGGAACCACTGTACCGGCCGCTCTCGATCAGCCTAGTGCATATCAGAATGACCAAGTCGGGGTTGTCACCCAAAGTGCAAAGGATCGACGCGGGGAGGTAGTACGCCCCCTCGTCAAATGGCTGCCGCGCCGCGTGATCTTCCCTGGCATGAGAGGCGCCACCCAACAGCGTAACCGCCAACAGCGCCACCAGAAACCACCTCATGACCGCGCTCCGCTAGCCGCACCTCTGAACATTCAGCGTTGCAAGAGTGCACCAGGCTTCATGGGCGCGCCACCCCGGCGCAATCTGACATCTGATTTCTGGCTTCTGACTTCTGCGACTGAAAGGAGCCACCCATGACCGCCCGCCGCTACCTGCGCCTGGTCGAACACGCCACTCCGCGCGCCCAGGCGGCCGCGTCGTTCGAGGCGTACAAGCGCCGCCTCGTGGCCTTCAACGCCGACCCGACCCTGCCGAACGCCGAAGCGGCGATGAAAGCCTATGCCGGCTTTCTGATCGATTACGACGCCGACCCGGATCGCACGCCCGAGACGCTGCAGTCCCTGGCCGCCAAGTTCAACACCGCCATGGTCCGCGCCGAACTGGCGGCACTGCGCGGTCCCACGGCGAGCCGTTCTGACTTCTGACTTCCGACTTCTGACTTCCGCGACGAAAGGAGCCCCCATGTCCGACCAACCCGCGCAGCCGAAAATCCGGTCGCTGCCGCAGTTCATCGCCATGCTGGAAGACGGCGACTTCGCCGACGATGGCGCCAAGGAACTGGAGAAGATCAACGCGGCCCTGAAGCAGGCGTCCAACGCGCAGGGCAAGGGCGTGGCCAAGCTCAACCTGGGCATTGAGTTCAAGATCGACCGCAACGGCGTGGTCGAGATCAAGGGCACGATGACCACCAAGCTGCCCGATAAGCCGCGCAGCCGGACCATCGCCTGGACCACGCCGGACAACTTCTTGAGCCCGCAGAACCCCAACCAGCCGAACCTGCCCGGCGTGATCGTCACCGCGACCAGCGATGACGACGAAATCAAGACGGCCTAGCCCGGCCGACTGACCGGAAGCCAGAACCCAGAAATCAGAACTCAGAAAGGACCACTCCATGGGCAACGAAACCACCCTCGACACCGCCCAGCTACTCGACAAGATCCGTGCGCTCGGGCTTGTCACCGTTCAGACGATGGAGCAACAGGGCGACGAGACAGCCTCCGTTGCCTTCGTGCCGGACGGCCAGCGCGTGCAGAACCTGACCGAGATCACCGACACGATCCGACCGCGACCGCGGCGCCGCACGGGCACGGCGATCGTGGCTGACGTCGACAGCTTCATCGCTCACGTGAACAGGTTCAAGGACGGCCACAGCGCTCTCTTCGGCCACCTTGACATCGAGGCGAAACCGCCGATCGCCACCCTGACGTCGGTCCTGGACTATCACGAAGAAGGCGCGTCCGAGGCCGCCTTGCCGCGCTGGGGCCAGCATCGCACGTACCTTGAAATGGCCCTGCACAAGGATCTGCGCGCTTGGCTGAAGGTCGATGGCGAGCGGATGAACCAGCGCGACTTTGCCGAGTTCATGGAGGACCGGATCGTCGACGTGATCCTGCCGCCGCCGCAACTGTTGACCAAAGGCGACGGCGAACCGAAGGATCAGGCCGATGGCGGCGACTTCGGCGAGAAGACGCAAGACGAACGCCTGGCCGCCATGGCCAGCCTGCTGGGCGGTTCGTTCGCCACCCCGTCGCGCCTGTCGCAACTCAGCAAGGGCTTGAAGCTGACGGAGACGGCGAAGGTCGGGTCGGCGGTCAACCTGTCCAGCGGCGAAGCGCAGCTCGTCTATGAGACGGAACACACCGACCGCGCCGGCGAGAAGCTGAAGGTGCCCAACCTGTTCCTGATCGCCGTCCCCGTGTTCGTCGGCGGCCCGCGCTACCGCATCGCCGTGCGCCTGCGCTACCGCGTGTTCAACGGCTCGGTGTCCTGGTCGACCCTTCTGGTCCAGCCGGAAGTGTCGATCGAAGACGCCTTCAAGGGCGCCTGCACCCGGGCCAAGGATGAAACCGCCCTCCCCCTGATCATGGGCCAGCCGGAATAGGCCGGCGCATGATCGCGGCCCCGCCGCCGCTGGCGCCGTAACGGCGCTCCCCGTCGGTTCGTCTCCTTGACGACGGGTAGGGTCGAACGGCGGCGGCGGGGCCACACACCTGACACCTATTGCCTGACTTCCGATGACCGCCCACACCTGCCATGCCACCGGCTGCGATACGCCCGTTCCGCCGCGCATGTTCATGTGCAAACGGCACTGGTTCCGTCTGCCCAAGCATATGCGCGACGATATTTGGCGGGTCTACCGCCCTGGCCAGGAAGTCACCAAAGACCCGTCGCCCGAATACTTGGCGACCGCCCGCGCTGCCATCCGCTGGCTTGAGGCCAAGGAAGGTGTGCAGGGCGCACTGAAGCTTTAGGGGAACACGATGAGTAAGCGACGCAAGCCAATTCTGTCCGTCGATTTTGACGGCGTGATCCACTCGTACACGACGAAATGGAGCGGGGCTCATATCATCCCCGACCCGCCTGTCCCAGGCGCCATGGAGTTTCTGCGGGAGGCGACCGATAGCTTCACGGTCGCGATCTTCTCGACACGGAGTAAGGAAATCGAAGGCCGCCAAGCCATGCGCCAGTGGCTTCGATATTGCGCCGAAGAGCAGGCCGCCTTGACCGACGAAGATACCGATTGGGTCGACCTGATCGAATGGCCCACCACCAAGCCGCCTGCCCTGGTGATGATCGACGATCGCGCGTTCCGGTTCGAGGGCGAGTGGCCCGACGTGCAGGACCTGCTGAGTTTCAAGCCTTGGAATAAAAGCGGGCCGGCCAAGGGCTGACCATGTCCTTCCGCACCTTCACCTTCGACGAAGCCCGCGCCCAGCTTGGCCTGGGCGAGACCGCGATGCGGCAGCACATCAAACAGCATCCGTATTATCGGCTTGCGCCGGGGCGCGGAAAGAAGCTTTTCTCTGATGAGGACATTCGCAGACTGTGGGAGGCGCTGCCATGCCCCTCAAACTCGACCCGCCGCGGCCGGGGAAAACCCCGAACTACTACATCCGGGGCACGTATCTCGGGGTCCACATTAACCGAAGCACTGGAACTAGCAGCAAAGCTGTCGCGCGGCAGGTACTCCGGAACACCAAGGAAGAAATCGAATGTGGTCAGCTTGCCGGACCCGGCGAACTGACCTTCTCCGATGCGGCCCTTGGGTACATGCACGCGACCGGGGTTTCGCGCTTTCTCCCGCCGATCCTAAAGCACTTTGGCGAGCGGCCGGCCGCCTCGATCGACCAGGTAGCCGTCGACGAGGCGGCGCGCAAACTCTATCCGGACGCCGTTCCGGCCACGCTGAACCGGCAGGTTTACACGCCGGTCATCGCGATCCTGCACCACTCCAAACTGACGCCGCACATCAGCCGGCCGCGCACACGCCAGCAGCCGACCCGCGACTGGCTGTGGCCGCAACAGGCCAGAACCCTCATCCATGCGGGCTATCGGGTCCATATCGACGTCGGCACGCTGTTCGTGGTGCTGCTGTTCACGGGCATGCGGCGATCGGAGGCGATCAAGGGGATGGACTGGGGACGCACCAGCATGGTGGAGCAAACGGCCCTGGTAAACCGCACCAAGAACGGCACGGCGCGCGAGGTCTACCTCCACACCCGCGCCTGCAGGGCGCTGCGCGCGATCCAAAACGGCCAGGAAATTGGACCCGTCTTCCCGCGCTGGCAGTACAGCTACAAGGGGCTTTACGCGATGCTGCGAGAGGCCTTCGCCCTTGCCGAGATGCCCTACCCGGACCAGCCGCTCCACATCTTTCGGCACACCTGGGCGACGTGGATGCGCCGCTATGGCGGCGGCGATCGAGGCACCCTGGTGGCCAGCGGCGCCTGGCAGTCCGACAAGGCCGCCAGCATCTATGATCACATCGTCCCGAACGAAGCCGCCCGCCTGGTCGACCGCTTTCCAATGCGTGGATAATCCGTGGACCAGGCGCTAGAGCGTTGTTTTAGTTGAGTTGTGAAGACCCTTGGTAAGGGAGAGGTCCAGAGTTCAAATCTCTGCGGCAGCACCAGCTTTCCTTACGAGAGTCAACGGTCTGGCGTCTCTGGCAGCGGGGCTTCACCGTTGCTGCATTCTGTGTGGGTCTTAAGAGCCTGCAAACCCGCCGCTGTCGCATCGGATGACGAGAACCAAGGGCGCGAATACCTGACTGTTTGGCTAGAGCTTTGCAATCTGAAGAGCGGCGCGGCCGCAAGTTGCAAACCGCGAGCACGGGTCATAAACGGCGATTAGGTAGGGGCGGGCCTCAGGCCAGACACCACGGGGATGTCGGCCGCGGGATTGAGCGAGCCACGACCAAAGCAACGCCTTGGCCGTGGCGCTCAAGGACTAAAGAACTGGAAATTCATCAAAGGGGGGCGGCGGCTTCTTGCCGTTGCCGCTGGCAACACGTGCCTCGACGCGGCCGAGGGTCTCGCCACCATCAACGGCTTCCTTAACCTCGACAACGCGTTTGTCTGATTTAGCCTTCGCAAGAACGTTCATTAGTTGATTCTCCTCTGCTTCAACACGTTGGAGAATATGACAAGCTCGCGGAAAATCAAGCACACCGGTCGCACCTACTCAGCCACCGACCTCATTGCCCCGACATCCATCCCGATGCGGCGCGGGTGTCCGTCGTCATTCTCAGAAGCGAACACACCCATGGTCGGCGGCGGTCAAGCGCGATTGAGGTCGAACACTTCGGGATGGCACCCCGACCTTGCATGCGACCTATGATTCGCGTTCCGGCCAACTCACGATGCCTGGCGCATCAGAGAACGCCGGCAAAGGCGGGATTGCTGATGCCGATGATGGCGAAGATCGCGGCCAGTGTGATCAGCGTTGCGGCGGAGGTTGAGATGATGGCGCGCATTGGTTCGGTATCCCTTGCTAGAGCCAGTGTGACGGGCTGGTTCTAGCCGGGAACCGGTCGTTGATCTGTGAATGGGTTCACAAGCCGATGCGATCACGCCATTGGGATTGCAGCCGGCTACGTGTCTCAGGGTATCGGCGAATAGGCGCCACGCCCACGACCCGGGCGCGGCGCCACATCACTTCCGTCTAGACCATTTGCTGCTTTGGTAACTTTGATGAGCTAGGACTGACTACTGATGGGCCGCCATCAGGTCGGCCATCTCATCAGCGAAGTCGGCCAGGGCCTCTTCAGCGGTTGCCTGTTCCAGCACGATGGCTTCCCATACGGCCGGCTCCAAGGCCCGGATTTCCGGCATTGCCGGCGGCCGGGCGCGGGCGAAGGCAACGTCCAGTTGGTCGACGGCAACCCGGTATTCCGGACGCTCCGCCAGGTAGGCGGCCGCATCCGGATGTTCGGGCGTGGAGTTCAGGATCGGCATATAGCCGGTCACCGTGAACATCACGGAGTTGGAGTCTGGCGTCATTACGAAGCGCAGAAAGTCCCAGGCGGCGTCCTTTTGCGCCTCGTCGGCGGCGGCCATGATGCCCAAGGCCGCGCCGCCGATCGGCGCGGCGCAGTGGGTCTCGCACGGCAACGCAGCGACGCCGAGGTCGAACTCCGTATCGCGCGAGATCGTGCCCAACGAGCCCGTGCTACCGAACATGATGCCGGTATTGCCGCTGACGAAGGACTGCCGGCCGACATCCTCGTCGATGGCGCCGTCCAGCTGGGCCACGTTGTGGACGTTTACCCAATCGGCAGCGAACTGATAGGCGCGGGCGGTGTCCGCCTGGCCCATCTGAATCTCGTTGGTGGCACCGTCCATCCAGCCGCCGCCGGCCTGGTTCGACATCGCCCAGCGCACCCATTGCGGCGGCGCGGCGACCCCCCATTGGGACGTCGAGTCGCCGTCGCGGACCGTCAGCGCCTCAGCCGCCTGCAAGAGCTCGTCCCAGGTCGCCGGCGGGCTCTGGGGGTCAAGTCCGGCGGCACCGAACAGGTCGCGGTTGTAGTACATGACGGGGGTGGAGCTGTTGAACGGCAGCACGTAGGACTCGCCGAGATAGAGCGAGGCCTCCAAGGCGAACGGCCGCAGATCTTCCATGATCGCCGGATCAGCAGCCAACCGGTCATCCAGCAGTTCCAGGGCACCGGCATCGGCAAACAGGCCGTAGCGCGTGATCTCGAGCTGCACCAGGGTCGGCACGTCGCCCGAAACCACAGCCGCCTGCAAGCGCACGATCATGTCGCCATAATTGCCGACATAGATCGGGTCGATATCGATGGTCGGGTTGGCCTCTTCGAAGCGCGTGACGAGCGTGTTGATCACCTCCTCACCCTGATTGGTCAGCGAGTGCCAGAACGGCACGACGATCTGGTCTTGCGCGGTGGCGGGAACGGCCATCATGGCGACGGACAGGCCAAGGGCGGCGCGGCGAATCATGGCGGAGGCCTCCTATTGGAATAAGGAACGGGATGCCCGTGTCCTAGAGGCCGGCCATGAACGTTTGATGAAGCGTTGGTTACCGTCTGGCGTCGTCATCGAAGGTTAACGCAACCATCACACGAGCGTCGCATACCGCCCATAGCGTCGCCGGCGTGAACCGGACGGATCAGCAGGCAAGAGGTTAATGAAGCGCGTCGTCGTACCCGCGCTGTTCGTGCTGCCCTGCCTGACCGTACTGGCGATCTTTATCTACTGGCCGATCTTCTATTCCTTCTATCTCAGCCTGCACGACGTCAATTTGCTGAGCGGACGGCAGCGTTTCGTCGGCGCCGAAAACTTCGTCGATCTCGCCCTGGATGACGGCTTTCACCGGTCAGTTGCCATCACCGCGACGTTCGTGGTCGCGAGCGTCCCTTTGCGCCTGGCCTTGGCCCTGTTTCTGGCGCAGTTGCTGGTCGCCGAACGGCCGGCAAACCGGGTTTTGCGGGGCGTCTTTTTCCTGCCCTACGTCTCGTCGACCGTGGCGATCGCGGTTGTCTGGAGCTGGCTGTTCAACACCGATCTCGGCCTGATCAACCTGGCGATCGGTGCCCTGGGCGGCAGCCCGCAGAACTGGCTCTACGACGCCGATACCGCGCTCTATGCCGTGGCGGCGGTCAATGTCTGGAAGCAGCTTGGCTACGACATGGTGATATTCATCGCCGGGCTGCAGGCGATTTCTCCGACGCTTTACGAGGCCGCGCGCATCGACGGTGCCTCGCGGCTACATCAGTTCCGCACGATCACCCTGCCGCTGCTGACACCGACCCTGCTGTTCCTGCTGGTCATCTCCGTGATCGACAGTTTTCAGGTTTTCACGCTGGTCAACGTCATGACACGCGGCGGCCCCGCCCTGTCGACCGACGTGATCGTGAACTTCTTCTATCGCCTGGCCTTCGTGCGCCTGGATTATGGCAGTGCCTCTGCGGTCGTCATCGCCCTGTTCCTGTTCCTGCTGGGGCTGACGATCCTTCAGTTCGGCGTCCTGGGGCGAAAGGTGTCCTATGACCTCGATTGACCTGCGAGTCGCCACCCAGCAAACCGCGAGGGAACGGCCACGCCTATCGATCCCCTGGGCGACGGTGATCGCGATACCGTTGGCCGCGCTGTTCGCCGTGCCGATGCTCTACGCGGTCTATGTCTCGCTGTTGGACCAATCGGATCTGATGAGCGCGACACCGGATTTCTGGCCACCCAACATCGACAATTATCTGACCGCCTGGTCGGAACATCCGTTCGCCCGATATTTCTTGAATTCGATCATCGTCTGCGGCGCGATCACCATCGGCTCGATGATCACCTCGATCATGGCGGCTTACGTCTTCGCGCGGGTCGACATGCCCGGGCGCAACATCCTGTTCATGGCGGTGGTCGCCACGCTAATGGTGCCGACGCACATCACGCTGGTGCCCAATTATCTGACCATGGCCGGCTTCGGCCTGCGCAACACCTATTGGGCACTGATCCTGCCGTTTCTGGCCTCGGGCTTCGCTGCTTTTTTCCTGCGGCAGCACTTCAAGACAATCCCCAAAGAGGTTGAAGAGGCGGCAAAACTAGATGGCGCCGGGCATTGGCGGTTGCTCTGGACAATCATCGTGCCGATGTCGAGGCCGGCCATCGCGGCGATAGCGGTGTTCATTTTCCTGTCGGAATGGAACTCGTATATCTGGCCGCTGATCGTGACCGACACGGACGACATGCGCACGGTCGAGATCGGCCTGGCACGACTGTTCGCCGAGGAGCAGGAGGGCGGCATCAACAACTGGCCGATGATCATGGCCGCCGCCGTGACCATCTTAATCCCACCGACGATCGTGTTTTTCTTCGCCGAACGCTATCTGGTCAGCGGCATCACCATGGGGGGCAATCGATGAGCGCCGGGTTTCCAAAAATCGCGTCCCATCGCGGCGGCGCGCTGATCTGGCCGGAGAACAGCCGCACCGCTTTCGTCGGCACCACCGGCCTGGACGTCGACCTAGTCGAGTTCGACGTTCAGCGCAGCAAGGACGGTGTTTTGGTGGTCTTTCACGATGCGACCGTTGACCGGGTGACGAACGGTTCAGGGGCCGTGGCCGAAATGACCTTCGACACATTGCGGCAATTGACCATCACCGGCACCAACGATGACCGCATCCTCACGCTCGACGAGACGATCGACATCTTCCAGCCGACGGCGATCGGGCTGCGTCTGGAGATCAAGCCGGGAGTCGATCTCGCCCCCTACCCCGGCATAGAGGCGGAAATCGCTGCCCTGCTGCGAACGCGGAACATGCTGGAACGCACCCAGATCACCAGCTTTCGCCTGGCCTCCCTGCCCGCTTTCAAGTCCGAGGGAATGCCTGGCCAAGGGCTGCTGTGGCTAGTCGCCCAACAGTTGGGCCGCCTTATCGGCGATGACCACTTGCTGCTCAGCCTAGCGCAGCAAGTGGGCGCGACAGGCTTCGGATTTCACATCGACGATCTGACCTTTTCGCGCGTCGCGGCGGCCAAACGGGCCGGCTTCAGCATCGGCAGTTGGGCGACGCACGACGAAACCGCCATCCGCAAGGCCGCCGACCTCGGCGCCGACATCTTCACGACCGATCGGCCCGATCTGGCGCTTCAGGTCCGTGATCAGATCAAAGCGGCCGGGCGGTAGTCAAGCTGTGTTCAAACACCTGCCGCTTCACGTCCATGTCTCGACGGCAAGACCTGGCACCCTCGAGAACTCGCCGACATTCGCGGTCACAACGGTCAGATCAAGACAGCGCGCTTGGGCGGCAGTGAGGAGATCATTGCCGCCAATCGGTGTTCCGGATCGTTCGAGATGGGTACGGATCGCGGCATAGGTTTCATCCATCGGTGCCTTGAACCCAACGATGACCATGCGAGACAGGACCGTATCGAGTTGGCGAGACAAACGTTCCGATCCCCTTTTGGCGGCGCCATAGCGCAGCTCTGCCGCGACGATGATGCTGGTGCAGATCTTTTCTTCACCAATTTCAGCGATGCGACTAGCCACCGAACCTTGGGGATGGCGAACAAGATCGGACACCGCATTCGTGTCGAGAAGAAAGTCGGCGCTCAAAGCGCGGTCGGCCGAGGCGGCGGATCGTCAATCTCGACGAAGTCCTCGTCGATCGGCGAAAGAGTCTTCAACAACGCCAGCAATGACGTCGGTTGAGCAGGCTCGATAATCAGCCGATTACCCTCTTTCCGGAGGATGGCTTCGTCGCCGGGAAGCTCCATGTCACGGGGGATACGAAGGGCCTGGTTTCGGCCATTTCGAAACAAGCTGACACGTCGCGCGGCAGACACAACGCCCTCCATCTGATTGGCCTATGCCATTGACATAGGCCATCAGAATGGGAGTTTCAAGCGAGTTAACCGGACTTCGTCAACAGGCCGCCAGGTGAACCATATTCAGGCACGAACTCACGTCAGCGCCGCCATGATCGCCGACCGGGCCGTGAGCAGAGCCTCTGCTAGCGCCTGCTGGCGGCCGCCCATGCGGCTGGACGGCACGGGGATCGAGACTGCATAGATTTCGCCCATCGGGTCGCAAAAGGCCGTGCCGACGGCCGAGATGCCGGTCGAGTGCTCGTCGGTGTCCAGGGCGATGCCGTCCTGGCGCACCCGTTCGATTTCTGTGAAGAAGTCGGACAGTTTGCGCCGGGCGCCCCGGCCCGCTTGCCACTCCTGCGTCGCTAGTGTCGCAACGGCTTCATCGTCCAGCAATGACAGGCACGCCTTGCCGTTGGCAGTATTGGTCAACGGGAAGGCCTCGCCGACCGCCGAAACCGCGCGCAGCCGCTGCTGTCCGACCACCTGATCGACGAACAGCAGATGGTCGCCGCGCAGAATTGCAAGGTCTACCGTCTCGCCTGTAGCCCGCGACAGCGTGACAAGATGAGGGTGGGCGATCTTGGCCACGTCCAGCCGGCCGGAGGCGGCAAGCGTGTGGATCTCCGGCCCCAGCCTCAGGCGTCCCTCCGGACTGGCGGCCATGACGAGCCGCTCGCTCAAAAGCGCGTTGACGATGCGCTGCACGGTCGATCGAGGCAGCCCCACCCGTGTGGCAATCTGGCCGAGGCTCAGCCCCTCCTTTTGGTCCTTGAGCGCGCGCAGAATGGCCGCCGCCCGGGCGATGACCTGAACGCCGTTTGCCGTTCGCCCGTGTCCGCCGGCGCCATCAGGCATGCGCCATCACCTCATCGCCCTCTTTGCTCATATACCAATACATCTGTACCGTATCATGGCAAGAACCCAAAGTCTGCCTTCCCACAGTTTCAGTTAACAGGGTGAATTGCCCGGACGCATTAAACCATTCAAATGGCCCGGACCACGTTAAGGTGCGATCTCGGACCAGCAATGGGGCTGGTCTTCGCCATTCCGCCAGCGGGGCCATGGTGACGCGTGTGATGCCAATGGGGGGGCCGCCGTTTGGCCGAGGTTAGGAACATCCTGTTCATTATGGCGGACCAACTGCGCTGGGACTACCTGTCCTGCTACGGTCATCCGCACCTTCAGACGCCGAACATCGACCGGTTGGCGGAACGTGGCGTGCGCTTTACACGCGCCTACGTGCAATCACCGATCTGCGGCCCGTCGCGGATGAGCTTTTATACCGGTCGCTACGTCCAGTCCCATGGCTCGACCTGGAACGAGGTGCCGCTGCAAATCGGCGAAATGACCCTGGGCGACTATCTTCGCCCGTTGGGCCGGCGTACGGTGCTTGCCGGCAAGACGCATATGGCCGCCGACCGCGAGGGCATGGCGCGACTGGGCGTCGACCCCAACTCCATCATCGGTGTGCTGACGTCCGAATGCGGCTTCGAGCCGTTCGAGCGCGACGACGGCCTGCACCCGGACAGCAACTATGCCCCGTCACCCGCCTACAACGACTATCTGCGCGACAAGGGCTATGACGGCGTCAACCCTTGGAACTGGTGGGCCAACGGTGTCGAGGGCGACGATGGTGAGCCGCATCTGGGCTGGTTTCTGAAGTACTCCGACCGCCCGGCACGCGTGGCGGAGCAGGACTCCGAGACCCCGTACATGACGCGCCGAGCCATGCGCTTCATGGAAGAGGCGGGCGACGAGCCCTGGTGCCTGCATCTCAGCTACATCAAGCCGCACTGGCCCTACATCGTTCCGGCGCCCTATCACGACATGTACGGCAAGGACCAGATCGTACCACCCATCCGGTCGCAGGCCGAGCTTGAGGATCCTCACCCCGTTTACGCCGCCTTCACCCACCATCGGTTCAGCCAGGCCTTTTCCAAGGACGAGGTCCGCGAAACCGTGATCCCGGCCTATATGGGCCTGATCAAGCAAATCGACGATCAGCTCGGCCTCTTGTTCGACTTCATGGACCAGCGGGGACTGATGGATCAGACGATGATCGTCTTCACCTCCGACCATGGCGATTATCTCGGCGACCATTGGTTGGGCGAGAAGGAGCTGTTTCACGATCCCTCGGTGAAGATCCCCCTGATCATCAGCGATCCGAGAACCGACGCTGACGCGACGCGCGGCTCTGCGTGCGAGGAACTGGTCGAATCGATCGATCTGGTGCCGACCTTCGTTGAAGCCGTTGGCGGCAAGGTCCAGCCGCATCGGATGGAGGGGCTGTCGCTGCAGCCCCTGCTGCACGGCCAGCCAGTGCCCGCTTGGCGCAAGGCGGCGATTAGTGAGTACGACTACTCCTGGCGTCAGGCCCGGCGCGAGCTCAGCGTCACCGTGGAGGATGCGAGGATGGTCATGGCGGTGACCGAGCGTTGGAAATACATCCTCGTCGAGGGCTTCCGGCCGATGCTGTTCGACCTTGAGGCCGACCCGAAAGAACTCGACGACCGCGGCGCCGACCCCAGCCTGGCATCTGTTCGGGCCGAACTGCATGAAACGATCTTCGCCTGGGCGCGGCGACACCATCAGCGAACCACGGTGTCCAGGGAACGCATCGAGGCCGCCTTCGGCCGCGAGATCGATCGGGGCATCCTGATCGGCTATTGGGAAGAAGCCGACCTGGACGCCGGGACTGAAAACGCAGACGATGTAACGCCGATCAACCAGAATTGATGGTCTCGCCGCAACGTGCGGCATGATATCTAGGCGCGCTTCACAGGCAATCCGACGGCAGTCTCATGTCCCACGTCTTTCATCGCAGCACCACAGCCCAGCCGCCGATTGCCGTCAGAGGCGACGGCGTCTATCTCATCGATGCCGACGGCAAGCGCTACCTCGACGCCTCAGCCGGTGCGGCCGTCTCCTGTCTCGGGCACAGCCACCCGGCGGTGATCAAAGCGATCCAGGACCAGGTCGCCGAGCTGCCCTTTGCCCATACCGGGTTCTTCTCCAATGCGCCCATGGAGGCGCTGGCCGATCACTTGATCGAGAGGGCGCAAGCGATCCCGGGCAGCGACCTCGACAAGGTCTATTTCGTCTCCGGCGGGTCGGAGGCGATGGAAGCGGCGCTGAAGCTCGCCCGGCAGTACTTTGTCGAGCTGGGCCAGCCGCAGCGCCGGCATCTGATCGCGCGGCGCCAAAGCTATCACGGCAATACGCTTGGCGCGCTGGCCACCGGCGGCAACGAATGGCGGCGTGACCAATTTCGGCCGATGCTGATCGACGTCGCCCACATCGCGCCCTGCTACGCCTATCGCGACAAAGCCGACAACGAGACCGAATGGGACTACGGCCAGCGCGTCGCGAACGAGTTGGACGAGGCGATCCAAAAGCTGGGACCGGAAACGGTGATCGCGTTCGTGGCCGAGCCCGTCGTCGGCGCCACGGCCGGGGCCGTTCCCGCCGTGCCGGGTTACTTCAAGCGGGTGCGCGAGATCTGCGATCGGCACGGCATTCTGCTGATCCTGGACGAGGTGATGTGCGGTATGGGGCGCACGGGCAGCCTGTTCGCCTGTGAGCAGGACGGCGTGGCGCCGGATATCCTGATCACGGCGAAAGGCCTTGGCGCCGGCTATCAGCCGATCGGCGCCGCGCTAGTCTCCAACCGAGTGTTTGAAGCCATCCGCGCCGGCTCCGGCTTTTTCCAGCACGGCCACACCTATATGGGCCACGCCACCGCCTGCGCCGCCGCCCTGGCCGTGCAAAATGCGATCGAGGACGAGGGCCTACTGGCCAACGTCCAGCAACAGGGCGCCGCACTGCGCGAAGGCCTGGAGAGCCGCTTCGGCAATCATCACCATGTCGGCGACATCAGAGGCCGGGGCCTGTTCCTGGGTGTGGAACTGGTCGAGGACCGGTCGACCAAGCAGCCGTTCGACCCCGCGCTGAAACTGAACGCCCGCATCAAGCGCGCGGCCATGGGACGCGGCCTGATGTGCTATCCAATGGGCGGCACGATCGACGGCCGACAGGGCGACCATATCCTGCTAGCCCCCCCGTTCATCATCGGCGAGGCAGAAGTCGCGACGATCGTGGAACGCCTGGGCGACGCGGTTGACGCCGCGATCTTGGGCCTTAAAGACAAGGCCGCCTAGTGTGGGGAGGCTGGCCCAAACGACGCCTCACATCACGGGCGTCAGCCTGAATTCACACAAATATTGAGTGAAAAAACATAAACTTAAGCTGACCATGTTATCGACGGTGCGTTGACGCGAACAACCATCAGCGGGCATAGTCTTGCGGGCTTCGGACACCGCTGTGGGTGATGGACGTTAGGCGACCATCCTCGGCCATCGGCCTGGCGGCGACGAAAGCCTGATTCGTCTTGTTGGCGGCCCAAACTGCCTCGGGACGGCGGATAGCGTGCGTCGGTCGGTGTCGTTGACATCTTGGCGCTTGCAAAGTATCCGCACATGCTTGCGCCGGTTGATGGGACCGGCGGAAAACAACCCGGCGTTCGGCTACGAAGCGCCGAGACAATAGAAAGTGCTTGGAGGCAGTTTCATGAAAAAGCTCACAACTTCTGCCCTGGCCCTGATGGTTGGCGCCGGTCTTTCGGTGTCGGCGACGGCCCAGGACAACCCGTGCAATACGCCCGACGATGCCCAGGAAATGTTCCTGACCATCGGAACCGGCGGTGTGACGGGCGTGTACTATCCTACCGGCGGCGCGATCCAGCGTCTGGTCGCGGCCAATCGCGACCAGCATGGCGTGCGCATGTCGGTCGAGTCCACCGGCGGCTCGGTGTTCAACCTGAACGCCATCCAAACCGGCGAGTTGGACATGGGCGTCGTTCAGTCCGACTGGCAGCACCATTCCTTCAATGGCAGCCACGAGAACTTCCCGGAGGCCAACCCGAACCTGCGGGCTGTGTTCGCGGTCCATCCGGAGCCGTTGACGGTGCTGGCCCGGGCGGATTCCGGCGTTCAGTCGATGGCTGACATCCCGGGCAACCGCGTCAATATCGGCAACCCGGGTTCGGGTGCACGTGGCACCTTCGAGGTGTTGATGGGCGCCTTGGGCTGGACCCAGGACGACTTCAGCCAGGTCTCCGAACTGGCGACCGCCGAGCAGAGCCAGGCGCTGTGCGACAACAATTTCGACGTCATGCCGTTCACGGTCGGTCACCCGTCTGGCACGATCCAGGAGGCGACCACAACCTGTGATACGGTGATCGTCGAGATCTCCGGGCCAGAGGTCGACGGGCTGATCGCGGAAAACCCGTTCTACTCCGCGGCGACCGTGCCTGGCGGCATGTACAACGGCAATCCGGATGACACGGATACGTTCGGTGTGCGGGCGACCTTCGTCTCCAGCACCGACGTGCCGGACTACGCGATCTGCGAGGTCGTGCGGGCGGTCTTCGACAATTTCGAAGCCTTCCAGCGGCTGCATCCGGCATTCGCCAATCTGGACCCGAACGACATGGTCGATGGCGGCCTGTCGGCGCCGATGCATCCAGGCGCGCTGATGTATTTCGATGCCGTCGGCATCGAGGTGCCGGACCGTCTGCGGTCCTGATTTGGCGTCATCTTTTTGAGTTGTTTTGAGCGGGCGGGGCTTGACCCCGCCCGCTTTTCCCTATTACGCGTAAGGATAAGTCGGCCGCAAACACACGTGGCCGGATAACAAAGCCCCGCAAAGCGGGGCGCGGAACGGGGTGACACATATGGCTGATCAGAGCCAAGACCGGCAGCTATCCGACGCTGATCTGGAAGATCTGGTCGCGTCGACCGATACCGGCGCGCGGCAACCCGACAGCAAGTTCGTCATGCAGCTTTTGCTGTGGACGGCATTCGGCTGGTCGGCGTTCCAGATCTGGTACGCTTCGCCCCTGCCCTTCATCACCGGCCTCTTGGTGATCAACGATGCCCAGGCGCGCTCGCTGCATCTGGGCTTCGCCATGTTCCTGGCGTTTCTGGCCTATCCCGCCCTGAAACGCAGCCCGCGCAACCGCGTACCCTGGGTCGACTGGGTCCTGGCGCTGGTCGGCACCTTCTGTGCCACCTACCGGTTCTGGTTCATCGACGAGTTGTCGACGCGGCCTGGCCTGCCGATCGTGCTTGACATTGTGGTTTCTGCCGCCGGCCTGCTGCTGCTCCTGGAAGCCACCCGCCGGTCGCTAGGCCCGCCCTTGATGGTCGTGGCCATCGTGTTCCTGCTTTACGTCTTCTTCGGCAACGCCTCGTTCCTGCCGGATGTGATTCGCTACCAGGGCGCCTCGCTCAATCGGGCGATGGACCAGTTCTGGCTGTCCGACCAGGGCGTGTTCGGCATCGCGCTGGGCGTCTCGACCCGGTTTGTCTTCCTGTTCGTGCTCTTCGGCGCCTTGCTCGACCGCGCGGGGGCGGGCAACTATTTCATCAAGCTCGCGTTCGCCATGCTGGGCCATTTGCGCGGCGGGCCGGCCAAGGCGGCCGTCGTCGCCTCGGGCATGACGGGCCTGATCTCCGGCTCGTCGATCGCCAACGTGGTCACCACCGGCACATTCACCGTGCCGCTGATGAAACGGGTCGGCTTCACGCCGGAAAAGGCGGGCGCCGTTGAGGTTGCCTCGTCTGTGAACGGCCAGATCATGCCGCCGGTCATGGGTGCCGCCGCCTTCCTGATGGTTGAGTATGTCGGCATTCCGTACACGGAGGTGATCCAGCACGCGTTCCTGCCGGCGATCATCTCGTACATCGCGCTGGTTTACATCGTCCATCTGGAGGCGCTGAAAACCGGCATGAAGGCGCTACCCAAGCCCGGCGAGCCGTTGCCGGCGAAATGGGCCCTGATCGCGTTTGGCATCACCTTGGCGACCGTCATCATCGTCGCCGGTGTGATAGCCGGCGGTTTTGAGTTGGCCGGCCTTTTGGCCGACCCGGTCTTCGGCCTGATCGCCGTCGTTTTGATCGGGATCGTCGAGTGGATCATCTTCAGCGCCTTTGCCCGCAGCCTGCCGAAGGACCGGTTCAAGCGAACCGTCTCGGTCGGCGGGCTCGTCCTGATGAACGTCATCCTCGGGGCGATGGCCGTCTTCTTCGGCATGTCGGTTCTGACCACGCTGTTCGGGGACTTCGCCGCCGCCTGGATCGGTGCCGTCATTCTGCTGGCGATCTACGTGGCGCTGGTCGCCTATGCCGCGCGCTATCCGGAACTGGAGATGGACGACCCGAACGCGCCGGTCGTCAGCCTTCCTGAGGTCGGCCCGACGGTGAAGACCGGCCTCTACTACTTCCTGCCGATCATTGTTCTGGTCTGGAACCTGATGATCGAACGCCTTTCGCCGGGCCTGTCGGCCTTCTGGGCGGTTGTGTTCATGGTCATCATCCTGCTGACCCAGCGCCCGCTGATGGCCCTGTTCCGTGGTCAGGCCACCGGCGGTGCCGGCTTTTTCGCCTTCATCGGCGAGGCGGTGATCAATCTGATCGCGCTGGTCATCAACAACATCATCATGCTGATCATCGTCGCCGCGATCATTGCCGCCGGCGTGCTGTTGATCTCCGCGGGCGACACCTGGCCGGCGGAACTGATCGTCGCGATTGAGATCGTGGTCTGCGTCGCGGCGTTCGTGGTGTTCCTGATGCGCGACCGGTTCCGGCGCAAGGCGGTTGGCTACCGTAACAGCCAGACGGCGCTGCACGCGGCTGGCAAGCGGGGTTTCAGCGAGCTGTTTGAGGCCATGGTGGCCGGCGCGCGCAACATGATCGGCATTGGCATCGCCACGGCGACAGCGGGCATTATCGTCGGCACGGTCTCGCTCACCGGCATCGGCCTGGTGATGAGCGCGTTTGTCGAGTTCCTGTCCGGCGGCAGCCTGATCTTGATGCTGGTCCTGGTCGCGATCCTGTCGCTGATCCTGGGCATGGGACTTCCGACGACCGCCAACTACATCGTCGTCTCGGCCCTGATGGCACCTGTGATCGTCGAGCTAGGAGCGGCAAGCGGCCTGGTCGTCCCGCTGATCGCGGTGCACTTGTTCGTCTTCTATTTCGGCATCATGGCGGACGTAACGCCACCTGTGGGCTTAGCATCCTTTGCGGCTGCGGCTGTCTCGGGCGGCGACCCGATCAAGACCGGCTTTACGGCGTTCTTCTATTCGCTGCGCACGGTCGCCCTGCCCTTCATCTTCATCTTCAACACCCAGTTGATCCTCTACGATATCCAGGGACCGGTCAGCCTCGTGTTGACCGTGGTCAGTGCGGTGATAGCCATGCTGGTCTTTGCCGCCGCCACCCAGGGCTACTTCCTTTCCAAGAGCCGTATTTGGGAGTCGCTGGTACTGCTGCTGGTGGCCTTTACCCTGTTCCGGCCGGGCTACTGGATGGACATGATGTTTCCGCCGACTGAAATCGTCCCCGGTAACGAAATCTTTGAAGTTGTCGATAATGTCCCGCCTGACGGAAGCTTGCAGATTAGGGTCAGCGGGGAGGACATAGTCTCAGGTGATCCCGTGGATCGCACGGCTGTGATCACGCTGCCCGAGGCGCCAACCGCGCAGGAGCGCCTCGAACTGATCGGCACGACGGTCGCGCTAACCGATGGCCGGGCCGTTCTTCAAAACGTTACGTTTGGTAGCCCGGCCTTCGAAGCGGGCCTCGATCTCGACTATCAAATCGATGAAATCGTGGTTGCGGCCGATGTTCCGCCGAAGGAATTGATCTGGATCCCTGCGCTGATCCTGCTGGCCGGTATCATTCTTCTGCAACGCGGCCGCAACCGGCGCGCGGCCGGTCAACCGGCGACGGCTTAGGCAGAAGGTTAGGAGAGCGGGCAGATGTACACGGATATCCTGCTGTCGATCGATGTGACGACGGAAAGCACCTGGAAGAAGCCGCTGCCGACGGCCGTGGAATACGCCAAGGCGTTCGGCGCCCGGCTTCACATTATGACCGTGGTGCCGGACTTCGGCATGAGCATCGTCGGCCAGTACTTCCCCGACGGATTTGAACACAAAGCCCTGGAGGACGCGCAGAACGCCCTGCACGAGTTCTCGCGCGACCATGTGCCCGAGGGCATCCAGCTCCAGCACATCGTCGCGCACGGGCGGATCTACCGCGAGGTGCTGCGCATTGCGGACGAGATCAAAGCGGATCTGATCGTGATGGCCGCCCACCGGCCGGAGACGGGCAGTGCAGGGCTGTTGGGTTCCAACGCCGAACGCGTCGTGCGCCACGCGGCATCGTCGGTGCTGGTTGTCAGGGATTAGCCGATCAGTCCAGCCTGAACCCCTTGCGTCTGACGAAGGCGCCGAAATCGGCGCGCTCCGGCAGGCTATACTGCCGCGCCTTGTCCTCTGACCAGGTATAGGGGTCGCTGGCGCCGAACGCGTCTTCGCGCCTCTGACTGGCGTAAGGCTGGGCCGCCGCCCGGCGCGAATCATAGGCCTGCACCTGTTGTTCCACGTCACGCTCGTCGAACCTATCGACATGGACCGTCGCGCTGAGCGGCAGACGAAGGCTGATGGCGGCTTCCTCTGCCGGCCAGCCGAGCGCCAAGCCGGCGAACGGAAAGACATGGTCGGGCAGGCGCAACAGCGCGCTGACCTCCTCAGCTCTATTGCGCACGGCGCTGACCGGACAGGTACCCAGCCCCACCGCCTCGGCCGCCGTGACGAAGGTGGCGAGCGCGATGGCGGCGTCACCGACCGCATTGACGAAGGCATCGAGATGGTCGTTCACGAACGGCCGTTCACGCCAGTCATGAAGCTGCCGCTGGCGCCGATTGTTGCCGCAGAACACCAGGAACGCTGGAGCCCCGACCACCCATTGCTGGCCGCTGACTAGATCGTCCAACTGCCCGCGAACCGCTGGGTCCTGAATGATGACGATGTCCCGCTGTTGCAGGTCGCTCTTGGTCGGTGCGGCCAATGCGACGGCGCACAGTCCTTGGATCAGGCCCATGTCGACGGGCCGGTCGGCGAAGCGGCGGACCGACCCGCGCGCGGCCATGCGCTCGATATGCGTCGACGACACCAACAACGGGTCGTCGGCGTGCTGATCGCCATACCTAAGGGCCAAGATCTCACCTAAGCCGGACATCGCCCCTACCCCGTTCCGAAAAAGCTGATCATGTACGGCACCGACCGGCCGCTGCCCCGCGCGGAGAGCGAAAAGCCCGGCGCGTCCAGCTCGAACACGACCGACGAGCCTCCGTCGAGCATCAGAATGTCGGTGGCGCCGATCAGCGGCGCCACCAGGGTCGCAACCTCGTCAAAGGTCAGCCCTTGCCAGGGCCAGCGATCGGTGGCGAACACCGCGACCTGGCCGGACCTGGTGATCGCGATCCCGGCGCGCGACGCCATGGCGTTTCGATTGCGGACGCCGACCGTCGGCGCGCCGTTGGCGAACACGCGCGGCGAGGATTGCACTGCGATATCCACCGGCTGGTAAGGATCGTAGTCGCGCGCATGAGTGATGCGACAGGCGCCGTCACGGCACCAGAAGACGGCGCTGGTGCCGTTGCGGAACGGCGCGTGGATCTGGGGCCCTTCCTGAAGCAGGTAGAGCGGGCGTTCGTTTTCGTCGAAGAACCCGCCATCGACTGTGAGTTGCCAGCGCGCGCTCGTGGCATCGCTGAACACCGGCAGCCGGTCGGTCACATCGGCCTCGAACCGCGCGGGATCGAGAAAGGCGATCATTAGGCGGCCGCTATGTCTTACGCCGGGCCTGGAAAGCTGAGCGATCTGCGCAGAGATACCGTCGGCCTGCCACACGATCTCGGGCGGGTGAATTGTCAGCGGGTCCTGCTGGGCGCGGGCCATCGGCAATACGCTCACGATCGCCAGGATGGCGGCCACCCCGCAGCGCAGGCCAAAGCTGCCCAGAGCATGTAAGCGAGAATTTGGAAACGTCATGCCATGTCGGCCGGTCATGCGCGGTTGGTAAAAAGCAATCATGTCACAAAGGTGTTCCTGCAAAAGGGCTTTTCGGCACGGGCTCGATTGGTCAATATCCGGCCTTCCGTCAAACGCGAAGCGCGCCGAAGGAGTTGCCATGCCCGTCCCCCGCCCCACCCGCCTGCTACTTACCGGCCTGGCCGCCGCGACCGCGCTATCGCTCTCGGCCGCCGCGCAGGCGCAGAACACGATCATCGTGCTGGACGCGTCGGGCAGCATGTGGGGCCAGATCGACGGCGTCAGCAAGATTGAAATCGCGCGCGAGGTCCTGGGCGATCTGCTGCAGGGTTGGGACAGCACGACCCCCTTGGGCGTCGTCGCCTACGGCCACCGGCGCGAGGGCGACTGTACGGACATCGAGTTGATCCGCGAGGTCGGGCCGGTCGAACCGCAAACGCTGATCGGCGAGATCAACGCGATCATGCCACTCGGCCGCACGCCGCTGACCGACGCGGTGCGCCAGGCGGCGGAGGAGTTGCGTTATCAGGACGAGCCGGCGACGGTGGTCCTGCTGTCCGACGGCG
>JBCBSH010000017.1:0-35431 GCA_039819285.1 Pseudomonadota bacterium
CCGAACGCAGGTCACGATAATCCGGGCCTCGATGCCGCTGTCACGTCTGGCGTCCTCGATGCCGTGCGCGATGCCCTCGAGATGCTCGACATAGGACAAGCCGGCAAGCGCGGCATGGTCGGGCGACGACATCAGCTCGGCATAGATGCCGCCCTCTTCGGCCGACGCCATCAGGTGCTCGTAGGTCAGGTCGCGATAATCCTCCGGCGTGCGGATCACGCTGCTTGCCACATCGAAGACTTGCAAAAAATGCAGAAAGTCGTTCCAGAGAAAGCCGCCATCGGCATCGAACAAATCGTCCGGCAAAGTCATCTTGTTGCGCGCCGCGAGGCGGCGCACCAGATCCGGGCTGGCCGCGCCTTCCAGGTGCAGGTGCAACTCGGCCTTGGGCAATTGTTGCAGTCGTTTGTCGCTGGTCGGCATGGGAACTGAGCGGTCCTTTTGGTTGTCAGCCCACCACTATGGCATGCCGACGACGGCCGGCCCAAACTCGATCAGTTCTCATCCTTGGCGCCGGTTTGGTTCACCGGCGCCATCGCCAGCCGCTCTGTCGCCGCGCGGTTCGTGCGTCGCCGCGTTTCACGGTGCAGGATGTAAAGGCCGCTGCAGATGACAATCGCGCCGCCGCTCAAGACCCAGCCGTCCGGCACGTCACCCCAGATCGAATAGCCGTAGACCAGCGCCCAGATCATGGCGGTGTATTCGAACGGTGCCAGGATGGAAACCGGGGCAGAACGGAAGGCTTCGGTGACGAAGATGACGCCGAAGCCGCCGAGCAGGCCGACGAGGGCCATGAGGGCGAGGTCCGACGGATCCGGCCAGACGAACCCGAACGGTAGCCCCGAGCCCGACACCACGATCGTGACGAGTGCGGCATAAAAGACGAGGGAAGCGTTTGATTCCGTGCGGGTCATGCGTCGGATCAGCACCACCGACAGGGAAAAGAAGAACGTGCCCGCCAAGGCAGCGAGCGCGCCGAGCGTCAGAAACTGGTCAAGGCCGGACTGGCCCGGCCGCAAAACCACCAGAATGCCGACGAAGCCGATCCCGACGGCGACCCAGCGGTGCCGACCAACGGGCTCGCCCAGCAGCGGCACGCTCAACGCCGTGACCAACAGCGGCGAGGCGAAGGCGATGGCGTAGGCGTCCGCCAGCGGCATCTGCCCAAAGGCATAGAAGAAGCACAGCGCCGCACAGGCGGACAGTACGCCGCGCCCCAATTGTCCGCCCAGACGCCGCGTTCGAAGGTCCCGAAACCGGCGACGAATGGCCAAGATCGTCATTAGCGGCAAGAGGCCGAACAAAGCCCGGAAGAAGACGATCTGCTGGGTCGGGTAATCGGACGACAGCCATTTGATGACCGCGTCCATGCTGGCGAGCAGCAGGATCGCCAGTACATAAAGTCCGATCCCCCGAGCGACGCGGTCGGCGGGTCCGGCCGCCTCCGCCGTCATGGCGTGGGCGCGGTGACGCGTTTGGCGATCAGCGGTCGCTTCGCGGGTGCTTCGTCGCCGATCGTGAAGGCCCGGCGCACGGCGTCGATCGCCTGTTCGGCCGAGGCCTCGCTGGCCGCGTGGACCTGCGCCAAGGGCTTGCCCGCCTGACCGATCCGATCGCCGATGCCGGCAACCTGTGTCAGCCCAACGGCGTGATCGACAGCGTCCTCGGGGCGCGTGCGGCCGCCGCCCATGGCGACAACGGCAAGACCCAGTTTCCGCGTGTCAATTTCGGTTACGATGCCGTCGCCGTCTGCAGAGACGTCGCGCACGATGGCCGCCGTGGGCAGATGAAAGTCGCAGCGTTCGATGAAGTCCGCTGGGCCGCCCAGGCCGGCCACCATGCGTCCGAACCGTTCCGCTGCAGCACCGCTTTGGATCGCTTGATCGAACGCGGCAGCGGCAGCCGCCACATGGTCTGCCAGGCCGCCCAGCACCAGCGCCTCGGCCACGAGGTCGCGGGTTATGCCGTAAAGGCGCGCGTCCTGTTCGCCGCCCGTCATGAACTTGACCGCCTCGGCGACCTCGACCGCGTTGCCAGCGGTCGTGCCGAGCACCTGGTTCATGTCTGTCAGCAAGGCGACAGTGGGTGTACCAGCGCCGCTGCCGACATGGGCGATACTTTCGGCGAGCGCTATCGCATCCTCGAGTTTGGCGGCAAACGCGCCGGAGCCGAATTTGACATCCATGACCAATCCGCCCAGGCGGGCAGCCAGCTTCTTGGACAGGATCGACGCGGTGATGAGATCGATCGATTCGACGGTACCGGTAACATCACGAATGGCGTACATGCGCCGATCCGCCGGCGCGATATCGCTGGTTGCCCCAATGATCGCCGTGCCAGCGTCCCGCACGACGCGGCGCAGCGTGTCCAAGTCCGGCTGACTTTGATAGCCGGGAATGGAGTCGAACTTGTCCAGCGTGCCACCCGTGTGGCCAAGGCCTCGCCCCGAGATCATCGGGTTGTAGCCGCCGCAGGCCGCAATCGCGGGTCCGAGGATCAAGCTGACTTTATCACCGACCCCCCCGGTCGAGTGCTTGTCCAGGACCGGGCCGTCTAGATCGGGCCAGTCGAGCACACGCCCGGACTGGGTCATGGATCGCGTCAGCGCGACGCGCTCCGGCATGGTCATGCCCTTCAGCACGGTTGCCATACAAAAGGCGGCGACCTGTCCTTCCGTGACGCTGCCATGTGTCACGCCTCCGATGAAGGCGGCGATCTCGTCATCGCTCAGCGTCAGCCCGTCGCGCTTTTTGCGGATGGTTTCCTGAGGCAAGAAGCCTGGCGTGGACATGGCTCAGCTTCGCTGTCTGGTTCGAAGGGCGACGCGCGAGACTGTCAGCCGCTGACGCATGCGGCAAGTGCCGGCCCGTCAATGCAGCCATAACGGTCGCGAGGCTACTCCGCAGCCACCGATTGGCCAGGCGCTACTCGCCGTAGGGTATCCAGACGTTCTTCACCTGCGTGGCGGCACGCAGGAACTCCTCGCCTTCGCCGTCGGTCGGGTCCAGCCAGTCGCGTGTTTGGCCATTGTCGACCCAGACTTGTTTCAGGTTGCCGGCCGAGGCGCGCTCGACGTCGGCCGAGCCTTCGGGGCTGCCGCAGTACCAGATGGCGTCGACGGCATCGTGCTTGGCCAGCACCGACGACAGAGCGTCCCTGTCGCCGGTGACGATGTTGACGACGCCGCCCGGCACATCGGAGGTATCGAAGACCTGATAGAGGTCTGTCACCGACAGCGGATGACGTTCCGACGGCACCGCGATCACCCGGTTGCCCATGGCGATCGCGGGCGCCACCAGACTGACAAAACCGAGCAGCGGAGGGATATCGGGGCAGGCGACGGCGACCACGCCGACCGGTTCGTTCATTGCCAGGGCGACACCGCGCAAGGGCGGTGAATGCACCGCGCCGTCAAACTTGTCGGCCCAGGCGCCATAGCTGAACAGGCGCGCCACGCTTGCTGCCACCTCGGCCTGGGCGGCCTTGGGCTTCGCGCCGGTCATGGCGGACAGGCACGCGGCAAACTCATCGGCCCGCGCCTCAAGATTCTCGGCGATGTAGTAGAGGATCTGTGCCCTGTTGTGAGTGCTGGCGCTGGCCCAACCGGCCGCCTTGCGCGCGGCCTCGACCGCGTTGCGGATGTCCTTGCGGTTACCTTCGCCGACCTCGCCCAGGATCGTGCCGTCCGGTGCCAAAACCGGCCGGCTGTAGGCGCCGTCCGGCCGCGCTTGCTTGCCGCCGACATAGAGTTTCGGCGTACGGTCGATGCCGAGCGGACTGCCTTCGGCGGGCTTCGGCTTCGGCAACGGATCTGGCTCACGCCAATCCGCACGCTCCTTATCGCGACGCGGCTTGGTGTACGCGTAGGTGCCTTCCAAGCCGCCTTCGCGCCCGAAGCCCGACTCCTTGTAACCACCGAAGCCGACGGCCGCATCGAACTGGTTTGTCGTGTTCACCCACACAACGCCGCTTTTCAGCTTGGGCGCGATGTCCAGCGCCAGATTGATCGACTCGCTCCACACGCTGGCGGCCAGCCCGTATTCGCTGTTGTTGGCCAGTTGCACGGCCTCTGCCGGCGTGCGGAAGCTCATCGCCGCGATCACGGGCCCGAAGATCTCGACGCGCGCCACGGTCGATGCGGGTGAGACGTTGGTGAACAGGCTGGGCGGGAAAAAGCAGCCCTCGGTCGGCACGGCCCAGCTTGGTTGCCATAGATCCGCACCTTCCGAAACGCCTTGGTCAACCAGTGTCCGGATGCGCTCAAGCTGGACCGGGGCCACAATGGCGCCGATATCGATCGCCTTGTCGAGCGGGTCGCCGACGCGCAGGCTTTCCATCCGCGCACGCAGCTTGGCGACCATGGCGTCGTAGATGCCTTCCTGGATCAGCAAGCGCGACCCGGCGCAGCAGACCTGGCCCTGATTGAACCAAATGGCGTCGACCACGCCCTCCACCGCGCTGTCGAGATCAGCGTCGTCGAAGACGATGAACGGCGACTTGCCGCCCAGCTCCAAGGTCAGGGACTTGGCCGACCCGGCGGTCGCCGTCCGGATCGCCCGGCCGACCTCGGTCGAGCCCGTGAATGCGATCTTGTCGATGTCCGGATGGTTGACGATCAACTCGCCCGTGGCGCCGCCGCCGGTGACGATGTTGACCACCCCGGCCGGCAGCCTGGCCTTTTCGCACAGCTCGGCGAAGGCGAGCGCCGTCAGGCTGGTGAACTCCGCCGGCTTCAGCACCACCGTGTTGCCCAGCGCAATCGCCGGCGCGATCTTCCAGGCCAGCATCAAAAGCGGGAAGTTCCACGGGATAATCTGACCGCAGACGCCGACGGGCATTCGGTCCGCCAGCCGCGTGTCCATAAGCTGAGCCCAGCCGGCATGGTGGTAGAAGTGCCGGGCGACCAGAGGGATGTCGAGATCGCGTGTCTCGCGGATCGGCTTTCCGTTATCCAGCGTCTCCAGCACCGCTAGCAGGCGGCTGTGCTTCTGGATCAGCCGAGCCAAGGCATAAAGGTACCGCGCGCGTTGATGGCCGGGCAGGGCGGCCCAGTCGGGTTGGGCCGCGCGCGCCGCCTTAACGGCCGCGTCAACGTCCTTGTCGCCGGCCTCGGCAATGCGGATCAACGGCTGGCCGGTTGCCGGGTTCGATGTTTCGAAGTCGGCGCCGGACTTGGCCTTCACCCAACGGCCACCAATGAACAGCTTGGTGACGCCCTTGTGCCGGGCGATCCAGGCGCGCCCCTCGGCATCGCTCTCGGGCGCCGGTCCGTATTCCATGGTCTCGAAGATTTGCGCGACGGTCATTGTTGGTTTAGCCCACGGCGTGATGGTCGTATGAGGCGTACCGGCCAGTGACGTGGAACTCTAGCTGCCGTTCGATGTCGGCCAGCAGGCTGGAGGCGCCGAACCTGAACAGTCCGGGTTCCAGCCAGGAACGGCCCAATTCCTCCTTCATCAGGAACTGAAAGCCCAGCGCGTCCTTGGCCGTCGAGATGCCGCCGGCGGGCTTAAAGCCGACCACGTTGCCCGACCAGGCGTGATAGGCGCGGATCGCCCGCACCATGACCAAGGCCACCGGCAGGGTCGCGTTCACGCCCTCCTTGCCCGTCGAGGTCTTGATAAAGTCCGACCCGGCCATCATCGCGACCATCGAGGCGCGGCCAACATTGCGCAGCGTCGCCAGATCGCCGGTCGCCAGGATGGTTTTCATATGGGCATGGCCGCAGGCCGCCTTGAACGCCTTCACCTCGTCGTAGAGCGCCTGCCAGTTGCCGGTCAGGACATGTTCACGGGTAACGACAATGTCGATTTCGCGCGCGCCCGCCGCGACCGACGCCTCGATCTCGCGCAGCTTGACGTCCGTCGGATTCAAGCCGGCGGGAAACCCGGTCGAAACGGCGGCCACCGGAATGTCGGTGCCGCGCAAAGCTTCCACGGCCGTTTCCACGAAGGTGTGATAGACGCACACCGCGCCGGTTGTGAGCCCGAGGTCGCCGATGCCTAGCGCCTCGACCAGGTCCGGCCGCAACGGCGCACGCGCCTTGGCGCACAGGCGCCTGACCCGGCCGGCCGTGTCGTCCCCGTTCAACGTCGTCAGGTCGATGCAACTGATCGCCTTCAAAAGCCAGGCAGCCTGCCAGTCCTTCTTCACTGTGCGGCGCGTGGTCAAGGTTCCGGCCCTGCGCTCCACCGCGCTGAGATTGACGCGTACCGTGTCGACCAGGTCGCGATCCAAGGCCGTGCCCGGATTACTTGGTTCGGCCGGCCATGGCTGTGTCGGCAGTGCCGATGGCTGGCCCGGCAGATGGTGGATTTGTGCGCTGCCTTGCGGTTGGTCCGGCGCCGATTCCTGGGCGGACATGTAAGAGGCCTCTCGTCCTGTTTGAAGCTGGCCCGATCATACGCCGCGGCCTGCCGCGACGCCAGCTATCCAAAAGCGCGCACCACCTCCGTCACCAGGCCTTGAAGCTGCTCGCTGGCTTCCGCGGCGGCCGATAGCGTTTGGTCGTGGTTAACCGGTCCGTCAGACAGTCCGACGCCCAGATTGGTGATCACGGCCGTTGCCGTGACCCGCAGGCCGCAATGGCGCGCGACGATGCATTCGGGCACCGTCGACATGCCGACCGCATCGGCGCCCAGCGCCTTGATCATGCGCACCTCGGCCGGGGTCTCGAAGGCCGGGCCCAGCCAGGCGGCATAGACGCCGTCGGCCAGGGATATGCCCAAAGATGCCGCCGCCTGCCTTTGCGCGGCGACCAGTTCCGGGTCGTAGGCCCCGTCCATCGGCGGGAAACGCGGCCCGAAATCCGGGTCGTTCGGCCCCGCCAGTGGATTGCCGCCCATCAGGTTGAGGTGGTCGGTGATGGTCATCAGGCTGCCGGGCCCGACGGTTTCGCGCATGCTGCCGGCCGCGCAGGTCAGATAAATGGCCTCGGCCCCGATCAGCTTTACGGTGCGCACCGGCACCTTCATGGCGTCGATCCGGCCCTCATAGGCGTGCGCCCGGCCGGCCAGGCACACCACCGGCACCCCGCCGAGCAGGCCCAGGATCAGCTTGCCGGCATGACCGCTCACCCCGATGGGCGGGAATCCCGGCAAGTCATCGTACGTGATGGCATGCGCATCCTCGATCCTGTCCGCCAACGGGCCAAGGCCGGAACCGAGGACGATACCCATCCTGGGGACGAAGCCGGGCAGGCGGTGCTGAACGGTCAGCGCCGCCTCGGTCGCATCGGTCGCCGTGCTCATGGGTTCATGTGTCCAGATTATCGGGTCCAAACGACAAGGGCAGCAGCTCGTCGACTGTCATCGTTTTGCGCAGCCCTTCCGGGCCGCAGATATGCACCGGCGTCTCCAGCGACGCGAATTCGCGCAAGCGCTGGCGACAACCACCACAGGGGCTGCACAACATCCCGTCACCTACCTCGCCGCCGATCACCAGCGCCTCCACGATCCTGGTGGCGCCATGCTTGGCAACCATGCAGCCGATCGCGCTGGCCTCGGCGCATTGGGCCTGCGGATAGGCCGCGTTTTCAACATTGCACGCAGCGATAACGTCGCCACCTTCGGTCAGTAGCGCGGCGCCGACCTTGAAGTTGGAATAGGGCACGTGGGCATTCTTGCGCGCCTTTGCCGCCGCCTCAAACAGGTCGCCGAAACGAGACGCAAAGGCCATCGTCAGCGTTCCTTGACGTACGGAATGCCGCCTGCCTTCGGTGCCACGGCCTTTCCGATAAAGCCGGCCAGAACGACCACGGTCAGAATGTAGGGCAGGGCCTGAATGAACTGCACGGGGATCTCGCCGATGCCGGGGATCTCGGCGCCTTGCAGGCGCGCCTCAATCGCACCGAAGAAGCCAAATAGCAGGCAGGTGAACAGCACCGGCCAGGGCCGCCATTTGGCGAAGATCAACGCCGCCAGCGCGATGAAGCCCTGTCCGGCCGTCATCTCGCGCCCGAACGCCGCCCCTTGAGAGGTTGAGAGGTAGGCGCCGGCCAGGCCGCATAGAAGGCCTGTGATGATCACGGCGCGATAACGCAGCCAGGTAACGGAGATGCCCGCCGTATCGACCGCGGCCGGATTTTCGCCGACTGCGCGCAGGCGCAAGCCGAAGCGTGTGCGGTAGACCACCCAGGCGGTAAACGGCACGGCCAGGATCGCGACATAGACCAGGATACTGTGGCCGCTCAGCAACTCGCTATAGATGCCGCCGATGATGGGCACGTCGGCCAAGGTCTCCGCCAGTGGCAGTTGGATGCTGAAGAACCGTTCGGCTTGCAGGATATCCACGAAGCCGTTCGCAAAATCCTGAATACCGCCCATGGCCCAGCTCACGAACGGGGTCGGCTCCGCCGCCGCCTCGGCCAGCACTTCGGTGACACCTTCGATGCCTTCCCCCGACTGGTCCGCTTCTTCAGCGGCGCTTTCCAGTCGTCCGATCTGGCGGTTCCCCAGCTCCGGGTCGGCGGCGATGACGGTGTCCATCAACTCTTCGACGCTGTCCGCCTCGGTAATCTCCTCCGGCGGTAAATCCTCAACCGCATCGATGAAATACTCATCGTCGCGCGGGTTCAGGTCCAGCCCCGCATCCTCCAGTCCTTCGGCGATTTCCGTGTCGCTCGGCGGCACGAACGGCAGGTCGACGCCCTCGAATTCCTCAGGGTTCTCCAGGCTGGGCGTCTGGCCGCCGCGCTGGAACCAGGCATGGCCCAGGCTGGTGGTCAGGCCGACCGCCAGCATGTTGATCGCCACGCCGGAAACGATCTGGTTGCCGCGATAGGTGATGCAGGCAAAACCATGCAGCAAGGCAAACATGATGCCGGCGAGCATGCCTGCCGCCAGACCGATCAGCACCGAACCGCTAACCGCCGCAATGGCGGCAGCGGCAAAGGCCGAGATCAGCATCTTGCCTTCAAGGCCGATGTCGAACACGCCCGACCGTTCCGAGTAGAGGCCGGCCAGCGCGGCGAAGATCAGCGGAGTTGCGACACGGATTGTGGCGTCCAGCAGCAGGATCAGGTCGTTGAAGAGCTCCATCGTGCCGGCCCGCCTATTCCGCCGCCACGGCTTCGGCGCGGCCGCCGCGCCGCTTGAAGAAGTTCTCGATCGGATCGCGGAACATGTTCTCCAGGGCGGCTGCGAACAGGATCACCAGGCCCTGGATGACGACCACCACCTCGCGGGTGATCAGCGGCATCTCGAAGGCGAGCTCGGCCCCGCCCTGGTAGAGCGCGCCGAACAGGATCGCGGCGAGCACAATGCCCACCGGGTGATTGCGGCCCATCAGGGACACCGCGATGCCGACAAATCCATAGCCGGCGACGTAGTTCAAGAGCAGGCGCTCCTGAACGGCCATGATCTCGTTCAGGCCCACGAAGCCGGACAGTGCGCCGGAGATCGCCATGGCCAGGATCATGTTGCGCGACACCGAAATGCCGCCATAGACGGCCGCTTGCGGGTTTGCCCCGACCGTCCGGATCTCGTAGCCCCAGCGCGTGCGCCAGATGAAAAAGAACACGGCAACGCAGCACAACAGCGCCCAGATGAACGACAGGTTCAGCGGCACGCGGCGGAACGGCACGCCGATCGCAGCCAGCATCTCCGTCACGGTCGGCAACGTCGCCCAGTCCTCGAACGGCACGCTCTCCGGCGATTGCTGGCCCGGCGCGATCAGCACGTTGACCATCAGATAGACCATCACCGCCGAGGCGATGTAGTTGAACATGATGGTCGTGATAACGATGTGGCTGCCGCGTTTGGCCTGCAGATAGGCTGGAATGAACGCCCAGGCCGCGCCAAACAGGCAGCCGGCGACGATTGCGATCGGCAGCAGGATCGGCCAGGGCAGGAACGCGCCCAGCCAGAGGCAGACGAGGCCGACGCCCAGCCCGCCAATATAGGCCTGCCCTTCCGAGCCGATATTGAACAGGCCGCAATGGAAGGCCACCGCAAAGGCAAGGCCGGTGAAGATGAAGTTGGTCGCGTAATAGAGCGTGAAGGAGATGTTGACGAAGCTGCCGAATGCGCCGCTGATCAGCAGTTGCACCGCGCGGATCGGGTCTTCGCCGATCACCAGCACGACAAGGCCGGCAAGAATGAAGGCCGCGATCAGGTTGACGAGCGGCACGAGGCCGAGGCTAACCCATCTCGGCACGTCGGCCGGTTTGCCGAAACTGCTCACGCCGATGCCGCCTCAGCCGCTGGTGCGCTGCTCTCCGCGTCCGGATTGATGCCGGCCATCATCAGGCCGAGCTTTTGCTCTGTCGCGTCGGCGGCCGGCATTTCGCCAACGATGAGGCCGTCGAACATCACCAGGATGCGGTCGGACAGGCTCATGACCTCATCAAGCTCGACGGAGACCAGGAGAACGGCCTTGCCGGCGTCGCGCATCGCGATCAGCCGCCGATGAATGAACTCGATGGCGCCGATATCCACGCCGCGGGTCGGTTGGCCGACCAGCAGCACCTTGGGATCTTGCTCCATCTCGCGAGCCACAATCAGCTTTTGCTGATTGCCGCCGGAAAAGTTCGCGGCCTTTAGGAATGGGTTGGGCGGCCGAACGTCGAAGTCGGCCATGAAACGCTCGCAGGCCGAGACCACGGCGCCGCCTTGCATAAAGACGCTGCCATTGTAGTCGCCGGAACGGTGATAGCCGAGGATGGCATTCTCGTTGGCTGTAAAGCTGGTGACCAGCCCTTCGTGGTGCCGATCCTCCGGCACATGTCCGAGGCCCAGCGCCCGCGTGGTTGCCGCATCGAAGCCGGCCATCTTAGTGACGTCGCTGCCTTCGATAACAACCGTGCCGCTGCGGGGCCGCATGGTGCCGGCCACGGCCGCCAGCAGTTCCGACTGGCCATTGCCCGACACGCCTGCGATGCCGACGATCTCTCCCGCACGGACATTGAACGACACGTCCTTTACCCGTCGGACACCCAGCCGGTCATAGACATTCAGGTCATCGACCTGAAGCAAGATCTTGCCGGGGCTGGCCGGCTCCTTGTCGACCCGCAGCAGCACCTTGCGGCCAACCATCATTTCCGCCAGCTGTTCGCGGTCGGTGTCCTTGGTGGCGACATTGGCGACCACCTCGCCTTGGCGCATGACCGTGACATTATCCGTAATGGCCATGATCTCGCGCAGCTTGTGCGTGATCAGGATGACGGTCTTGCCCTGCTCGCGCAGCGTGCCGAGAATGCGGAAAAGCTGGTCCGCCTCTTGTGGCGTCAGAACGCCCGTCGGCTCGTCCAGGATCAGAATGTCGGCGCCGCGATACAGCGCCTTCAGGATCTCGACGCGCTGTTGAATGCCGACCGGCAACTCGCCGGTGATCGCATCAAGCGGCACCTCGAGCTGGTATTCCTCCTCCAGCGCCAACAGCGCCTTCCTGGCCGCCTCACTGCCGTGCTTCAGTGTCGCGCCGCCCTCGACACCAAGGATGATGTTTTCCAGCACCGTGAAGACATCGACCAGCATGAAGTGCTGATGCACCATGCCGATGCCGGCCGCGATCGCGTCGTCTGAATTGTCGATTTTGGTCTGTTGGCCGTTGACGAAGATCTCGCCTGAATCGGCTGCATAGAATCCGTACAGGATACTCATCAGGGTCGACTTGCCGGCCCCATTTTCCCCGATGATGCCGTGGATGGTGCCCTTCGGCACCGTCATGGAAATGTCCTTGTTGGCGTGAACCGGCCCGAAATGCTTGTTGATCGCACGCAGTTCGATGGCCGGCGGCAATGCACCGGCCATCGAACGCGCGTTCGGGTCGCTAGCCATCCCGACCAGAGGTCAGTGAGGACGCGCCGACCGTCACTCCACCGGGCAGGTGTTGTCCGACCTGTAGTCGACGACCTCGATATCGCCATTCATGATGCCGATGATCGCGGAGTTGGCGGCGTTGACCATGTCGTGGGTCAAAAGGTCCCAATTATGCTCGTCCAAGGCGTATCCGACACCCTCTTCGGCCAGCCCCAAGACCTGGATGCCGGGCTCCCAGGTCCCTTCATGGCTGGAGAGAAACGCGTTGTAAGCCGCGACGTCGACGCGTTTCAGCATCGACGTCAGCATGGTGCCCGGATGCAAATAGTTCTGATTGGAATCAACGCCGATGGCCAGGTTGCCGGTGTCCTCTGCCGCCTGATAGACGCCAAGGCCAGTGCCGCCGGCGGCGGCATAGACGACATCGGCGCCACGGTCGAACTGGCTGCGCGCCAACTCGCCACCGCGTCCAGGGTCGTTCCATGCGGCCGGCGTCGTACCGGTCATGTTCTCGTACACCTCGATATCGGGGTCCGCGTAAAGAGCGCCTTGGGCAAAACCACAGCCGAATGCGCGGATCAACGGGATATCCATGCCGCCGACGAAGCCAACCGCCCCGGTCTCCGACGCCATCGCGGCCAGCATGCCGACCAGGAACGAACCCTCATGCTCGCGGAAAACGACCGATTGCACGTTCGGCAGGTCGACCACGGCGTCGATGATGGTGAAGTTGGTATCAGGGAACTCGGCCGCCACGACCTCAAGCGCCGGGGCTTGCGCGAAACCGACGGCGATGACGATTTCGGCGCCATCTTGCGCCATACGCCTCAGGGCCTGCTCTCGCTGTGCCTCGTTCGTGACTTCGAATTCTGCGTACTCGACGCCCGTTTCGTCGCTGAACCGTTCAACTCCGTTGTAAATGCCTTCATTGAAGGACCGGTCGAATTTGCCGCCCATGTCGAACACAACAGCATGGCTGAAATCTTGGGCGCTGGCCGGCAATGCAACCGCGAGGGCGGCGACCGCCGTGGCCGTAAGAAAGGTCTTCATGTCCGAAAAAACTCCCTGTTCATGCGTCGATATCGGTTGGAAGGCCCACCACACCAGGACACGGCATGGGGCCGTCAATGGCGAAACCATAGCGCCGATTGTAACTTGACCAAAGTGGCTTTTCATTCGCTCTGGTCCTCGTGATCGCATTTGCTGTCACACGCCTGTCTCATACTGGTAATGGTTCGTGATGTGACCGGCTGTGAATGCGGGCCTATATCAAAGAGCATGAAGGCCCCGCGATTGCACTTGCCGCACTACGTCGCGCACCACCGCGAACGGGCCCAGTTGCCAATCGAGGAGGTCGTCAACGTCGCGACGCACGCGGCCGGGCTTCTGTTCAGCATTGCGGGCTTGGTTATGCTGTTGGTCTGGACCGCGCAGAACAATGGGGACGCACTTCATTTCGTCAGTCTCAGCATCTATGGCGCAACGCTGATCCTGGTTTTCCTGGCATCGACGCTCTATCACTCCGCGACCTACCATTCCATCGCGTCCTTTTCGGCCGCCGGAGCACGCCTGCGGTCAGCGTTCGAAGCGTTTGATCACACGGCAATCTTTCTGCTGATCGCCGGCACCTACACACCGTTCGCTTTGGTCGGGTTGGGCGGTGGCTGGGGTTGGTCGTTGTTCGGCGTGATTTGGGGGCTGGCTGTATTCGGCATCGTGTTCCGGCTTGTGCGTCGTCGCCACGACCGGTGGATTGTTGTGCCGATCTATCTGGTGATGGGCTGGATGGGGATTGTCGCGGTTGGCGAGATCGCTTCGGCCATCAGCGTCGCCGGACTCTTTTGGCTGCTGCTCGGCGGCGTGATTTACAGCGCCGGGGTGGCCTTCTACGCCTGGGAGCGTTTGCGCTTCAACCATGCCATCTGGCATGTGTTTGTCTTGGCCGGCAGTTTCTGCCATTTTCTGGCGACGGTGCTGATCGCCGTGCCGCCGGTCGCTTGAGCTGTTGCTGCGATCTTGCGCCACCGCTGGATCAAAGCCTAAGGCGAGGCAAACCTTTGCCGGCTTTGAGGCGACACCCCTGGGGCGAAGTCCCACCGTGATTGATGGCCCAAACCTATCCGAGAGTCAGTGTTTTGGTGTCTTCTAATGTGAGATTCTCTCGCGGTTTAGCATCCCCGTAGTGAGCTAGCGTTTAACGAGTCATCGCCTGGGAGAATTACTCGAATCTGGTCACGCCACCGAATGCGCGACTGGCGGATCAAAGCAACGCCTGACCTCGTCAAAGCCTGAGCTTCACACCGTACCTGATTTCCCGCTACGGCTGTAAACGCAGACCTATAATGGTCAGATAGGAAATCCTCTGACAATAGGCACCGATGGAATTGGTCTATACTAATCTTGTCTTAAGTGGCACGTTCTCCACCATCAGTCGATGTTATGTGTTCGGATTTCTAGACGAATTGAGTCGGGGGCTTTCTCGTGGATCCCGCCCGTGCCTACTTGTTGGCAATGGTTAAGCAGAATCGGGTGACGCTGGCTTCACTTTCGCGCGCGCTTGGCCGCAATCACGCCTATTTGCACCAGTTTGTTCATCGCGGAACGCCGAAACATCTGCCCGAACGTGTCCGCCGCGAACTTGCCGGTCTTCTTGGCATGCCCGAGGCCACCTTGATCGCGCCTGAGAAAGCGTCGGTTGGTCGGGCGGTGAATGCTAAGGTCGTCGCGAACGCGCCGGACAGTTTTCCCGCTCGTCTCGCCATGGCGCGGGCGCAATCCGATTATCCGCGCCCTTCGGCGTTCGCCAAGGCGGCGGAAATCGATCAAACGCGGTATAGTGCGCTCGAAGAAGGCGAAGTTGAGCCGAGGTTGGACGAACTGGACCGTTTGTCGCAAACGTCCGGCAAGACGCTCGACTGGCTGATTCGGGGCGTCGGCGAGACAGACGACAAGATTACGCCTAAAGACGGCAAAGGCGACGCTGCGGCGAGCCTGACCGACTAAATGGGGTGATTGCCGCGAAACATTTTCAGCCAGTAGCAGTTGTAAGTTGTCAATTTGCCTTCGCTTAGCCATATTGTCCAGATAAGGTTTGACAAATAGGAAATTTCCTATTGTCTGATCCCTTTCTCTCATTCTGATGGCATAAGGCACGGTTGAAATGGCTAATTCCCCCCGGCGTTTGCGTTCGGTGTCGACAGGCGGCAAGAAAGAAGTCGCTGAACCGGCACCCCGTCGACGAGTCGGTCGCCCGCGCTCCGTTGATTCGCCACATCCGATCGACATCAACATTGGCCATCGGCTGCGCCTTAGGCGCACCCTTTTGGGATTGACGCAAACCGACCTTGGCCGGCGGGTCAACCTGACCTTCCAGCAGATCCAGAAGTACGAGCGTGGCACGAACCGTATCAGTGCCAGCCGCCTGGTCGATTTCAGCCGTTCCTTGGATGTGCCGATTACGTACTTCTTCGAGGACGTGCAGGACTTGCCACAGTCGCCGATGTCGCCTGAGTTGGCGGCCGCCGAGAGTGCAGGTGAAAGCACGGGCATGAAGCGGCGCGAGACGCTGGAGCTGGCCCGGGCCTATTACAGCATCGAAGATCCGCTGATCCGCAAGCGACTGGTTGGTCTTATCCGCGCCGTCGGGCAGCGCGCCGGCATAGACATCGAAGTATAAAGCCCACGCCGCGAACCCGCCTCCGTGCCCATCCAGCCTGGCGACAGCGTGGTCGCTAGGATGTTGAAGCTGCTCCCGGATCCGACAAGAGTGTCAAGCTAGGCCCTTTGCGCCGGGTGTTGATTGCGTTTCGGATTTCGGTCATTGGCTGAGCGTCCGACGGCCTTTTTGACGTGATCTGTCGGTTAGCCGACGCGACGCATTGGCGCGAAGCCTTTTGAGGCTCCGAGAGCGAGGCAATCCGGCTCCAGGTTAGCCAACCTCACGTGCCTTTGAACGGTCGGGTTCGCGATGGACATTACCGTTCATCGCGAGAGAGCCATCTCGCCGCACTGTTTCAGTCTTCACATGGACCGGCCAGTGTGCGACGACAGCGGACACCGCGCGGCAACCCGCCGCGACCCCGCTGCGGCCTACCCGCTGTAGCTCTGCGATGTCGGACGACTTTGGATATCAACTACCGCAACGGATAAGGATGGCGATGCCCGGCCCGGTCATGCAACCCAAACGATCTCTCAAAATGCTCGGCGCGCTTGCCGCCGGCGCGGCCCTACTGGCGACGGTTGCGCCGATCGGCGATGCCGCTGCGCAGGACGTTCCGCCGCAGTTCATTATCAGCCAATCGGGCTGGGAGGGCGGCGCGCGCGCGCGGTCGGAGGCGGGAGATTTCAGCCATTGCGATGTCCGCAGGGCGTTTAGCGGCGATCGGGTGCTGATCGTTTCGTTGAACCGGCGCAACGAGATCAATATTGGCCTTGTCGATCCGTCCTTTGAGTTCACCCCGCAGACCGGCACCAGTACGGTCGTGATGCAGGTCGACCGGCGACTGAACGCACGCGTCCCGGCGGCCCCTGGGGGCGAGGACATTCTGGTGCTGGCTGCCGGCGACACGCCGGAGCTGCTGGATGCGCTGCGGCGTGGCAACGTGATGCTGCTGGAAACCGAGTATGGCACGTTCGAGTTTCCGCTGAGCGGGACGTTCGCCGCGTTCGGTGCGTTGATCGACTGCATTGCGGTCGCCAATCAGATCCTTCCGCCTGAGCCCGAGCCGACGCAGATTGAAGGGGAGGGACCGCAACGGATCGGCACCAACGCGATGGCCGCATTGCTTCAGGCGGCTGGTATCGAGGGCGCCTTGCTGGTGCCGCAAGAGCAGTTGCCGGTCGACGAGATGGAACTGACCCAGATTTGGCTGGTGGGTGATGTGGTCGGCGGTCTGCACCAACGCGACCGTACGACTGCCGACATCGAGATCCAAGGTTTTGTCGACGACTATCTCGGCATACTTGAGGATCGATGCGACGGAGAGTTCGAGGCCACGCCTGGTGAGGTCGAGGTCCTGGATGAGCGCTACGCGTTCGCCCCGGTTGACATGCTTTGCACGGGCGATCTCGGCACCAGTGTTGTCACGGCGATCTTCGTGCTGGACGACAATTTCTACTCGGTGTTTTTCCATGAGGGAGACGAGACGATCGGCGATGAGGTCACGGCGGCCACGGATGCGATAACGGCATTGGTCAGGCAGCTTGCCTTGGACAGCTTCGACGACCCGCCCGGCGAAACTGAGGCGCCGCCAAGTGAGGAAGGGCCCGAGGCCGCTGGCGGGGAAAGCGAAGAAGATGGTGAGACGCCGGTGGCCGACGACGGCGATGCGCCGGCCGGTGACGTCGATACCGATGGCGATGGTGCGGAGGAAACCGCTGCCCCCGACGAAACCGAAACGGATGGCGAAAGCGCGAACTGAGAGGTTCCGATCCATCCGACGGACTTGCTGGTCTGCCTGCGTTCATCGTCTATGGTAGGCTGTTGAAGGCTGCTTGAACGGCCGCGAAAGGAGGCGGGCGTGAGCAAGACGACTGGACGCCGACCGAAACAGCCCGAACCATCGTCTCGATCGGACGCCGATCCGCAGCAGGTTGAGGCCATTGTCGCCGGTCGCCATGGCGATCCCTTCGGCTTTCTCGGCGCCCATGAGACGGATGGCCGACTGGTCGTGCGCACCTTTCAGCCTGGTGCTGAGGCAGTCGCGGTTATCGATAGCGAGACCGGCAAGACCTTGGCGACCCTCGACAGCGTGCACGAGCAGGGGCTCTTCGTCGGTGTCGTTCCCGGCCGGGATCAGCCATTCCCCTATCGTCTTCACGTTCGCAGGCCAGAGGGTGAAAGCTCGCGGGAAGACCCGTTCAGGTTCCCGCCGGTGCTTGGCGATCTGGATGCGCATCTTTGGGGCGAGGGCCGCTACCTTGAGGCCTATAAGCGCTTTGGCGCCCATCCGACGACGGTCGAGGGCGTCGACGGCACCAGCTTCGCGGTTTGGGCGCCCAATGCCCAACGGGTTTCCGTCGTCGGCGACTTCAACGGTTGGGACGGCCGCTTGCACCCGATGCGGCTGCGCCATGGCATCGGCGTATGGGAAAGCTTCGTTCCCGGCGTCGGCCCCGGAACGCGCTATAAGTACGAAATCGTCGGCCCGGAAGGGCATCTGACGCCGCTGCGTGCCGATCCGTTCGGTTTTGCCGCGGAACACCCGCCGGCCACGGCCAGCGTCGTCGCGCCGCCGCTTGATCGTGACTGGTCGGACGAGACCTGGATGCAAAAGCGCGGGGCGGCCAACGCCCTGGATGCGCCGATCTCGATTTATGAAGTGCATCTCGGGTCCTGGCGGCGCGGTCCCGACAACCGCTACCTGACCTATGAGGAACTCGCCCAAGACCTGGTCGGCTATGCCAAGGATTTGGGCTTCAGCCACATCCAGTTGATGCCGATCAACGAATATCCGTTTGACGGCTCGTGGGGCTACCAACCCGTCGGCTTGTACGCACCGACCAGCCGCTTCGGCTCGCCCCAGGGTTTTCAGGCCTTCGTCGAGGCAGCGCACCAGGCCGGTCTCGGCGTTCTGGTCGATTGGGTTCCCGGCCACTTTCCGACCGACGCCCACGGCCTCGGCGGCTTCGACGGCACGCATCTTTTCGAACACGCCGACGCGCGGAAGGGTTTCCATCCGGACTGGAACACGCTGATCTACAATTACGGCCGTCGCGAGGTGTCCAATTTTCTGTTGGGCAACGCGCTGTTCTGGTTCGACAAGTACCATATCGACGGCCTGCGCGTGGATGCCGTGGCGTCGATGCTCTACCTCGACTACAGCCGCAAGAGCGGCGAGTGGATTCCCAACGCCTTCGGCGGCCGTGAGAACCTGGAGGCCATCGAATTTCTACGTGCCATGAACACGGAAGTGTTCGGCCGGTTCGAGGGCGCGACCACGGTCGCGGAGGAGTCGACCGCTTGGCCCGGTGTCTCACGCCCGGTCTATACCGGTGGGCTTGGCTTCGGCTTCAAGTGGAACATGGGCTGGATGCATGACACCCTGCAGTATATGAGCCACGACCCGGTTCACCGGCGCTATCACCACAATGAGATGACCTTCGGGCTGCTTTATGCCTTCTCCGAAAACTTCGTCCTGCCGTTGAGCCATGACGAGGTCGTCCACGGCAAACGGTCTTTGTTGGCCAAGATGCCCGGCGATGACTGGCAGAAGTTCGCCAATCTGCGGGCCTATTACGGCTTCATGTGGACCCATCCGGGCAAAAAGCTGCTGTTCATGGGCGGCGAGTTTGGCCAGTGGGGCGAATGGAACCACAATGTCAGCCTCGACTGGCATCTGGTCGCCCAGGATTATGGCCATGGCTGGCGGCCCCATGCTGGCCTGCAGGCCCTGATACGGGACCTCAATCGCCTGTACAGCGACACACCGGCGCTGCATCAGCTTGACTGCGACGCGGACGGGTTCGAATGGATTGAGGGCGGCGATGTCGACCAGTCGGTGTTCATCTATTTGCGAAAGGGACGCGAGGGCTCGAAGCCCGTCCTCGTCGCTTCGAACCTGACGCCGATCCCACGGCACGGGTATCGCGTCGGGGTACCGGCCGGCGGGCGCTGGGTCGAACGTCTGAACACCGACGCGACGGCCTATGGCGGCAGCGGGCTCGGCAATTTGGGCGGTGTCGATGCCGAGCCTGAGGGCTGGCACTTCCAGCCCTATTCGATCTCCCTGACGCTGCCGCCCCTTGCTACCGTCGTTTTCGAGCTGGCTTGACGAAGGCCACCGCCGCTTGGCGGCGCTTGACCTGCATCGCGATCGGCCGCAATAAGCGCGCCTAGATCCAAGTGCCCCCAATGCCCTTCTTGCGATGCCCTACACCCCACATCTGACGACGGGACGCCTGCGTCCCGGCCAGCCCGACATTCTGGGCTCGACGTTCGATGGGCGCGGCGTCAACTTCGCGCTGTTTTCCGCCAACGCGACAAAGGTCGAGCTGTGCCTGTTCGACGACCAGGGTCAGCGCGAGCTGGAGCGGATCGAGCTTCCAGAATACACCGACGAGGTCTGGCACGGCTATCTGGCTGGTGCCCGTCCCGGCCTGGTCTATGGCTATCGCGTCCACGGACCGTATGAGCCGGAGGCGGGGCATCGGTTCAATCCCTTCAAGCTGCTGCTCGATCCGTATGCGCGCAGTCTCGCGGGCACGTTCCGTTGGATCGACGCGCATCACGGCTATCGCTTGGGCTCCAGCCGGGCCGACCTGTCCTTTGATCGGCGCGACAACGCGCGCTCCATGGTCAAGGGCAGGGTCGTGGATCCGGCCTTTAGCTGGGGCCGTGACCGGCGGCCCAGACGGTCGCTGGCCGACAGCATCATCTATGAGGCGCACGTCAAGGGCCTGACCGCTACCCATCCCGACCTGCCCGACGGAATGCGGGGCACGTTTGCCGGCCTGGCGCAACAGCCGGTCATCGATCACCTGCTGGGCCTTGGCGTCACGGCGATCGAGCTGTTGCCGATCCACGCCTTTCTCGACGACCGTTTTCTGGTCGAGAAGGGGCTTCGACAGTATTGGGGCTACAACACCCTGTCGTTTTTTGCGCCGGAACCGCGTTTTCTGTCGGGCGCCGGCATCGACGAGGTCAAGACCGTCATCTCGCGGCTGCACGAGGTCGGCATCGAGGTCATTTTGGATGTGGTCTACAACCATACCTGCGAGGGTGATGAGCGCGGCCCGACACTGTCGTTTCGTGGCATCGACAACGCGTCGTACTACCGACTGATGCCAGACAATAGGCGGCACTACGTCAATCATACGGGCACCGGAAACGCGCTAAACACCGCCCATCCCAGGGTGCTGCAAATGATCATGGACAGTCTGCGCTATTGGGTCGAACACATGCGCGTGGACGGGTTTCGTTTCGACCTGGCGACGACATTGGGGCGCCGAGCCGAGGGGCCGCCCTGGAACGGCGCCTTCAGTCCCGACGCAGCCTTTTTCGCCGCTGTCCGTCAGGAACCGGCCTTTGCGCACATCAAGATGATCGCCGAACCGTGGGATATCGGACCGGACGGGTATCGGGTCGGCCAGTACCCGCCCGGCTGGTCAGAGTGGAACGATCAGTTCCGCGATACCGCGCGCGCCTATTGGCGCGGCGATGAAGGCCAGTTGCCGGGCTTTGCGGCCGCCGTGACCGGATCGGCCGGTCTCTTTGACCATCGCGGCCGCCGCCCGACGGCGTCGATTAACCTGGTCACTGCCCATGACGGCTTCACGCTGGCCGACTTGACCGCCTACGACCAAAAGCACAATGAGGCCAACGGCGAGACCAACCATGATGGCCATGACCACAATCTGTCATCCAATCATGGTGTCGAGGGCCTGACGGATGATGTGGGCATCAACGGCGCCCGCGCGCAGACCCGCCGCAATCTTCTGGCGACCCTCATGCTCAGCCAGGGCGTGCCCATGCTGCTGGCCGGCGACGAGATCGCCAACAGCCAGTTCGGCAACAACAATGCCTATTGCCAGGACAACGAGATTGGCTGGATCGATTGGGCCGGCCAGGACGGCGATCTGTTGGCTTTCGCCCGGCGGCTGACTGCGCTGCGCAAGGCGCACCCGGTGCTGCGACGACGCCGGTTCCTGCATGGCGACCTGGTGTCCGACACCGGCGTTCCCGATGTCATGTGGCTGACGCCCGAGGGTTTGGAAAAGCAACCGGACCAATGGCAGGACCCCATCGCTCGCTCGGTCGGCCTGCTGCTGGGCGGTGCGACGGGCCGGGACGTCACCGATGACGGTAAGCCCGCCGATGACGCGGTGCTGCTGATCCTGTTCAACGCCCATGATGACGTTGTGCCGTTCTCGTTGCCGGTCTTGCGCGGCGGACAGCACTGGTCGCGGGTCCTTGATACGTCGAGCCCGCGAGCCCCCGAGGGCGATGTCGCCATTGAGATGGGCGAAAGCTTCGACCTTCAGGCCCGATCCCTGGCCGTCTTCACGCTGAACTGAGGTCTTGGGCGTAAAGTGGACGATCCCAACGCGACGCTGTTCCAGCTTGCGGCCGAAGCCGGCATCGAAGCCGGATTCCACGACGCCTTCGGCACCCATCACCCGTTGCATGCGGAAACCGCCATTCGCATCCTGGGCGCTCTTGGCCTCCCGGCTGAAACCGATAGGCAGCAACAAGCCAGCTTGGCGGCGCTGCAAGAGCGCCCTTGGCGGTGCGGATTGCCTGGGTCGCTGGTCGTGCCGGCTGAACAACAGCCGGCGGAGATCCCGCTGCATGTCCCTGCCGACTGCGCGATCGCGCGCTGGCAGATCGTGGAGGAGGGTGGGCAAAGGCATGAGGGCGGCCTGGACCTGCTCGACTACCCTGTCGACGACGAACGCAAGGTCGATGGGCAGCGCATGGTCCGACGTGACTGTCGGCTCGGCGTCGCTTTGCCTGAAGGCTATCATCGCTTGGCCGTAGCGCTTGGCGAAAACACGTTGGAATGCTTGCTCATCGTCGCGCCTAAGCTCTGCTGGCTTCCGGAAGATGCGGCACCTGGCCGCCGCTTATGGGGCGTGGCCTGCCAGCTCTATTCCCTGCGTGGGCGGCTTTCGAACGGCATCGGGAATCTCGATGATCTCGCGGCGTTGGTCGGGTATGCGGCCGGCTGCGGCGCTGATCTTGTCGGCCTCAATCCACTGCATGCGCTGAGCCCGGCGGACCCCGAACGCCGCAGCCCCTATTCACCGGCCAGCCGCGACTTTCTCAACGTTCTGTACATCGATCCGCGCTCGGTGCCCGAGGTCACCGCCAGTGCAACGGCCCGGGCGCTGCTGTCGGGTCAACGACAGGCAGCGCTCGCGCAACTGGATCTGATCGACTATCCGGGCGTCACCCGCTTGTTGCTCGACGTCATGCGCGCCGCTTTCGAGAACTGGCCGCTGGCCTCGGCCGAACGCCATGCCTCGTTCGCTGCATTTCGCGCCCAGGGTGGCACCGCGTTGGAGACCTTCGCCCGCTTCATGGCGATACAGGAGCGGCTGGCGGCTGACAGCGCCACGATGATCGACTGGCGCAATTGGCCTGAAGGTTTGCGGTGCGCTGATGGCGCTTACGTCGGCCACTTTGCGGCCCAGCACGCGGATGCGGTCACCTTTCACGCCTGGCTGCAATGGCTGGCGGACGAACAGTTGGCAAACGCTGCCGCCTGTGCCGACGGCATGGCAGTCGGCCTTTACCGGGATCTGGCTGTCGGGGTTGGACCGGACAGCGCGGCGGCCTGGGCGGCCGGTGACAGCTTGGCGTCCGGTGTTTCCGTTGGGGCGCCGCCGGACCTTTTGAACCGGCTGGGACAGAATTGGGGCCTGGTGCCGTTCAACCCGCTGGCCCTGGCTGAAGGCGGCTATGCGCCGTGGATCGAGGCGCTGCGCGCCAACATGCGTCATGCGGGCGCCCTGCGGGTCGATCACGCGATGGCACTGCTGCATGGCTTTTGGATTCCGGAAGGATTGGACGCGACGCGCGGCGCCTACGTTGCCTTTCCACTGGAATCCCTCACGCGGATCCTGGCCCTGGAATCCCGGCGCCACCGTTGCATCGTTGTTGGCGAGGACCTTGGCACCGTGCCGCCCGGCTTCCGCGACAAGATGGCCGAAAGCGGTGTCCTGTCTTATCGGCTGATGCTGTTCGAGCGTGTGGGCGAGGGCTTGTTCGCGCGGCCCGAAACCTATCCGGAGAACGCGCTCGTGATGTTTGCGACGCACGATCTGCCGACCCTCGCCGGGTTTTGGTCAGGTGAGGACTTGGACCTTCGCCAAGAGCTTCGACAGTATCCGTCAGACGAGGTCAGGGACACCGATGTTGCCGATCGTACCGCGGACAGGCGGCGCCTGATCGACGCCCTGATCGATGCGGGGCTGTGGTCCCACGATACTCCGGTTCTTGACCAGGCGGGGATGCTGTCGTCGGAACTGGCAAAGGCCGTCCAGCTTTATCTGGCGAGAACGCCCTCCCGGCTGATGATGGTTCAGTTGGAGGATCTGCTGCGTTTGCCGGAAATGGTGAACTTGCCTGGAACCGTGGACCAGCACCCCAATTGGCGCCGGCGGCTTCCGGTCGACCTGGCGACCCTGTTTTCGATGCCGCAGGTGACGGATCAGTTTCACGCCGTCAACGCCGAGCGCAGGCGCTCTCCAACTGATAATGGTTCTCATTAAAACCTTGATAATAAAGGAAAAATTGGTTCCAAATCCCGATTCGAGCGCTATATTCCTGGCAACAAGCCAAGAGGGAGATCGGAAATGCGGGGCGAAGTCGCCGTCATTAAGCAGCTTAACGGCATTCTCAAAAACGAACTGACGGCCATAAATCAGTACTTCTTGCATGCCCGAATGCTCAAGAACTGGGGTTTGTTGAGGCTGGCCGACAAGGTTTATGAGGAATCGATCGGCGAGATGAAGCATGCCGACTTGCTGATCGAACGCATTCTGATGCTGGATGGATTGCCCAACCTGCAGGATCTGGGCCGGCTGAAGATCGGCGAAAACGTGCCGGAGATGTTCGACGCCGACATGGGCTCGGAAACCGCCAACCAGGCCGCGGTGAAGAAGGCGATCACCGTCTGTGAGGAGCTGCACGACTTCGTCAGCCGGCAGATCCTCACGGGCATCCTCGACGATACCGAGGAGCATATTGACTGGTTGGAAACCCAACAAGACCTGATCGGCACGGTCGGCCTTCAGAACTACCTGCAAGAGCAGATGTTCGGCGGCGACGAGGACTGACGCCGCCTTGCGGTTCGCGCGCCGTCATCCAGCGGTCTTGGTCGGGATCATCGCTGCCCTGCTGGCGCTGGCCGACAATGTCTATCGACGAGGGCCGCCAACCTTTATCGCCGATTGGGCCGCCCTTGTGATCGCCCTCGTGGCGGTCGGCTTGGCGGCCGCGATTGTCTTTACCTGGGCGCGCGGCAGGCTTCGTCGCGCGCGCGCCTGACAATCAGGGCTGGTTCAGCTTCTTCAACTGTGCCTGCAGATCGTCCAGCTTGCTTTGCAGGGCCTCGATGTCTTCCGCCGCACTGGTGTCGGGTGCGTCCTTCTTGGTGTCCGCCTTGGTGTCCGCCTTGGTGTCCGCCTTGGTGTCCGCCTTGGTGTCCGCGTCGTCCGTCGCACCGCCGGTGAAGGGCGAGAACATGCGCATCGTGCGCTCGAACAACGCCAGGTTCTGCTTGCCCATTTCCTCTAGGCTGGCAAATGGGAAGACGCCGCCCATTGTCTCTTGAAAGTAGTTCCGGACACGGTCCTGGTTCTCCGCGAACGACCGCATGGTGTATTCCAGATAGTTCGGAACGATCAGTTCCATGTTTGAGCCATAGAGGCTGATCAACTGCCGCAGAAAGCCGATCGGCAGCAGGTTTTCGCCCTTGGCCTCCTCTTCGACGATGATTTGGGTGAGAACGGACCGGGTGATGTCCTCACCCGTTTTGGCGTCGGCGACCTCGAACTCTTTGCCCTCTTTGACCATTTGGCACAGCGTGTCGAGGGTCACGTAGCTGCTGGTTGCGGTGTTGTAGAGCCGCCGGTTAGCGTACTTCTTGATCTTGATCGGGCTGGCGGCATCCGCCGCATCCGTTTCGGTGACCTGTTTGCCGCCGCTGCTTGCTCTGCTGGCCATGGCCGATACCCTGTACCCCTTAGGTTGCGGCAGAATACCGCAACGCCTAAACGCCCAAGTGGTACAAGACGTTATCAGCCCTGGCAAGACCGGCTGTGCGCCGCAACATGGCCAGGGGGTCCGCCCATTGCGATGCCTGGTGTCGTTTGACCGGGACCCGCTATACTGGCGCCATGTCGTCACGCCGTGGCACCAAACAGGCTGAAAGGCCTGCCGAAGACCAGCCGGAACAGCCGCCGGAAATGGCGGACCTCGCGCGTCGTTACCTCGATCTTTGGCAGGAGGAGTTTGCTGCCATCGCGTCGGATCCCACCGCGTCGGACGCGCTCGGCCGCTGGTTTGCATCGTTTGGCCAGCAATGGGCCGATCCGGCGGCCTGGGTGGCGGCCTTCGGCGGCATGAACGTGAACCCGGGTGAACAGGATGACCGCAACAGCACAGGCGGCAAGACGCGGGCCTCGTCCGCTGGGTCTGCATCTGGCGACGGCCCAGGCGATGTGGCTCGGCTCACTGAACGCATTGCCGCTCTTGAACGGCAAATGGCCGACCTGGCTGGCGACAAGCCAGCCGGAAGCGTGGCACGCACTGGAAAGACACGTCGCGGACCTGCCCGCTGACGACTTGTTTTCGGCGGTTGAGTGGGCGGTAAGGCAGCGGGCCGACCGGTTCCTGACCGGTCTGGAACGCTACCGGCATCACGCCTACCGCCGCGAACTGGCCGAACCGCCGGTTCTGTGGCACGAGGGCCAAACCCGTATCCTTGATTACGGTCCGCAAGGCGGGCGGCCGTTGCTCGTTGTGCCGTCACTGATCAATCGCGGCTACGTCCTCGATCTCTCCGCGCGCCGCAGCTTCCTTCGGTGGCTCGCTGGACAAGGGGTGCGGCCGCTGCTGGTCGATTGGGGCTCGCCCGATGCCGGCGAGCGCGGCTTCGATCTGACCGACTACATCGCGGGACGGTTGGAACGCGCGCTCAACGCCGTGCTTGAGGCGGCGGACGGCCCTGTCCCTGTGCTTGGCTATTGCATGGGCGGGCTGTTGGCCACGGCCCTGGCGGCCCGGCGCACCCAAGACGTGTCGGCACTAGTGCTGATGGCCACGCCGTGGGATTTTCACGCCGACGACCCGGAGAGCGCAAAACGAGTGGCCGCCCTTTACGCGGTCTGGCGTGTTTGGGTGCAGGGGCTTGGACTATTGCCGGTTGACGCCATTCAGACCCTGTTCATGGCCCTGGACCCGTTGCTGGCGATCAAGAAATTCTCGCACTTCGCGGACATGGACCCGGATGGCCCCGACGCCGAAGCGTTCGTCGCGCTGGAGGATTGGCTGAACGACGGGGTCCCGCTGGCCGCCCGCGTTGCCGAAACCTGCTTAAGCGACTGGTATGGCCTGAACAGCCCAGCCACCGGCACCTGGCGGGTTGCCGGCCTGCCGGTCGACCCCAGGTCCCTGGATCTGCCCAGCCTGCATCTGATACCGGCGCGCGATCGTATCGTGCCGCCGGCCAGCGCCAGGGCCTTGGCGATGTCCATGCCCGGATCTGACATTATTGAACCGCCGCTGGGGCATATCGGCATGGTTGTATCGGGCGCGGCGAAACCCCACGTCTGGGCGGTCGTCGCGGAGTGGCTGAACAAGCTGCCCGCTCGATAGCCCCACGCCTTGTGCTCGGTACAACCGGTGTTATCGTTGTCGAGCCAGAAATCGAAACGCGCGCCCGATTGGCCGCGCTGATGCGATGGTCCGGTGCGGTCCGGATCATTGACCGTCACCAGAGGAGAAGTGATTAATGACCGACGTTGTCGTTGCCAGCGCCGCCCGAACCCCGATCGGTACGTTCAACGGTGCGCTCAGCACCCTGCCGGCGCACGAGTTGGGCGTGGTCGTGATCAAGGAGGTGCTGCAGCGTGCTGGCGTGGCCGCCGATGAGGTGGACGAGGTTGTCCTAGGACAGATCCTCACTGCGGCCGCCGGCCAGAACCCGGCCCGCCAGGCGGCGATCGGCGCCGGCATCCCCGTCGAGCGGACGGCTTACGGCGTCAACCAGCTCTGCGGGTCCGGCCTGCGCACCATTGCCCTTGCCAGCCAGGCGATCCAGTTGGGCGACAGCGACGTCGTGGTCGCCGGCGGCCAGGAAAGCATGAGCCAGGCGCCCCACGCGATGCATATGCGCACCGGCAAGAAGATGGGCGATGCCCAACTGGTCGACACCATGATCCGCGATGGCCTGTGGGATGCCTTTAACGGCTATCACATGGGCAACACGGCGGAAAACGTGGCCCAGAAATGGCAGCTCACCCGCGACGAGCAGGACGCCTTCGCCGCCGGCAGCCAGGCAAAAGCCGGCGCGGCCATGGACGCCGGCCGGTTCAAGGACGAGATCGTCTCGGTGACGGTGCCGAACCGCAAGGGCGACATCATCGTCGACACCGACGAACACCCGAAGCCGGATTCCACGGTGGAGAAGCTGGCGCGGTTGCGCCCGGCCTTTGCCAAGGACGGCACGGTGACGGCGGGCAACGCGTCAGGCATCAATGACGGTGCGGCCGCCGTGGTGCTGATGAGCGCCGAAAACGCCGCCAAGCGTGGCATCACACCGATGGCCCGGATCGTCAGTTGGGCGACCGCAGGTGTCGATCCCGCCTATATGGGCACGGGCCCGATCCCCGCCAGCCGCATGGCCTTGGAGAAGGCCGGCTGGTCGCCCGGCGACCTCGATCTGATCGAGGCCAACGAGGCCTTCGCCGCCCAGGCCTGCGCGGTCAACAAGGATCTCGGCTGGGACACCTCGAACGTTAATGTGAATGGCGGGGCCATTGCACTAGGCCACCCGATCGGCGCATCGGGTGCGCGGGTGTTCGTTACCTTGCTGCACGAGATGCAAAAGCGCGACGCCAAAAAGGGCCTGGCCACGCTGTGCATCGGCGGCGGCATGGGCATCGCCATGTGCGTCGAGCGCGACTGAACGAATAGGTAATCCCGGGGGCAGGGCAAAACGCCCCCGGGGTCATAACGTAATCAACAGGGTGGGGAGTTGGAGATGGGGAAAGTTGCGATCGTAACCGGGGGAACGCGCGGCCTTGGCGAGGCGATCTCTACGGACTTGAAGGACGCCGGATACAATGTCGCTGCGATCTATGGCGGCAATGACGAGGCGGCGGCCAAGTTCAAGGAGGCCACCGGCATCCCGGTTTACAAGTGCGATGTCAGCGATTTCGACGCTTGCAAGGCAACGGTCGAGAAGATCGAGGAGGATCTCGGTCCGATCGAGGTTCTGGTCAACAATGCCGGCATCACCCGCGACGGCACGCTTCACAAGATGAGCCACGACAAGTGGCAGGCAGTGATCGACACCAATCTCGGCTCCTGCTTCAACATGTGCCGGTGCGTCATCGACGATATGCGTGAGCGCAAGTTTGGCCGCATCGTCAATATCGGCTCAATCAACGGTCAGGCGGGCCAGTACGGCCAGGTCAACTACGCCGCCGCCAAGTCTGGCATGCACGGTTTCACCAAAGCCTTGGCGCAGGAAGGTGCGGGCCAGGGCATCACCGTGAACGCGATCGCGCCGGGTTATATGGACACCGAAATGGTTCGTGCCGTGCCGCCGAACATTCTGGAGAAAATCGTCGCCAAAATCCCGGTCGGCCGCCTCGGCCACGCCCATGAGGTGGCGCGCGGCGTCCTATTCCTCGTCGACGACGAAGCCGGCTTCATCACCGGCTCAACCATTTCGATCAATGGTGGCCAGCACATGTACTGATCCGCCAGCACGATTTTTGGTAGTGGGCGCGGTCCTCGGGGCCGCGCCTTTTTCTTACAGGAACGCCCGGTCGATGAAGAAGATCACCGAGCCGATGGCGGCAGCGACCAGAGTGCCGGAGATGCGGACATATTGCAGGTCGGGCCCGACAGCCAGCTCCAGCCGCCCGACCACGGTTGCCGTATCCCAGCCTTTCACGACGTCGGCGACGAAGCGGCCGATCGCCGCGCGGGACGGCACCACCATGGCCTCGACCAGGGCCACGGCGATGTCGTTGACCTCGCGCCTTGCATCCTCATCGCGCTGCAGCGCCGTGGCCAGGCCTTTCAGGGCCGTGCGGAGCGCGGCCTTCGTGGCGGAGTCGCGATCGGCCAGGTCGGACACCACGGCCCGGCGCAAGCCGTCCCAAAGATCGCCCAGTACTGCCTTGATTTCCGGCTGGTCGAGCAAGCGGTCCTTCGCCGCCTCGACATCCTCCTGCGCCGACGGGTTGGCCGGGGCGGACTGGCGCAGGTCGTAAGCGTAGCGGCGCAGCGCCTCCTCAAGCCGGCCGCGTGTGACGCTGCCCGGCTGAGCCAGCTCATTTAGCCAGTCGCGCAGCGCCTGGGTGATGCCGCGCGCCATGCGCCTGTCGATCTGGCGCGGCATCCACCAGGCGGTGCGCTTTTCCACCGCCTGCTCGATGTCCTGCTCATGCCGGTCGAGATAACGATGCCCGGCTTCGGTGAGGCGCTCGATGAGAACCGCGTGGTGGTCGCCCGACAGCACAACATCCAGTGTGCGCCCCAGCAACAGGCTGAACCGGGCGCGGCGCAACTGTTCGCCCAGGGTTCGGGCGAACAGCCCGCGCATCTCGTCGCTGTCTAGGCCGGCGACCATCGGTGTGATCCCGTCTGCAATTCGGTCGGCCACGAGGCTGGCGTTGGCGTCGTCGCTGAGAAAGCGGGCCAGTCGGCTCGCCGGGTCGGCTGCCTTCAGCCTGGCGGCGATCAGGGCCGGGTCCAGAAAGTTCTTCTCGATAAAGCCGCCCAGGCCCTCGGCGATGCGGTCCTTGTGCCGGGGCACGATGGCGGTGTGGGGTATCGGCAGGCCCATGGGCCGGCGGAACAGGGCGGTCACCGCGAACCAGTCCGCCAGCGCCCCGATCATCGCCGCCTCGGTCGCCGCCCGGCCCCAGGCGATCCAAAAGCTGTCTGGGTCGTACCAGACGCTCAGCGCGACATAAGCCAGTGCCGCGGCGACCAGCAGGCCGGTGGCCAGCAGACGATTGCGGGTCAGCAGGCGTCGCTGCGGGCTGTCGGTTTCGGCAATGGGTTCCATGGCTCGGGGATACCGGCTATGCCGGGCCCAGTAAAGCCATCCTCTTGCGTGTCCCCCCCAACGGCGCCAGTCTGCCGAAATGTCGCAGAATCATACCGCTAACGCTGCCCTCGATCGCCCGCGCGTCGGCGTTGGCGTGGTGGTCTGGCACCGCGATCGCGTACTGCTCGTCCAACGCAGCAAGGCGCCGGGAGAGGGACAATGGAGCCTGCCGGGTGGCAGCCAGGAACTCGGCGAAACCCTGTTCGAGGCGGCCGAGCGCGAGGTGCGGGAGGAAACCGGACTGCGGGTGCGTTCCACCGCTGTCCTGACGGCCGTCGACAACATCGTGCGCGATCGTGACGGCACCATCGCGTTTCATTACACGATCGTGGACGTTTTGGCCGACTATGTTGGCGGCAGGCTCGTGCCGGGCGACGATGCGCGGGATGTGTGCTGGGCGACCCTGGACGAGGTGTCGACGCTCGTCGCCTGGGCGTCGACCCGGGATGTCATCGAACGATCACTCCAAGACCCACAGGCCATGCTGGCGCTGCCCCGGTCGGGCGAGGCGGAGACGCTCTGACGCCCATGTCGGGACCCGACGGACATAGTCCCGCCGTTCGACGCGCAACGCTTGTCGGCGGCATCGCGGTCTTGAACTGGGCGACGCTGGCCCTGTTCACCAAACTCGCCGGTCCCGTGCCGCCGTTTCAGTTGGTGGCTATGGCGTTCGGTATCGCCTTCCTGGTGGGGCTGGCCTGGACCATCGGATCCGGCCGGCGGCCGCTGCGTTACCTGCGTCAGCCGGCCCGCGTCTGGGCACTGGGCATTGGCGGCCTGTTCGGCTTTCACTTCTGCTACTTCGTCGCGCTGCGACTGGCGCCGCCGGTCGAGGCCAATCTGATCAACTACACCTGGCCGCTGCTGATCGTGGTCTTCTCCGCGTTGCTCCCAGGCGAGCGGTTGCGCTGGTTCCACCTGGCCGGTGTTCTCATGGGCCTCGTAGGCGCCGTGCTGCTGATCGGTCGCGAAGGGCTGTCCCATTCCAGCGCTCACTTGGCAGGCTATGGCGTCGCGTTTCTCTCGGCGCTGATCTGGTCGAGCTATTCCGTGCTCAGCCGCCGGGTCGGCCATGTCCCGACCGACACGGTTGCCTGGTTTTGCGGCGGGACCTCGCTCCTGGCCTTGATCTGCCACCTCGCCTTGGAGACCACCGTCTGGCCCGTCGGTGTGGGCTGGATTGGCGTGCTTTGTCTGGGCCTGGGGCCGGTTGGATCGGCCTTCTTCTTCTGGGATTACGGCGTGAAGCGCGGCGACATCAGGGCGTTGGGTGCCATGGCCTACGGCGCCCCCTTGTTATCGACATTGCTGTTGATCGGGTTTGGCTTCGGCCGGCTGGACGTCGCCGTCGGGTTGGCTTGCGTGCTGATCGTCGGCGGCGCGGTGCTTGCGGGACGCGAGGTCTGGCGCCGTCGGCCGGCAATGGTTTCGCGGTAAAACACGAACAGGCCGCTGGCGATCACGATCGCGGCGCCGACCAGTGTCAACTCCTCCGGCCAGTCGCCAAACAGGATCAGGCCGAAGATCAGGCCCCAGATCATCTGCGTATAGATGAAGGGCGCGACGACCCCGGCCGGCGCCAGGCGAAACGCCAGCACCGTAAAAATGTTGGCACAGCCCGCGAAAGTACCAGAGACGCACATCAACAGGATGGCGCGAAGGTGCAACGGCTCCCAGCCGATGATGGCAAAGGGCAGGGTGAAGATCTCGGTGACCACCAGCAAGGTGATCAACAGGGCGGAGATCGACTCGGTATTGCCGATATGGCGCAGGATCAGGCTGGAGGCGGCAAAGGTGAACGCTGCGCCAAGGGCCAGAACATGGCCCAAACCGATCGGCGTCAGGCCGGGCCGCAGGATCAGTAGAACGCCGACAAATCCCACCAGCACCGCGCCCCAGCGATACCAGCCGACATGCTCGCCCAGCACCGGCCCAGCCAGCGCCGTGACGATCAGCGGGCCGGTGAAAAGCAGCGCATAGGCCTCCGCCAAAGGCATCAAGGCAATGGCCGAAACGATGCAGGCGGCGGACGTGGTCAGTGTCAGAGCGCGCAGAAGGGTCAAGACCGGCCGCTTCGGCCTGATCAGAACCCGGCCCTCCGAGATCTTCAGAAAGATGCAGATCGGTACGAACGCGGCCAGCGTGCCGATGAACAGCGAGTGAAGCGCGGCGAACTCGTCGCTCAGCCACTTGATCGTGGCGTCGGCGCTGGCGAAACCGCCAAAGGCTGCGACGGCGGCGGCAATGCCCCAGCCGATGCTGCGGCTGCCGGCCGCGCCTGCCGCCATGCGTTAAGTGCTTCCCGGCGGGCGTGTCTCGGCCATCGATGGGCGCCGTTCCATCGTCGCCTGCCAGGCGGCCAGCTTCGGATGCCCGTCACGCCAGGACAGATCGGCCCCCCTCAGATCAATGTAGCCGAGCGCGACCGAGACGGCCAGCGTGCCGATGGTTAGCGGTCCCTCCAACTGGCTGACATTGCGCTCAAGATGGTCCAAGCAGCGCTCCAGCGTCGCGACCTGACGGGCTTGCCAGTCGGCGGATTGCAGTTCCTGTGGTCGCCGCGTATCGATGACCTTGTTGATCAGCGTGTCGCACATGCCGTCGCCAAGCGCCAGCAAGCCCAGCGCCTTGGTCCGGCCCGGCCCCTCCGCCGGATAGAGCGGGTCGCCGTTATGCATGCCGTCCAGCACCTCGCAGATCACCCTGCTGTCATACAGGCTGCTGCCGTCGTCCATGATCAGGGTCGGCACCCGTCCCAACGGGTTGTCGCTCGGCAAGTCCGTGTCCGGTGCCCAGGGGTCGGTGTCGATGATCTCGACCGATTTGTCCAAGCCGGTCTCGATCAGTACGGCCCGCACCTTGCGGGCATAGGGTGATGTGGGGCTGGCGCGCAGCTTCATGCTCATGGCGGGTGTCCTCGGCCTCGGCGTTAGGTTGGAATCGCAAAACTGTCTTATGCTGTGTCCTTGCGTGACCGGACCTCGGCGAACACGTCGACGGGGTCGGCATCGGACATGTTCAACGCCGCTGCAAGTCGCGGATCGTCGGCGCGCAAGAACGGGTTGGTCTGTTTCTCGGCCGCCAAATCGGCCGGAATGGTCGGCTTGCCCGCAGCGCGGGTCGCCTCGATTTGGCGCAGCCGGTCGACGACTTCCGCATTGTCGGGTTCGACTCCGGCCGCAAACCGGGCATTCGATAGCGTGTATTCATGGCCGCAATAGACACTCGCGGCGTCTGGCAGGGCCCGCAGCTTGGACAGGCTATTCCACATTTGCGCCGGCGTTCCCTCGAACAGCCGGCCACAGCCCATCGAAAACAGCGTGTCGCCGCAAAACAGGGCGTTGTCGTCGCCAAACCAGAAGGTGATATGGCCGCTGGTATGGCCGGGCGTTTCGATGACCGTTGCTTTTGTCTCCCCGACACTGACCGTATCGCCCTCCGACACCGCTTGATCCAGATCGGGGATGCGGTAGGCGTCGGCGGCGGGGCCGATGAGTTGGGCGCCGTAGCGCTGCACCAGCTCCGCATTGCCGCCGATATGGTCGGCGTGGTGGTGGGTGTTCAAAATGATGTCGAGCGGCAATCCGTCCCGTTCCAGCCGTTCGATCACGGGCGTCGCGTCACCCGGATCGACCACGGCGACCGTGCCGGTCGCGCCGTCCCGCAGCAGATAGATGTAGTTGTCGCTGAAGGCCGGGATCAGCTCTACGTCAAGCCGGCTCATGGATCGCTCTCCGCTTGCTCGGGACCGGGATGGCCAAATCTGATAGACTAAGGGTGCTATGTACAGCGACGTTGTCGATCTGCGCCAGTTTTATGATGCCCCGCTTGGCCACATCGCCCAGCGCATGGTGCGCCGGCGGCTGCGCGAGGTCTGGCCGGACGTTCAGGGCCAGTCGGTGCTTGGCGTCGGCTACCCGATACCGTATCTGCGCGGACTGCTCGACGAGGCGGAACGCGCCGTGGCCATCATGCCCGCGCGCCAAGGCGTGGTCCGCTGGCCGGAAGGTCAGCGCAACCTGGTCGCCCTGGCCGAGGATGTAGATCTGCCCTTTGCCGACATGACCTTCGACCGTGTCATGCTGGTGCACGCGTTGGAGGTGACGGAGTCCTGGGGCGACCTGCTGCGCGAGTGCTGGCGGGTCTTGGCCGGGGGCGGTCGGCTGCTGGTCATCGTGCCGGGTCGTCGCGGCCTCTGGTCGCGCGTCGACCGCACGCCCTTTGGCCACGGCCATCCCTACAGCGCGGCGCAGCTGCAGCGCCTGCTGCGGGATCACAACTTCGTGCCAGAGCAGGTGGCCCGGGCGCTCTACGTGCCGCCCTTCCGCTCACGCATGCTGATCCGCGGCGCGGCGGCATGGGAACGGCTGGGCCGGCGCTGGTTCCCACGCTTTGCCGGCGTTGTCATGATCGAAGCCAGCAAGCAGCTTTATCAGCGCGCGCTGCCCGGTCGTGTGAGGCGCCATCGACCGCTGTTGGTGCCGGTCCCAGGGGGTGCGGTCGCACGCTCGGTCAAGCGCGATCCGACCTAACCAGCGATCTGCGGCAGATCGATGTCCAGGATGGCCATCTGAAACGCGTACGACGTCTCGCCGTCCTCTTCATCCTTGAAGATGACGCCGATGAACTCTTCGCCGAGCGTGACCTCGACCGAATCATCCTTCGACGCTCGTGCGTGGACATGCAGGTTCGTGTTGCCGAAGGTGGCGCGCAAATAGGCTTGCAGGCGGGCGATTTCGGTCTTGCTCACAGGCTCTTGCCCCCGTTTCTTGAGTTAAGTCTAGCCAACGATCACTGTCCTGGCGGTTCTAGTCCTTATGTAGCAGGAAAATCCCCTGCTCGCCGGTCCAATTGGCCCAGCCGTTGGCCGGCCGAACC
>JBCBSH010000018.1:0-34064 GCA_039819285.1 Pseudomonadota bacterium
TTTGCCGCGCTCGATCCCGGCCGTCGGCGCGAGATGACGGATCTCGTGCGCACGCTGGCCAAAGACCGGGGCCTGACCGTCGTGATGGTCAGCCACCAGTTGGAGGAGGTGCGCGACCTGCCGGTGCGTGCGCTGTTCATCCATGACGGCCGCATCATCGCCGACGGTCCGATGGCCGGCCTGTTGTCGGCACCCGCGTCCGACGAGGTGCGGGCCTATCTCGGGCGATGACCGTCCCGTCAGGGCGCATATGCGCTCGGTGACGTTGCACGGCGGCCCCGCGCAGGGCTAGTGTGATCCTAGGCCCGCGCCCCCCTTATACCGAGGACACTCCGTCGATGGCGATCAAGACCATTCTGCTTCACCTGGCGCCGGACGAGAGCCGCCAAATTCGCTTCGACGCGGCGATCGACATGGCCCAGCGGTTCGACGCCCATCTGCACGTCGTCTACATGACCCAGCCCGCCCACATGCCGGCTGCGGTCACCGGCCGGGGCGCGTCCTATGCCTACATCTCCGAGGCAACCGCGATCGCGCGGGAAAAGGCCGATGAGGTTTCGGCCTGGGTGGGCGAGCATTGCGACGCGGCCAATGTCTCGTGGGACATGGATGTCATCGAGGGCGACCATAACAAGATCTTGGCCGATCTTGGCCACTACGCGGATATGATCGTGGTTTCCAAGGGTCATGGCCAGGCGCCCGACGACCATGTCGGCATGCAACGGCCGGACGACCTTCTGCTCATGGCCACCGCGCCCCTACTGATCCTGCCGAACCTGCCGAAGATTCCTCCGATCGGCCGGCGGGTGATGATCGCCTGGAAGGATACGCGGGAAGCGGCACGGGTCGTGCGCGACAGCATGGCGATCCTGCAACAAGCCGATCAGGTCTTCGTCATGACCGGCGACCAGCCCCACAAGAGGTTTCAGTCAGCCGGCAGCCTGATCACCTATCTTGGGCGCCACGGCGTCCACCCCCAACAGGTCAGCGACGTCGCCGAACACAGGGTCGGCGAGGTGATCCTCAGCTATGCCGAGGATGAGGATGTCGACCTCTTGATCATGGGCGCCTATGGCCGGCCGCGCTGGCGCGAGGTCATCTGGGGCGGCGTGACGCACCATGTGCTGACCCATGCGCAGCGTCCGCTGTTGATGTCGCATTAGGTTGGGGAGCCTTCGAAGACGGAGCGGCGGGAGAGCGAACAACGTCGACGCCCGACAGATTTCGCGTTCGAGCAGGGGACCCGTAGACGTTGGTCAGTTCAATGCTGGCCTGTTGACAACAGCACCAACTTCTTGAGTGAGCCGAGCAGCGACTCAAGGTCTGCGTGGTCGGACGCGCCATTCTTTAGTCCCATGACGACGGTGACTATGAAGTGTGCAAGGGAGCTTTCGGTATGTCCTTTTTGGGCCAGCACTTCAGCGTGTGGAGCAAGCAACTCCCCGATTAGCGCCTCGTGAAGGCGGTGCGAGCGCTCAATCTCGCTTTTTCCCGCCTCGTTGTGCCCGGAAATCAGGTCCTCTGGATCGCCGGCCGCTTGCAAGAGTTCGAAGCTCTTGACGACGGTCCCTTCGAAGTAGGCATCAAGTTTCTCACTCAGTGACGCGCAATCGGAAAACCGATTCCTCACCTGGCGAAGATTGGCCGCGGTAATGCTTCGGATCGAAGCCCGGATCAGTTCATCCTTGCCACCGAAAAGGTCGTAGAGCGTTTGCCGTGAGACGCGCGCAGTCTCTGCTATGTCGTTCATGGATGTCTTCCGCGCGCCGAAGCGCACGAAACACCGGGTCGCTGCAGCGATGATCGTCTGTTCGGTCTCGCTTGGAGCCTTGATTGCTCGCTCACTCATTCCACCACGATATTTCCCACTTTACGAATTGACAAGTACGGCAAATCTGTAAAATACTGCTGTACAAGATTCGCCCAATTGTAAGGTCGCATGGCAAGCTCGAGAAAGGACAGCTATGGACGCCAACCAAGAGGCCGCCCTCATTGATCAGATCGCCAAAGGCGTTAGCTACTCCTTCCGCACGCCGATACTGCGCCGCCCATCGGATCTTGGGCTCGTCTACGACGACGTGTTCTTTCCCGCCATGGACGGCGTGATGCTGGATGGCTGGTTCATTCCGGCTAAGGGCAGCAACAAGATCGTCATCTGTAATCATTTCATTGGAGCAAATCGGTATGGCTATCCAGGCCACTTGGAGCCCTGGACAGGTCAGGGCGACTTCGAGGTCAACTTTGTTCCGGCTTACAAGGCTTTGCACGAGGCGGGCTACAGCGTTCTGGCGTACGATCTTCGAGGCCATGGGCACTCAGCCGACGGGGCCGGTAGCATTACCGGCGTGGGCGCGATCGAATGGCGCGACGTTATCGGTTCTATTCGCTTTGCAAAGGCGCGGATGCCAGACGCAGCTATTGGGATGCACAGCCTGTGCATGGGCTGCAACGCGACGTTCATAGCGATGGAAAAGCACCCGGAAGAGTTTGATCAGGTTTCCTGCATGATCGCGTTGCAGCCGCTGTCTGCGGCACCCTTCATCGAGGTGATGTTGGAAGACAATGGTGTCGACAACGCTGTTGAGAAGTTCAACGAGCGATACTCATTCTATTCAAGCTTCCGTCATACCGACAGCAACGCAGTCGCCCGCGCCCACTCCGTCAAGGTGCCAACGATGCTGGTACAAGTTCACGACGACGCCTCGACCAAGCCTTGGGATGCCGAGCAGATATTTGACAAGCTGCCAAACTCGGACAAGAAACTGCTTTGGATCGAGGGGACACCCGTTCGCTACGAAGGCTACCGCTATTTTAGTCTGAACCCGGCCGAGATGATCGCCTGGTATGACGCGCACATGTGATCAGCCATCAGCCCGCAGCCTTTTGAAGCGGGCCGAACTAGGGCGTCCCGGAACGGTCCTCGCTCTTCGCGGGCAGATGCGCGGAATTGTGAATCGGGGCAGCGATATCGACGTTGTAGACGGCCAAAAAAGGGCAACCCCCAACGGTCGCCGTCCGCACCGTGCCTGTTCCCATAAAACCTGCAAATCGCCGCGATCAACCGCTGCATCAGGATGGCGCCCGACCAGGGCCAGATATGCGCAGTAATCGCCCATGGGCACGCCACTTGACTAGGCAAACGAGCAGGCCACAGAGTTAGGCGCCTTGCCGACATGAATACTGCCTAGCATGACAACGGCCCCGGCCGAGCAGTCGCTCGAACCTGAAGCCTGGCTCTCGGTCCACGAGGCGATCATGGCCGCATTGTCATGAGCCCCACAGGGCCGCCCCGCCGATAAGCAGAAGATTGGTTCCGGCCAGGGCCAACAGGCCGTAGGCAAGGGTGACAAAAACCTTCTGCGGGATGCGCGTGTGCAAGGCAAAGCCGAGCCAGACACCCACCAGCAGCCAAGGGGACAAAAGCGCGGACGCCAAAACACTGTCGATCGTGAAGAGGCCCAGTGCCGAATAGCCGGCCCCCTTGGCCAGGTTCAGCAGAAAGAAGAAAAACGCGTTCGTTCCGACGAAGGCCGACTTGTCGAGATTAGCCCCTAGCAGGGTCCCTTTGATCGGCGGGCCTCCGGCATGGGCAACGAAACCTGCAAAGCCGGACATGGTGCTGGCGATCAAAAGCGTGGGCCAAGAGGCGCGAGAATCCCGCTTCCGGCCGTTTCCCACCGCGAAGCGTAAGACAAAACCGAGCGCCATGATGCCAATGGCCACGCGCAACAGATCGGGATCGATCCTGGAAAACCCGATCATGCCGAGGCCGATCCCGAGGGCCGCACCGGGCAGCAGCACGACAATCACGCCGGCTTGCCAATCGTTCCGGTATCGCCAGACCGCAAGGATATCGATACCGATCAGGATCGGCAGCAGAAGCACGGCGGCGGTCTGAGGTGGCATCGTCAGCGCCACGAGCGGCACGCCGAGAATTCCCAGCCCGCCCGCGAAACCGCTTTTTGAGATGCCGGTTAGAACGACCGCGAGTGCGGCGATGAGGTAGGATTCGAGCGACATGCCCACCAAATAGCGCCCGCTACAAAATCATGAAAACGATTTTACTGGATCGTAAAAATCTTGTATTCTGATTTTATGCCCTTAGATCTCCGGCTGGTCGAAAGCTTTGTCGCGGTGGCAGAGGCTCGCAGCTTTTCCATCGCGGCAGAGCGCCTCAACACCGTCCAATCCGCCATCAGCGCGCACATCAAGCAACTGGAACGACAGGCAAACCGCCCCCTGGTCGCGCGGGGGCGGGGCAAGCCGGTTGCGCTGACCAAGCAGGGTGCTGCATTTCTTGTGCAGGCGCGCCGTTTGCTTGCATTGGCCGATGAGATCGCCCGCAGTCCAGGCGGCGCGGCCGATCCCGCCCCTCTGCGCTTGGGCACGAGCGTAACGTTCGCACTTTCCGTCGTTCCGATAGCGTTGTCGGAGTTCGGCTCGGCGACGGGCGGAATGCAGGCCACGGTTCAAACCGCCCGCAGCCACGACCTGATCGACCTATTGGACGACGGCGCTATCGACGTTGCACTGGTCTTCGATCAGGGCGTCCATCCCGGGCGTCAATGGACAATCGAAAACGAGTTGTCTTGGGCGGCCGCCGATACATTCGCGACAACCGCGACTGGCATCGTGACATTGGCGTTCTTGGAAGATGCACGAGATCTCCGACGGCACGCCTTTGCAGCGATCGACAAGAGCGGCGGTTTCAGAACGTCGCTGACAACCCATCCCGACCCCATCGGCATGCGCGCCGTCGTGACCGCGGGGCTTGCGGCCACCGTCCTGCCGAGGGTCGCCATCGTCCCACCGCTGATTGACGTCGGAAAGCGCCTCGGCCTACCGCAACTCGGCACGCTACCGGTGTCCCTTTACACGTCGAACGGTGCCTCCGAGGATCGGATTTCGCACCTGTCACGCCGTCTGCGGTGGGCGTTAACCGGTCATCGCGAAATGACGTCGGCTCCTAAACCGCCCCGCACCTAAGGTGGCGAAATCGGCAGTCCGCGCTGACGTCAGCAACTGCCGCCATCCGCCAAGTTGGTGCCGTCAATCCTAAAGAAAGACGAACGTCACAACGACGAACAGTGGGATCAGAATGGCCCCTGACCAGGCCATGAAGCCGAAGAAGCTGGGCATGGGCACGCCGCGTTCCTGGGCGATCGAGCGGACCATGAAGTTCGGCGCGTTGCCGATATAGGTGTTGGCGCCCATGAAGACGGCGCCGGCCGAGATCGCGACCAGGGTGCTGCTCAGTTCCGTCATCAGAGTTTCCGCGTTGCCGCCGGCGGTGTTGAAGAACACGAGATAGGTGGGCGCGTTGTCGAGGAAGCTCGACAGGATGCCGGTCAGCCAGAAATACATGATGTCGTTGGGCTGGCCATTATCGCTCACAGCCGAGACCACGGCCGCCAAGGCGCCGTCGGTGCCCGCCCTCAGGATCGCGATGGCCGGAATGATTGTCACGAAGATGCCGGCGAACAGCTTGGCGACCTCCAGGATCGGAAACCAGGTGAAGCCGTTGCGCTTGCGGCTCTCGCTATTGGTCAAGTGCAGTGACAGGAAGGCGAGCCCGATCAGGATCAGATCGCGCACCAGGTTCTGCAGCTCGACATGGACGCCATAGACCAGGAACTCAATGTGCGGTCGCCAGATGCCGCTCATCAGCACCGCGGCAACGACGCCACCGATCAGCAGGATGTTGATCTTGCCTTCCAGGCCCAGCCGTTCGGCCGGTTCCGATTTCGCGGCATCACTCTCCGGCAGTCCGCCCTCGCGAGCGAACAATGTGAGATCGAAGATGTAATACGCGATCAACAGAATGATCGAGACCATCAGCATGGGAAAAAACAAATGCGTGGTCGGCCAGAAGAACGAGACCCCCTTCAGGAAGCCGAGAAAGAGCGGGGGATCGCCAAGCGGCGAAAGCGAGCCGCCGATATTGGCGACGAGGAAGATGAAAAAGACCACCGTGTGGACCTTGTGGCGCCGGTTTTCGTTCGCGTTCAAGAGCGGGCGGATCAGAAGCATCGCCGCGCCGGTCGTGCCCATCAGGCTGGCGATGGCCGTGCCGATCGCCAGGATAGCGACATTCACGATCGGCGTGCCCTTCAGGGTTCCAGTGACGCGGACACCGCCCGCCACCGTGAACAGAGCGCCCAGCAGAATGATGAAGGGGATGTATTCCAGAAGCGCGACGTGAAGCAGCTCGAAGACCGCAAGCTGCCAGCTGAACAGGAGGGCAAAGGGGATCAAGAAGCACAGGGCCCAGACGGCCGCCACCTTGCCGAAATGGCGGTGCCAGAAGTGAGGCATCACCAGAGGCATGATCGCGATCGACAGCAGAATACCGACGAAGGGCACGACCCAGATCAGGCCAAGATCGCCACCGTCCAGATGTAACTCTCCCGCCCCGTGCGCCTCATCGTCGTCGCCGTGCTCGTCCTCGCCCTCGGCATGTGCGTCCACCGAATCGGATGCAGTTTCAGCGTTATGCTCTTGCGCGAACGCCTCCGAAACGCCCACATCCGGCGGGCCAGAGGCATCGAAACCCAGCCCGAAAAACGCCAGGGCACAGACAATCAGCAACAGCCGGGTCAAAAGATGCGCCTCCTATGGACGGGAAACGGGGGAACAAGGCAGGCGGCGAAGTATGGACACGCGGCCTTGCCTTTCCAAGCGCATATCGCCACTTGACCCCCTACGCTTGGCTTGGCTTGCATCGAGACGGCACGGTCTGATGACATGCCGAGTCTGGCCAGCCTTGGCGAAATCCGTCAAGGTCAGGGTAGAAACAAAACATTGATCGATGGGGAGACTTTGATGAAATCGACCGTAAAGACGCTTCTCGCGGCTGGCGCATTCGCCACGTTTGCGGCCCAGTCGCTGGCACCGGCGCAAGCGCAGGACGAATCCTACTTGTTGGCGACCGCCGGCACGGGCGGCACCTACTATCCCGTCGGCGTCGCGATCGCCACACTGGTTTCCGTGCGCGTTCAGCCGACGTTCGGCACCGCGATGTCGGCCATCACCTCCGCCGGTTCGGGCGAAAACATCCGCCTGTTGCGCGAGGACGAAGCCCAGTTTGCCATCCTGCAAGGCTTGTTCGGCGCCTATGCGGCAACCGGCGAAGGCCCTCTGGCTGACGATGGGCCGCAGGACAATCTGCGCTCTGTCAGCATGCTGTGGCAAAACGTCGAGCACTTCGCGATCCGGTCGGACTATGTCGACAGCGGCACGATCGACGATCTGATCGCGATGCAGGACCATGGATTTGCCATCGGTGCCCGTAACTCTGGCACCGAAGGGTCGAACCGGCAAATCCTGTCCGGGCTGGGCGTTGAAGACCCGGACACTCATTTCGCCGTCGCCTATCTCGGCTACTCACCGTCCGTGGACGCCTTCCAGAACGGCACCATCGATGCAGTCAATCCGGCCGCCGGTCCGCCCGTAGGCGCCTACACCAGGCTCGCTGCGGCCGTGGGAGACGATATCACTCTGCTGAACTTTACCGACGATCAGGTTACGGCCGCCAATGGTCCCTACACAGGCCTGTGGACGTCGTACACCATCCCGAGCGGAACGTATCCGAACCAGGATGACGACGTGACCACGATCGCCCAGCCGAACTTCCTTGCGGTCGACGCGGACGTGCCGGAAGAGGCGGTCTATCAGATCACCAAGGCGATGTACGAGAACCTGCCATTCCTGCAGAACATCCACCCGGCGACCAATGCCATGTCGTTGGACGCGGCAATCGTCGGCCTGCCGCTGCCGCTGCATCCTGGCGCCATCCGGTACTACGAAGAGGCGGGCCTAGAAGTCCCCGCCAATCTGAGGCCGCCGGCCGAGTAGCGGTCCAGAACCGACCGCTTGGGCGATCGGGCCGCCGCACGGCCCGGTCGCCCCTGTTTTTGACTGACCTGCTTCGCAAGCGAGCGCGCCGATCATGTCGGACGAGCAGCGCCAATCCGACACCGCGTCGACGGACCAAAACGCGCCGGTCGACATCGAGGCCGCGAACCCCAATCGGGACCTGACCGGCTGGCTCGGCTGGTTCATTTTCGTCGCCGCGGTTCTGGTCGCCCTTTGGCACATTTGGGCGAACTCGCTGGGCATCGTGCCGGACCTGACGCGCAACGTCATCCATTTCGGCTCCTTCGGTCTCTTTTGCGCCCTGATCTACCCGATGGTCCGCGGGCGGACCGCGGAGCAACGCCGGCTAACCCTCTGGCTCGACATCGCCATCGGCGCCATTCTGGTGGCGTGCTGCGTCTACATTCTGGTGCGCGAGCGCGCGCTGTCGGGCCGCAGCTTCACCGATCCGCTGGACTTCGTCGTCTGCATCGTCGTCATCGTGATCGGCATCGAACTGACGCGCCGGACGACGGGATGGATCATCCCCGCGATCATCGTCGTGGCGCTCGGCTACATTCTGTGGTGGGGCAGCCTGATCCCGGGCGCCATGGGCTTTCCTGGCCTGTCGCTGGAAACCGTGCTGCAGCGCGCGATCTACGGCGAAGACGGCATGTTCGGCATCATCGCGACCATCTCGTCCACCTATGTGGTCATGTTTATCCTGTTCGGCGCCTTTCTGACCAAGTCCGGCGCCAACGAGTTCATCATCGAGTTTTCGCGCGCGATTGCGGGCCGCATCATCGGCGGCCCTGGCTTCGTCGCCGTCGTCGCTTCCGGCCTGAACGGCACGATTTCGGGCTCGGCCGTTGCCAACACGGTCTCGACCGGCGTCATGACGATCCCCTTGATGAAGCGGTCGGGCTTCTCCCCTCGCATCGCGGCCGGCATCGAGGCCTCGGCCTCGACGGGCGGCCAGTTGATGCCGCCGATCATGGGTGCCGGCGCCTTCGTCATGGCGACCTTCACCGAGATTTCCTACTTGGAGATCATCGCGCTGGCCTTCTTCCCCGCCCTGCTGTTTTTCGCCGGCATCGCGTTCAACATCCGCGTCCTGGCCAAGAAGGCAGGGTTACTGCCCGTCGGTGCGGGCGGCCCCAGCGCCTGGCAAGCGGTCAAGACCCGTGGCATCACCTTCATCGTGCCGCTTTGCGTCCTCGTCGGCGCCCTGATCATCGGCTACACGCCGACCTATGCCGCCGGCGCGGCGATCCTGGCCGTGATCGCGTCGAGCTGGCTGACCGCCAACCGCATGGGTCCCCGGCAGATCGTCGAGGCGCTGGTCCTGGGCGTGCGCAACATGATCCTGACGGCCGTGCTGCTGGTCACGGTCGGCCTGATCGTCATGGTCATCACCACCACCGGCATCGGCAATACCTTCTCGCTGCTGATCACAAGTTGGGCCGGCGGCAGCCTGATCATCGCCATCATACTCGTGGCGATCGCCTCGCTGGTGCTCGGCATGGGGCTGCCGGTCACCGCCGCATACATTGTGCTGGCGACCCTGTCCGCGCCGGCCTTGGAACAGCTCATCAGCCAAGGCCAGGTCATCGCCGCCATGGCGGGCCAGCCGGCGCCACAGACCGTCAGCACGATCTTCATGCTGTTCACGCCCGACCTGCTGGTCCAGATGGCCGGCCAATGGGGCGTGCCGCTGACCGCCGACGCGGCCTCTGCGTTGGTTGACACCGTGACCGCCGGTGCGCCGTTGAGCGAAGCGCAAGCCGCCACGATCATGGAACTGTCGCGCATCCCGGACATCGCGCCGATGATCGACGGCATCGGCGACAGCGTGCTGTCGGCCGCCGCTTTGACCACGGCACTCTTGTCCGCCCACATGATCATCTTCTGGCTCAGCCAGGACAGCAACGTCACGCCCCCGGTTTGTCTGACCGCCTTTGCCGCCGCCGCGATCGCGGGGTCGCCGCCCATGCGCACCGGGATCAGCGCCTGGAAGATCTCAAAGACGCTTTACATCGTGCCCTTGCTGTTCGCCTACACGCCGTTCCTGAGCGACGATTTCCTGGTTGTCATCCAGATCTTCGCGTTCGGCCTCCTCGGCATCTATGCCCTGATCGTGGCGCTTGAGGGCCATGCCGAAGCGCCGGTGGCGTGGTATCTGCGGCCGGTGATTGCCGCGATCGGCGTCGCATTGCTGTGGCCCAACGACCTGATCGTCCATCTTAGCGGCGCGGTGCTTCTGGTTGTGTTCATGACGATCAATATCCGCTTGGACAGAAATGGTGCAGTATACCGCAGGCTGTAGACTGCTGCCCCCAGTGCTTTAACGATTATACTGCTGGCCGCCTTCGCCTGACGTTGTTAGGGTCAATTGGCTGCCTCAAAAAGCGCTTCATTTGCTAAAGATATGAAATCTTCAGTATTGGTCACTTTGGGCGCGGTGATTGCCGCTGGCATGCTGCTATCGGCCTGCGCCTCGTCGGGCACGCCCAAGAACAGTGCTGACGCATTGGCCGAGTGGCGCAACTGTGTCTTCGGACAGTACGACGATGGCCGTATCACCATGCGGGGCAACTATGTTGCTGGCATGACCCACGAGCGGGCGGTGGATGTGGTAGTCAATCGCTGTTTTCGAGAGCTCGACCGGTATGAACGGGCGCTTGTTGCCGAAGGGATGTCGTCCGACGAGGCCGAAGCGGAGGCGCTGACGGTACGCGGTGAGCTTCGCAATTACCTCATCAGGACGACAAGAAGCAGCCAATCGACGGTGAGGGTCTTTCGCTGACGCCCCGGCTGGACACCATTGACTTGCACGGCTCGCGTCTCTGGGCTCCGCTTGCCGCCAGGGTCTTCAAAGGCTAGCCTTCCTGGATTCGGAGTTCCGTTAGAAGGGTAGCTGCGCCATGGACATGTCAGGTCAGCAAGTCATTCCCACCGACCGCGAAACCGTCTGGCAGGGCTTGAACGACGCGGAAATCCTGCGCCAGAGCATTCCGGGCTGCGAAAGCATCGACAAACAGTCCGACACCGAGATGACGGCCAAGGTCACGGCCAAGGTCGGACCCGTCAAGGCCAAGTTCACCGGTGCTGTCACCCTGTCCGACCTCAACCCACCCGAAAGCTATCGGATCAGCGGCGAGGGTAAGGGCGGCGCCGCCGGCTTCGCCAAGGGTGGCGCCGATGTGAAGTTGGAGGAGGTCGAGGGCGGCACGCTCTTGAGCTATGAGGTGCACGCCAATGTCGGCGGCAAACTGGCCCAGCTTGGTGGCCGCCTGATCGAGGGCACGGCCAAACGCATGGCCGGCGAGTTCTTCGACAACTTTGCCAAGGCGGTCGCACCGGACGCCGTCAGCCCCGAGCCTGAGACCGCCGAAACTCCGCCAGCCCCAGAACCTGAGCCAGAGGCAGCCCCGGTCGGCGAGCCGATGCCGGAATTCGCGACAGCCACCTCAGAACCGGTTCAGCCAGAGCCCGCAGCGATGGACGCCGCGTCAGCCGACGTCCAGCCGGAACCCGGCACGCCGGTCGTCGAGCCCCCGGCAGCCGAACAGACCGCGCCGGCACCCGAGCCGGAGGCAGGCCAGTCTTCGCCGGGCCTAAACCCGATCATTTGGATTGGTGGTCTGGTCGTGATTGTGGTCGCCATTATCTATTTATTGTCTTAGGCGCGTACTCGGGCGATCGCGCTGCTGACCCGGCTTGCCGGGGTTTGCTTGACCGGGGGCATTGGTGCCCCCTAGCCTCTTTGCCAATGGCGGCGGCCCGACGTTGGGCCGACCGCGCCATAAGCCTAAGGGAGGACTCTCATGGCGGTTTCCGTATCGCTGACCGTTAACGGCAAATCAGTGTCGCGCGAAGTTGAACCACGCAGTTTGCTGGTCGAATTCCTGCGCGAGGATCTGGGCCTGACCGGCACCCATGTCGGCTGTGACACCAGCCAGTGCGGCGCTTGCGTTGTGCATGTCGACGGCAAGTCGGTCAAGGCTTGCACCATGCTGGCCGCCCAGGCCGACGGTGCAACGGTCCTGACGATCGAGGGGCTCGCGCCCAGCCCCGAAGACCTGCACCCAATGCAGGCGGCGTTCCGGGACAATCACGGGCTTCAATGCGGTTTCTGTACGCCGGGCATGATCATGAGCGCCGTAGACCTTCTGCAGCACAATGCCGACCCCAGCGAGCAGGAGGTGCGTGAATGGCTGGAGGGCAACATCTGTCGCTGCACCGGCTACCACAACATCGTCAAGGCCGTGCTGGACGCCGCAGGACGCATGCGCGGCCAACAACAAGCGGCGGAATAGGGAGGATTGACCATGGCTGACGACGGCATTGGCGCCGCTATCATCCGCAAGGAAGACCGGCGCTTCCTCCTCGGCAGGGGACAGTACACCGACGATATCAACCGACCACACCAGACCTATGCGGCCTTCGTGCGGAGCCCGCACGCGCACGCCGACATTCGCGGCATCGACACGACGGCGGCGGAAAATGCGTCTGGCGTAGTTGCGGTCCTCACGGGCAGCGAGATGGCCCAAGACGGCGTTGGCGACCTGATCTGCGGCTGGTTGATCCATTCCAAGGACGGCGAACCGATGAAGGTCGGTTCCTACCCCGCCCTGGCCAAGGAAACGGTACGCCATGTCGGCGACCGGGTCGCGATCGTGATCGCCGAGACCCTCGCCGAGGCAATCGACGCGGCTGAGCTTGTCGATGTCGACTACGACGTGAAGCCGGCGTGCGTTTCGACGTCGGCGGCAACCGGCGAAGGCCAGCCGCGAGTCCACGCCGACATTCCTAACAATCGCGCGTTCGACTGGGAATTGGGCGACAAGGCGGCCACAGACGCCGCGTTCGCCGACGCCCATCACGTCACCACGATCGAGATCGTCAACAACCGCCTGATACCGAACGCGATGGAACCGCGCGCGGCGATCGGCGAGTACGATATCGGGTCGGAGGATTTCACGCTCTACACCACCAGTCAGAACCCGCATGTGGCGCGTCTGGTGCTGTCAGCCTTCATCGGCATTGGGGCGGAACACAATCTGCGCGTGATCGCGCCAGACGTCGGCGGCGGCTTTGGGTCCAAGATCTATATCTACCCAGACGAAATCACCTGCCTATGGGCGTCGAAGAAGGTCGGACGGCCCGTCAAATGGACCGGCGACCGATCGGAATCCTTCATGTCCGACGCCCACGGCCGGGATCATGTCACGAAGGCCGAACTGGCATTGGACCAGAACGGCAAGATGCTGGGCCTGCGGGTCCACACCTTTGCGAACATTGGCTCTTACCTCTCCTTGTTCGGCTCGGTGACGCCCACCTATCTACACGGCACACTGATGTCGGGCCAATACGTCATTCCGGCGATCTACATTAACGTCGAGGCGGTCTACACCCACACCGCGCCGGTTGACGCCTATCGCGGCGCCGGCAGGCCGGAGGCGACGTACGTCCTGGAACGCATTGCCGAAACCGCCGCACGCGAACTTGGGCTGGACCCAGTCGAGTTCAGGCGGCGCAACTTCATCCAGCCGGACCAGTTCCCCTATCAGACGCCAGTCGCGCTGGTTTATGATTCCGGCGACTATCCCAAGGTGCTGGACCGTGCGCTGTCGCTGGCAGACTATGATGGCTTTGCGCAACGGCGCACCGAGGCCGAGGCTCGCGGCAAACTGCGCGGTATCGGCTTTTCCAGCTATATCGAGGCTTGCGGCATCGCACCCTCGGCGACGATTGGTGCGCTCGGCGCCGGTGTTGGCCTGTGGGAAAGCGCCAAGATCCGGTTTAACGCAACCGGCAATGTGCTGGTCTATACCGGGTCGCACAGCCACGGTCAGGGCCACGAGACCACCTTTGCCCAGTTGATCAGCACTTATCTCGGCGTGCCGACCGACCATGTCGAGATCATCCATGGCGATACCGAAAAGACGCCGATGGGCATGGGCACATACGGCTCACGCTCGTTGTCGGTCGGCGGCTCGGCGATCGTGAAGGCGGCGGAGAAGATTATCGCCAAGGGCACCAAGATCGCCGCGCATCTTCTGGAGGCGTCGGAGGCGGACATCGAGTTCAAGGACGGCGCCTTTACCGTTGCCGGCACGGACCGCTCGAAGACCATCCAGGAGGTCGCCTTTTCAGCCTACGTCCCGCACAATTATCCCGAAGATCTGGAACCGGGTTTGGAGGAGTCGGCGTTCTACGATCCCGCCAACTTCACCTATCCCGCGGGCACCCATATCTGCGAGGTCGAGGTCGACCCGGACACGGGCGTTGTGGAGATTGTCAACTTCGCCGCGGTCGATGACTTCGGCACCGTAGTCAACCCGATGATCGTCGAGGGCCAGGTGCATGGCGGCATCGCCCAAGGCGTCGGCCAGGCAATGATGGAAAACTGCGTCTATGACGACGATGGGGCGCTCATCACCGGGTCCTACATGGACTATTGCATGCCGCGGGCCCAGGACTTCCCGGGCTTCAAGGTGGCGACCACCGAAACGCCCTGCCCGCACAATCCGTTGGGTGTGAAGGGCTGCGGAGAGGCCGGGGCAATCGCCGCACCACCGGCCGTCATGAACGCGATCACCGACGCGATCGGCACCGACATGCAGATGCCGGCAACGCCGCTAAGGGTCTGGCAGGCCTTGCAAGCCAAGACCCCGGCAATGGCCGCCGAATAAGGAGGACGAACCCATGTACGCATTCGACTATCACAAGCCGTCCTCCGTTCAGGAGGCCGCGTCGCTGCTGGCCAGCAAGGAAGATGCGACCATCGTCGCCGGGGGCCAGACCCTGATCCCGACCTTGAAGCATCGTCTTGCCCAGCCGACCGACCTGATCGACCTGTCGGGCGTGGCTGAGCTCAAGGGCATCAAGATGGACGGCGACACGCTGGTGATCGGCGCCATGACCACCCACGCCGAGGTGTCAGCGGACGCCACCGTGCGATCGGCCATCCCCGCCTTGGCCGACCTGGCCGATGGCATCGGCGATGCCCAGGTACGCAATTGCGGCACGATCGGCGGATCGGTCTCGAACAACGATCCGGCCGCCGACTATCCGGCGGCCTTGCTGGCGCTCAGCGCGACGGTCGTCACCACCAACCGGTCGATTTCAGCCGACGACTTCTTCACCGGCATGTTCGACACGGCGCTCGAGCCTGGCGAGATCGTCACCGAGATCCGCTTCCCCAAGCCGGCGCGTGCGGCCTACGCCAAGTTCCCGAACCCGGCCAGCCGCTATGCCATCGTCGGCGTCATGGTGGCGGAGAGCGGCGGACAGGTCCGTGTGGCGGTAACCGGTGCCGGCCAGGAGGGTGTCTTCCGCGCCACCGAGATCGAGCAGGCCTTGAGCGGCACGTTCAGTGCCGACACAGCCAAGGCCGCAAAGGTCGCGCCAGATACCATGAGCGCGGACATCCACGCCTCGGCGGACTATCGCGCTCACCTGGTGTCGGTCATGGCCTCGCGCGCGGTCGCTGCTTGCAGCTAGCCCGCAAGGTCCTATCTCTTGGGGGCGCGGCGCCGGTTGCCGCGCCCTTTTGCTATGCCGACGCCGAAATTGCCCCAGCACGGGCACCATCGGGCGCACCGATAGTTCTGGAGCCCATCCTGCCGGATCAGCCGATCATCGAAACACCGCTCGACGGCAAACGATCGCTTGCCGCCCAGCCCATCATCGATTGGCTGTTGTCGGAGGCGCGTGTCCTTGAAGGCTGTGGGGCACTGCTGGAAGGCGTTGCCAGTCGGCTCGTCGAAGCCGGGCTGCCGGTTGACCGGGCGACGTCGCATGTGCCCGCCTTGCACCCCCAGATGTCGGCGCTAAGCTATTTCTGGCGCTCAGATGGCGGCCTTGGCGAGGCGCGACGGGTCGACCGTCGGATCAGCACCTCGCGAACGTACCATCACAGCCCGATCGCGATGATGCATCGCACGCGCGCGCTGGTGCGTCGCCGCCTGACCGGGCCCGAGGCAGAACTGGATTTCCCTCTATTGGAGGAGATCGCAGCGGAAGGATATACGGACTATGCCGTCTTCCCGCTGCCCTTCGGCAATGGCACGCCGGCAGCCTTCAGCCTGTCCACGCGCGCGCCGGACGGATTTTCGGACGGGCAGATCGATCTGATCAAAGCCATCAGCCCGGCGTTGAGCGCGGCGTCGGAAATTCTGGCCAACCGGCACATCGCCGCAATGCTGTTGGACACCTATGTCGGCCACGAGGCCGGCGAGCGCATTCTGAGAGGGCAAGTCACGATCGGCAGCAGCCAGACGATCAACGCAATCATCCTGTTCTGCGACATGCGCAATTTCACCAGCCTGTCCGAACGGCTGGAGCGCGGGCCGCTCTTGGAACTGCTGAACGACTATTTCGCCTGTGTCGTCGCACCGCTGCGCAAGGCCGGTGGTGAAGTCCTGAAATATCTGGGCGACGGGATGCTGGCGATCTTCAATCTGGATCGCGAGGAGGATGAGGAAGCGGCCTGCGCGAAGGCGATGATCGCCGCACTGGAATCGGTCGATCTGATCGAGAAAAAGAATGCCGAGCGGGTCGAGGCCGGCAAGGTGCCCTTTGCCGCCGGTGTCGCGCTCCACCGGGGCGAGGTGCTGTACGGCAACATCGGCGCGGAGGATCGGCTGGACTTCACCGTGATCGGCCCGGCCGTCAATCGGGCCTCACGGATCGAGGCGCTATGTCCCATTATCGGAAAGCCGATCCTGACCTCGCGCGCCTTCGCCCGCGCCTGCCCCGTGCGCCTCCTGTCCGTCGGAAAACACAAGCTAAAGGGCGTGCCAAGGCCGCAGGAGATCTTCACCCCCGGCCTTTCTATCCAATCCTGAGCATTAACGAGCCGTCCGCGCGATCATGACCAAACCCCTGCCTACCTCCGTCGACGACACGGTCACCTTGTTGGAAAGCGGTGACTACGTGCCAGACCGGTCCTTGTCGACCGCCCTCTTCCTAGCCCTGCGCCTGGGCCGCCCCCTGTTCCTCGAGGGCGAGGCCGGCGTCGGCAAGACAGAGATCGCCAAGGTGCTGGCGGCCACGCTGGGCCGGCGGCTGGTGCGGCTGCAATGCTACGAGGGGTTGGACGTGGCGTCGGCGGTCTATGAATGGGACTATCCGCGCCAGATGCTGGAAATCCGCATGGCGGAGGCAGCCGGTCAAAGCGACCGCGACGAGATCGCGTCGGACATCTTCTCCGAAAGGTTCCTGCTGCGTCGTCCGCTGTTGCAGGCGTTGGAACCTGACATCGAAGGCGCGCCGATCCTGCTGATCGACGAGTTGGATCGCACCGACGAACCTTTCGAGGCCTTTTTGCTGGAGGTGTTGTCGGATTATCAGATCACTGTGCCGGAGATTGGCACGGTGAAAGCCGAAACGCCGCCAATCACGGTCATCACCTCGAACCGCACGCGCGAGATCCACGACGCCCTGAAGCGCCGCTGCTTCTACCACTGGGTCGACTATCCCGATGCCCATCGCGAACGCCAGATCATCGCGGTCCGCGCCCCCAGCGCGCCTGCAGCGTTGTCCGCCCAGGTCGTCGGGTTCGTGCAAAAGCTGCGCCAGGACAGGGACCTGTTCAAGGCCCCGGGGGTCGCCGAAACGCTCGACTGGGTTCAAGCGCTGTCTGAACTGGACGCGATCGAACTCGACCCGCGAACCATCGACGATACACTCGGTACTTTACTTAAATATCAAGACGATATCGAGCGTATTAAAGGTGAACCCGCAGCACGGCTGCTCGCCGATATCAGAGCCGAACAAGCGGCACACGCCTGAGTTTCGATGCCCACGGCACTTCCTGACAGCGAGATCAATTTCACGCCGCCAAAGACGGGGCAACTGGCGGCCAACATCATGCAGTTCTGCCGGACGCTGCGCGCCGCCGGCTTGCCGATCGGCCCGGGCAAGGTGCTGACCGCGATTGAGGCCGCGACCACGGTCGGGGTCGCCGACCGAACAGACTTTTACTGGGCCTTGCATTCCGCGCTGATCAATCGGCGGGACCAGCGCGAGATCTTCGACCAGGTGTTTCATATCTTCTGGCGCAACCCAGACATATTGCGCCGGGCCATGTCCCTGCTGCTGCCGACGATCGATCCGACCCCAGGCAGCGATCATGGCGAGCCGATACAAAAACGCGTCGCCGATGCCATCCGCAAAGAGGAGGCTGCGTCCCCACGCGGCGCCGAGGAAGAAGACGAGCCGCCGACGGTCGAGCTGGACGCGCGTCTGACCTTCTCGGCGAAGGAGAAACTGGCGTCGAAGGACTTCGAGCAGATGAGCGCCGAGGAAATCGCCGCGGCGAAGAAGGCCATCGCTGCCTTAAGGCTGCCGATCCCGGCCGTCAGGACGCGCCGGTTTCAACCGACCAGCCGGATCGATCGCGTCGACCCCCGCCGCACCCTGCGCCGCAGCCTGCGTGGCGGCGGTGCGATCATCGATATCGCCCATCGCCACCGGGTTCAACGGCCGCCGCCGCTGGTCGTGCTGTGCGATATCTCGGGCTCCATGAGCCAGTATTCGCGTATGCTGCTGCACTTTTTCCACGCAATCACCAACGATCGGGACCGGGTTCACAGCTTCGTCTTCGGTACAAGACTAACGAATATCACACGGCCATTGCGACACCGCGACGTCGATCTGGCGCTCGGCAAGATCGGCGAAAGCGTACAGGACTGGTCTGGCGGGACCCGGATTGGCGCTTGCCTGCACGACTTCAACCGGCATTGGTCGCGGCGGGTACTCGCCCAGGGTGCTGTGGTCCTGCTGATCACCGACGGCCTCGATCGCGATACCGGCGAGGCGCTGGACCGCGAGATGGAGCGGCTGCAAAAAAGCTGCCGCAGCCTGCTGTGGCTCAATCCCCTGTTGCGCTATGAGGGCTTCGCCCCAAAATCCATAGGCGCACGGGCGATCGTTCGCCACGTGGACGCGATGCTGCCGGCGCATAATCTGGACAGCCTGGAGTCGCTGGTCGAGGCGCTGAGCGGGGACCAAAGGCATCTCGGCACCGACATGCGCGACTGGCGCGCCCGAGCGGAGGGTTAGGTGATGCAAAACGATGACATCTTGTCCCTGGCGGCGGACTGGCATGCGGCCGGCCGGCAGGTCGCGCTGGCCACGGTGGTAAGCACCTGGGGCTCGTCCCCGCGTCCTGCCGGCAGCCATTTGCTGATCGACCGCGACGGCAAGATGATGGGATCCGTCTCCGGCGGCTGTATCGAGGGCGCGGTCGTGCGTGAAGCGCTGGAGGTCATCGATACCGGCGAGCCCAGGCTGCTTGACTATGGCGTCACCAATGAACAGGCCTGGGATGTCGGCCTCGCCTGCGGCGGCAAGGTGCAGGTCTACGTCGAAAAGCTGTCCTGAGCGCCGCCCATGAAGCTCGAAACCCTGGAAAGGCTGAACCGGGCGCGCCAAGCTGGCCACCCGTCTTTATTGATAACTGACATCAAGAGTGGCGACCAGTCCATTGTTATTGGAGAACAATGGTCAGGATCAATTCCCGAGTCGATCATCTTGAACGACAACGCCGCACGGGTCTTGCGCGAGGATCGGGCGCGGACCATCGAAAGCGATGGGCGTCAGTTCTTCATCCAGCCGTTCAATCCACCCTTGCGCCTGATCGTCGTGGGCGCGGTCCACATCTCTCAGGCGTTGGTGCCGATGGCGGCACTGGCCGGCTACGCTGTTACGGTCATCGACCCACGGCGCGGCTTTGCCAATGACGAGCGCTTCCCGAACGTCACGCTGCTCGACGCCTGGCCCGATGAGGGCCTTTCGGAACTGGCGCCGGATGCCAGAACCGCTGTGGTCACCTTGACGCACGACCCAAAGCTGGACGATCCGGCGCTCGATGTCGCCCTGCGGTCGGACGCGTTCTATATCGCCGCCCTGGGCAGCAGGCGCACCCATGCCGCGCGCCTGGAGCGGCTGACGGCCCTCGGCCACGATCAGGCCGCACTGGACCGGATTCACGGGCCGGCCGGACTGCCTCTTGGCGCTGTCTCGCCGGCGGAGATTGCGGTCTCCGTGCTCGCTCAGATGACCCAGGTGTTGCGCCTGCGGGACGACGCGGCGTGATCTTCGACGATCTGCCCCTGGACAAGGCCGAGGGGACCATCCTCGCCCACTCGGTACGACAGGGTTCCGTGACGCTCAAGAAGGGGCACCTGCTAACCGCTGAAGACATCGCCGCGCTGAGGCAGGCTGGCCGACAAAGCGTTGTCGCCGCCCGGCTTGAGGCCGGCGACGTTCACGAGGACGATGCCGCCGCCCGGCTAGCAGTCGCGCTGGCGGATGACACGCTTGTGGCCGGCGAAGCGCGCACCGGTCGTGTGAACCTGTACGCCAAGGATGCAGGCGTCGCCGTGATCGATGGCGAGCGGCTGAACCGCATCAACGGCATCGACGAGGCGGTGACGGTCGCGACCCTGCCGGCAATGGCCGTGGTTGAACCCAACCAGATGGTCGCGACCATCAAGATCATCCCGTTCGCCGCCCCCGCCAGTGCGCTTTCGCTTGCCGAGACGATCGGCGGTCAGCACGACCGGGGACCGGTTCTGCGCGTCGCGGCCTGGCAGCCGCGGAAGGTCGGCCTGATCCAGACGCGGCTGCCGGGTACGCAGGCCAAGGTTCTGGATAAGACGACGCAGATCACCGCCGACCGGCTTCAGGCCATGGCCAGCGATCTGGCACGCGAGCGGCGCTGCGAACACAGCGCGAAGACCGTCGCCGGCGAGATCCGGTCCATGGCGCAGGCCGGCGTCGATATCGTACTGATGGCCGGCGCATCCGCGATCACCGACCGGCGCGATGTTCTGCCGGCCGCGCTTGAGGCCGCAGGCGGAACGGTGGAGCATTTCGGCATGCCGGTCGACCCCGGCAACCTGCTGATGGTGGGCAAGCTCGGCGGCCTGCCGGTGCTCGGCCTGCCCGGCTGCGCCCGGTCGCCCAAGCTGAACGGTTTCGACTGGGTACTGCAGCGGCTGGTCGCCGGCCTCGACGTCACCAAGGACGACGTGACCGCCATGGGCGTGGGCGGTCTTCTGACCGAAATCCCCAGCCGGCCTCAGCCACGCGACCAGGCCTCCAAGCCCGCATCGACGCCGGCGCCAAAGGTACCGCGCGTTGCCGCCTTGGTGCTGGCCGGCGGACAGTCGCGCCGCATGGGTGCCCGCAACAAGCTGCTGGCGAAAATCGATGCCAAGCCAATGGTCGCCCGTGTCGTCGACGCAGCCCTGGACAGCGCGGCGGAGAGCGTCGTGGTGGTGACCGGGCACGAGGCCGAAGCCGTCGAACGGGTTCTGGCCGATCGGCCCATTCGGTTTGTGCACAACCCTGACTTCGCCGCTGGTCTCAGCACCTCTCTACAGGCCGGACTGTCTGCGCTGGATCGCGACATCGACGCATTCCTGGTCCTCCTGGGCGACATGCCGCGCGTCTCCGCCGACATCATCGACGAACTGATCTCCACCTTCGATCCAAGCGCCGGCCGGGCCATCATCGTGCCGACCTATGACGGAAAGCGCGGCAACCCGGTCCTATGGGATAGGCACTTCCTGGCTGAGATGCGCACCCTTGCGGGCGACGTCGGGGCGCGCCATCTGATTGGTCATCATGCCGAGCAGGTCGCCGAGGTGGCCTTTGCCGACGATGCCATTCTGCTGGACATCGACACCGAAGCGGCGCTAGAGGCAGTCAAGAACAAGGCCGACCCCCTGCCATGATCGACCAGCTCTATCAAGACGCCATCCTCAAACACGCCAAGGCCGCCATCGGCCAGGGCAAGCTGGACGCACCCACCGGCTCGGCCATGGTCGACAATCCGCTGTGCGGCGATCGGGTCACGGTGGACATCACGCTCGACGGTGATCGCATCGCCGCGGTCGGTCACCATGTGCGCGGCTGCCTGCTCTGCCAGGCCTCGGCATCGATCCTGGCCAAGAACCTGCCCGGGCGTTCGGTCGAAGACTTGCAGGCGGTGGCCGCAGCCGTCGACGCCATGGTGCGCGACGGCGCCGAAACGCCGGCAGACTGGCCCGATCTGGCCGCTTTCGAGCCGGTTCACGGCGTGCGCAGCCGGCATGAATGCGTGTTGCTGCCGTTTGAAGCGGCGCGCAAGGCGGTGGAAAAAGGCCTCGTCAGCGCCTGATCAGCCCTTGATGAGACTGGCCCAGCGGTCGACCAGCTGGCGCCCGTAAACCGCGGCGCGCTCGGAAAACTGGTCGAGTTCGCTGCGCAGCCGGGCGATCAGGCCCGGATTCTCGTGTTCCAGCTTGATGCCAGAATGGGCGATCCAGTCCTCGACGATCTCGCGTGTCACCTCGAAGTGGAACTGTACCGCGTATTGGGCTCGACCGACCCGCATTGCCTGATTGCGACAGATCTCGTTGGTGCTCAACAGCACGGCCGTTTCCGGCAGGTCGAACGTATCAGCGTGCCACTGCATTTGGGGCAAGGGGTCCCCGCCTCGGAAAAGCGGATCGTCGGCGGCTTCCTTGGTCGCACTCAGCGGCGAGAAGCCGATTTCCATCTCGTCGAGCTTGCGCACGCCGGCGCCGTGCGCGCGGGCCATGATTTGGGCGCCCAGGCAGATGCCAAGGGTCGGTCGGTCGGCCTCGGCAAACCGACGCGCAAGAGCCGCCTCCTCGGCGAGATAGGGCCAGGTCTCGAAGTCGGCGGCTGACTGGACACCGCCTAACAGTACCAGGCCGTCGTAATCGCCGACCTCCTTGGGTACCGAGTCACCGTCATCGGCGCGCAGCACGACCGTATCGGCGCCATCGGCGGCCAATCGGTCGCCAATCAATCCCGCGGGCGCAAAGGCATCGTTCTGAATGATTAGGATCCGCATCAAGCCCGTTCACAGGTCGTCGAGTGGGTAAATCGGCCGACGCACCTTGGCAAAAGTAAGGCTGTCATAGTCGGAGGTCGTCACGCCGGGGCCGGCACATTCAACAACATGGCGCACGACCGGCCAAAAACCAGCCCGCCAATGCACACGGCTTTTCAGCATGATGAAACGCTTCTCCGCCGGATCGATGCCCAGCGCATGCAGGCAGCCGACGTCCCACGGCTCGTGATGGCGGTCGATGACGACGATCTGGATCTTGCCCGTGTCCAACACCACGGTACGGCCCATCACAACCTCGACGCCGGTATACATCGGTCCACGGATCGTATAGCGGCCGTCGGAGATCAGGCGCACGCGCCCGGAGACGGTCAGTGGCTGGCCGGTCAACCCGATGGCGGGCATGTCCAGATTTCCGCCAAGCGGCAGTGTCACCTCTGCACCAACGCCCGCCGCCGTCATCGCAGCCACGGCGTCAGGGTCGTGGATGGCAAAGGCGACAGCGTTGTCCAGATCCTGATCGATCATCTCGCCCAGCACGGTCATGACGTCCTGGGCGCCGCCGGAACCGCAGTTATCACAATGGTCCAGCAGCAGGATGGGCCCGTCTTGCAGGTGTTTGGCACGGGCGATGGCGTCACGCGCGGGAACGCTGCGGTAGACGAAGTCCGCCCGGCGCTGCCAGGCCAGGTCCAAGATGCGGTCGCGGGAGGCTTCGGCCCGGACACGGTCGGCGTCGGCAACCGTAACGACGCTGAGGCCGGCATCGTGAATGTCCGCGTGGGGAAAGCCGCCGAAGACACTGGCCGCCAGCAGGCCAGATTGCTCTTCCACGCGGGCCGCATTGATCAGGTCGCGCATCGGCGCTTCGTCGGTGCCCTGGCGCATGATGTGGGGCAGCATGGGGCGGTTGCCCCAAACCGTCACCGGCTTGCACTCACCGTTGAGCGCCTTGAAGGCAATCTCCCCGGCTTGCCGGCCCGTTTCATACATGTCGGTGTGGGGGTAGGTCTTGAAGCCAACCACGATGTCGGCGTTGTCGACGATGGCGTCGGTGAGGTTGCCATGCGAGTCCAGCGCCACGGCAATGATGGCGTCGGGCGCCAACTGCCGCAGGCGGGCGACCAGGGCGCCCTCGCCGTCATCGGACGTCTCGGTCACCATGGCGCCATGCAGGTCGAGCAGGATCAGGTCACAGCCCTTGGCGACCTCCGCCGCCACGGCGTCATTCAAGACTTGATCCGCCTCCGCCGCGACCGGCCCGCTGGGCCAGGCCTCGGCCGCGACCGGGACCGCGATGTCCGCGCCCGCCGCCTCGGCCAGTTCGATGTACGCGCCGATCGGTGTGGCGGTGTTCTTGTACTGGCGATAGGCCGTATTGCCCCAATAGGGGCCGCCATCGCCGAACCGTTCCAACGGTGTCGGCACCGGCGAAAACGTGTTCGTCTCGTGTTTGATCATCGCGATGACGACCCGCATCGACCCCTCCGCTGTTGCGCAATCGCTATCGCTGCGCTGAACTCCCTGTTCTCGTCTGTCTAGCATATCAGGGTTCGCGAGGATGGCATTGTCCGTCGGCGCGATCTGTCGCACGGTCGCGTCGTGCTTCGACCCTACTTCACGGCCATCGATGGCTGAGCCCGGCCCGTCGGCCCAGCAGAGACCACCCTGGTCCGTCATTGGCGCGCCGATTTGGCACCGGCGCATCTGGGCCGTCGCCCTGCCGATCATGATCGCCAACGCCACGACACCGTTGCTGGGCATCGTCGACACGGCCGTTGTCGGGCATCTGGGCGACCCGGTCTATATCGGCGCGGTCGGCGCCGGCGGCGTGCTGTTCAGCCTGGTGTTCTGGGGTTTCGGCTTTCTGCGCATGGGCACAACCGGCCTGATCGCCCAGGCCAGGGGTGCCGATGACCGGGATCGGTTGCGCACCGTTCTGGGCCAGGCCGGGCTGCTCGCCCTCTTGCTGGGCCTGCTGCTAATTGCGGTCAGCCAGCCCTTGCGGGAGCTGGCACTGTCTTTGATCGACGTCAGCGACTCCGTTGCCGACGAGGCACGCGGCTATTTCGAAATGCGCATTCTGGGCGCGCCCGCGACGTTGCTGAACTATGTCCTGATGGGCTGGTTCCTGGGCATCAACCGGGCTGGTCTGGTGCTGGCCACCCAGCTTTTCCTGAACCTGACCAACATTGCGTTAAGCATTCTGTTCGTGGTCGGCTTCGGGTGGGGCGTGCCCGGTGTGGCGATTGCGTCGGCAGTGGCGGAGTACCTGGCACTGATTCTAGGTCTGGTGCTGGTTGCACGTTCACTATCATTGCTGGGCGGACATCTTCGCTGGCGTCAAGTTTTCGATAGCCGCACGATCAAGCGGCTGCTGGCGGTCAATCTCGACATCTTTATTCGGACGCTATGTCTTCAGGCGGCATTCCTGTGGTTCACGTCGGTCGGTGGCTCGTTGGGCAATCTGGTGCTGGCGGCAAACGTCGTGCTGCTGCAGTTCCACACGCTGAACGCCTTCATTCTCGACGGCTATGCCTTCGCCTGCGAGACGCTGATCGGCGATCGGGTGGGCGCCGGCGACAGGCGCGGGCTGCGACAAGCGGTACGCGCGGGGACGTTCTGGGCGGCCCTGACGGCCGTTGTTCTGGCGGGGCTTTTCTGGTTGGCGGGCGACTTGATCATCGCGCTGATGACCGATCTGGAGACGGTGCGCGCTGCCGCTGGCAGCTATCTGCCCTGGGCCGTGGCGCTGCCGATCGTTTCGGTCTGGAGCTATCTCTTGGACGGCATCTTCGTCGGCGCAACCCGCACCGCCGCCATGCGCAACTCGATGATCGTCTCGCTGATCGGCTTCGTCGCCTTGCAGCAGGTCTTCACCCCGATCTGGGGCAATGACGGGCTGTGGCTGTCCATGCTGGGCTTTATGGCGTTGCGGGCCGTCACGCTCGGCAGCGCCTACCCCGCCCTGTTGCAGACCGTGTCCCGGCGATGCCAGACGGCCTAGATTTCGCTTCAAAGCACGACCGAAACCGGCATACTTGACCAACTGGTCAGATAGTCTTTCGGCCAATCCCAATTCGAAACAGAGAGGCAAACCTCATGGCCATCGTCAAAGGCGGGCTGATCCAGACGAAACTGCACGGCAGCACCGACGACAGCCCGGAGCAGATCCGCGACAAGATGCTTGAAGCCCACATTCCGTTCATCGAACGGGCGGGCGAGGCCGGCGTTCAGGTGCTGTGCCTGCAAGAGGTGTTCAATCAGCCGTACTTCTGCCCCTCGCAAGACGTCAAATGGTACGCGGCCGCGGAGAAGATCCCCGACGGACCGACCACGAAGTTGATGCAGGAATACGCCAAGAAGTATTCCATGGTCATCGTCGTGCCGATCTATGAGGAGCACATCACCGGCGTCTACTTCAATACCTGCGCCGTGATCGACGCGGACGGGAAGTATCTCGGCAAGTTCCGCAAGATCCACATCCCGCAGGTCGCCGGCTTTTGGGAGAAGTTCTTCTTCAAACCCGGCAATCTCGGCTATCCGGTGTTCGACACCGCCTATTGCAAGCTGGGCGTCTATATCTGCTATGACCGGCACTTCCCGGAAGGTTGGCGCGCGCTGGCGTTGAACGGTGCGGAATACATCGTCAACCCATCGGCCACGGTGGCCGGCCTGAGCCAGTATCTTTGGAAACTGGAACAGCCGGCCTCGGCCGTCGCCAATGGGGTCTTCATCGGCGCGGTCAACCGGGTGGGGGTTGAGGAGCCGTGGAGCATCGGCCGCTTCTACGGCTCCAGCTACATCGTCGACCCGCGCGGCAATTTCCTGTGCGAGGCCAGCGAGGATCAGGAAGAACTGGTGACGGCCGACATGGACCTCGACCAGGTGCGCGAGGTGCGCAATCTTTGGCAGTTCATGCGGGACCGGCGGCCGGAGACTTACGACGCGCTGACCGCGCCCTGAGCATCCGGCATTGCGTCGGCAGCGAGCTGCCAGACGGCCTCTTCCGCCGCCGACTTTGCGCCGGCGAGGCGCACGGCGACGACCGTCAGCACGCTTGACGGCAGCTCGCCGCTGAGATCGGCGAGGCCGCCCGCGGCGATGTCGCTTGCCCCAAGCGACTCGGGTATCCAAGCGACCCCAACGCCCGACAGGGCCAGTTGCAGCGCGGCCAGCGTCAGGGCAGTCTCTGCCCTACGGTGGATGACGTCGCGGCCCTTGATCGCCGGAAAGACCTCTTGGCTCAAAACCTGGCCGAGCGACACGTCCGCCGGATAGGCGACGACGGCGAGCGGCCCGGTCTTCAGCTGACGCCGAACGGTCTTGAGTTCGGCACTGGCGATGACCGGGATCAGGCGCTCGCTGCGGACCTCGACCTGTTCCAGGAAGTCCTCGTCGGCCGGCAGCGGGTCGGCGACGGACCGGTAGAGCAAGGCGATGTCGGCCTGCTTGGTCATCAGCATGGCGTAACACTCGTCCCGGTTCGCCGAGCGCAGGCGGATTGAGATGTCGGGATCGGGCGCCAGCCTTTTCACCAGTTCCGGTGCGATCGTGGCCGCGATGGCATGCTGGCTGGTGATCACCACGCGGTTCTGCGTTTCGCGGTCCTGACGCTTCAGCTCGTAGACCAGGTCGCGCAGGCTGGCGGCCAGCTCCTGCATCTTCTGCTGTTGGTCGCGCACGGCCTTGCGCAGCTGCACTGGCTTGCGCGACCGGTCGACCAGGTCGACGCCGACATAGCGTTCGATGGTGCGGATGCGGCGCGAAAAGGCCGGCTGGGTGAGCAGCCTCTGTTCCGCCGCGCGGTTCAGCGACCCGGTTTCCAGCACCGCGAGTAAATCCTCAAGCCATTCCAATCTCATATCAGCCCCTAAAATGCAGATCGAGCATATTAGCCCAGGATTTTTGCATTTGAATGCAGCCTTACGGAAGCCAATACTCATTTCAGGTATTTTAGAAAGGCCTGTCACCCATGCATCTTGCGCGCTTTCCGAGACTTCGCTTGGCCCATCTGCCAACCCCGCTGGAACCGATGAAACGGCTGTCGAAAGAGCTTGGCGGCCCCGAGATTTGGATCAAGCGCGACGACTGCACCGGTCTTTCGACGGGCGGCAACAAGACCCGCAAGCTTGAGTTCCTGATGGCCGAGGCCGAGGCCGAAGGCGCGGACCTGGTGATCACCCAGGGCGCGACCCAATCGAACCACGCGCGACAGACGGCCGCGTTTGCCGCCAAGCTGGGCGTCGATTGCCATATCCTGCTGGAGGACCGCACCGGTTCGACCGACCCGAATTACAATGAAAACGGCAATGTCTTCCTCGACCATCTGCACGGCGCGACCGCCGAGAAGCGCGGGCCGGGTCTGGACATGAATGCCGAGATGCTGGCGGTTGCCGACGGCTTTCGCGAGGGCGGCCGCAAGGTCTACACCATTCCCGGCGGCGGCTCGAACCCGACCGGGGCGCTCGGCTACGTCAACTGCGCGTTCGAACTGGTGCAGCAGGCCAATGATGTGGGGCTGGTGATCGACCGTATCGTCCACGCGACCGGTAGCGCCGGCACGCAGGCCGGCATGATTGTCGGCCTGAAGGCGATCAACGCCAACATCCCGCTGCTCGGCTTCGGCGTGCGCGCGCCCCAGCCGAAGCAGGAGGAAAACGTCTACAACCTGGCCGTTAAGACAGCCGAGAAGCTGGGCGCGCCCGGTATCGTGCGGCGCGAGGACGTGGTCGCCAACACCGACTATGTCGGCGAAGGCTATGGCATCCCGACCGAGGGAACGCTGGAGGCGATCGAGATGTTCGCGCAGCTTGAGGGCATCCTTCTGGACCCGGTTTATTCAGGCAAGGGCGCTGCCGGGCTCATCGACTTCATCCGCAAGGGCAGGTTCAACAAGGGCGAGAAGATCGTCTTCCTGCACACCGGCGGCGCGGCGGCCCTGTTCGGCTATACTGCCGCCTTCAACTATAGTGACCGGCCGCTGGCGGTTGCGGCCGAATAGGAAGATCCGAACCCGACGATGACAGACGGTGCAGGCAAGCGAAGGATCGGCGTCTTAGGGGGCATGGGCCCCGAGGCCACCGTCTTGTTCATGTCGCGCGTTATCAAGCTGACGCCGGCCCAGGACGACCGCGATCACGTGCCCCTGATCGTCGACGACAACACGCAAGTGCCGTCGCGGATCAAGGCGCTGATCGAAAAGACCGGGGAGGACCCGGCGCCTGTGCTGGCGGAGATGGCACGCCGCCTGGAGGCGGCCGGGGCCGAGGCGCTGGCGATGCCGTGCAACACCGCCCACCATTTCGCGCCCGCCATCGTGGGCGCCGTCGACATACCGTTCTTGAACATGGTCGACTTGGCGGTCGAGCGGGTCGCGCCATTGGCCCAGGCCGACAAGCGCGTCGGCCTGCTGGCTTCGCCGGCCGTCCGGCTCACCGGCCTGTTCGACCGAGCGTTCGCCGAGCGTGGGATCTCGACCCTTTATCCCGCAGACGATGACCGCCTGCTGGCGGCGATTTGCGCCATCAAGGTCGACAGCACCGAGGCGTCGGCGGTTCGAACCTTGCGCCAGGCGACGACGGAACTGATCGGCAAGGGCACCGACGTTCTGGTCATCGCCTGTTCGGAGTTCTCGATCATCGCCGACACAGTTGAGAGTTCGATTGCGGTGGTCGACACAATCGACGTGCTGGCGCAAGCGGCTATCGACTTTGCCAGCCACGAAGACGGCGGCTCCAGCGACACCGACGGTCACTGGCGCATGAGCGCCTGACCGACGCGCATCCAATGTAAGGTGCTAGGTGTCGGCTTTAGTCAGACGATCGCGAAAGCGCGCCAGTTCGTTCGGATCCAGCGTTGCCACCTCGCCTTCCGCCGGAAATGAGCCCGTGGCCACGTCTTTGCGGAAGGCCGTCAGCGCACGCACCCGTTCGTCTCGAACCTGGCGGTAAAGGCCGGCCAGATCGCCATAGGCCCTGGCGTGTCGGGGCCGGCTGTCCGTTTCGCCGCAGATGTCGGCCATGAACAGGAACAGGACATCCGCATGCCGGCCCGAGCCTAACGACACGGTGACGAGGCCAGTGCGCTGTGTCAGTTCCGCCATGACGGGTTCGGGGATCAGCTCCGCCTCGACGGCGAAACCGCCGGCATCCTCAAGCCGCCTAAAGCGGCGATAGAGTTCGAACGCCTCGTCCGCCGTCTTGCCGAACGCCCGCATGGACCCGACCCAGGTGGATTTGCGCGGCACCAGGCCGAGATGGCCCATGACCGGGATGTCCTCGCTGGCCAGCATCTCGACCACGGCCGGGCCGCGGCTGGTGATGACCGCGTCGGCGCCGGTGGTGAGCGCGCCGATGGCCGCGCGGAGGATCTCGTCGTCGGAGATATTGTCGGCAAATCCGAGCGCCGCCGTGACGAAGACATGTCCCGAACCGCGCCGGACCTCGGCGACGTTGCGGGCGCGGCAGATCAGCATTTCGCAGCCTGCGGCCTCGACCGCCGCCGCTTCATCCGCCGTGTCGGCCGTGACCTGGCAGAAGGTCTCGTTGCCCTTCGCCGCGATCAGATCGGCCACCGTCAGCTTGCGCAGCGCCGGACGCGCGCCCCAGTCATAAATCCGCTTCATGGCCGTGCGTTCCACTCTCTGCGTCGATCGCGAGACATCGGCTACATCTTGTCGGCGTAATAGTCGGGCGCGACGGTGCCCGGCTTGCTGAACCATTGCGGCACGTCGACGCCGGAGTAGAGCAGAATGTTGCCCCAGGGGTCGAACGCGCCCGTGCGGACGATGGCCTTTGCCCGCCCGGCCAACTCACCCAGGATCTGCGCGTGAGGAACGGTCTCGTGGTCGGCATCGGGGAACAGGCGCTTCACGGTTTGGAGCAGTGGCTGGTTGTTTGTCGTCACGTCATCGGCATAGGCAACCTTCTCGGCGATGAAGGCATCGGCCACGGCCCCCAATACCGTTGCCAGATCCGGCACGTCGGGCGCGATCGCCAGATCGATCCGCCAGGCATCGGACGGGATCGGGAACCCGGCGTCACACACGATCAACAAATCGCCATGCCCCATCGAGGCGATGGCGTGGCTTAGCTCCGAGTTCAGCAGGCGTCCCCGTTTCATGACGATCCCTCTTTCAGTGTTCCGTAATGGTCTTGGTAAAGCGCCGTGGCTTGCGCGCGCGTCGGGAGTGACGGGATGACGCCCAACTTGGTGCAGGCCAGCGCCCCACAGGCACAGCCGAACCGCACCGCATCGAGGACCGGCCGCCCCTCGCCCAGCGCCACCGCCAGGCCGGCATTGAAGGCGTCGCCCGCGCCGGTGGTGTCGACGACATCCACGCGGCAGCCCGGCACGATCTCGTCGATGGTATCGGTCAGCACCAGCGTGCCACGATCGCCCATGGTGACGATCAAGTTGCTGGCGCCCCTGCCCCTCAACTCGTGCGCCAGTTCCGGCGTCGACCGCGGATCGTCGGCGGCCAGACCGAGCAGGATGCGCAGCTCGCTTTCGTTGGGCGTCAGATAGTCGACCGACCCGAACATGTCCGTCGGCACGGCCTGGGCCGGCGCGGGATTGAAGATCGTCGTGACGCCATGCTTGCGGCCAAGCGCCATCGCCCGCTGGGCCGCCGGCACCGGGATCTCCAGCACGGACATGACGATGTCGCTGTCGGCGATCAGGTCTTCCGCCGTGTCGACGAAGGCGGGGTCCATCAGCTCGTTCGCGCCCATGTCTAGAATGATGAAATTGTCGCCTTCGGTGTTCAGGATGATGAAGCCGACGCCCGTGGCGCGTTCACCCGTCAGCCTTAGATGGTCGGTGCCCACGCCCTCTCGGGCGTAGAGCTCCGTGCCGACCTCGCCCAGCTTGTCGTCGCCGATGATTGCCGCCAGCGACGAGCTTGCGCCCAGCCGGGCGGTGGCCACGGCCTGGTTCGAGCCCTTGCCGCCCGGCCCCATGTCGAAGTCGGAGCCCAACAGGGTCTGGCCGAACACCGGCAGTTCCGGCGTGCGCATGGTCATGCCGACAGCGAAGCTGCCGATTACCGCGATCTTCGGACCTGCCATTCCCGTCCTCCGTCGGCTCGTCGCCCCTTTGCCGGCGCTAGCCAGCCGCCTCCACCCTGGCCCGTTGGTGCCCATCCGGTGTAGGCCGGGTCACGTCTTGGCCCATCGCGTGAGACAGGATCGTCTCTTCATCGATGTCGTCTCCGCTGACCTCGGTACGAAGCTTGCCCTGATGCAAGACCAGGATGCGCGAGCATTGGCCGATCAGTTCCGGCATTTCAGAGGACACCAGCAAGACCCCCACGCCGTCCGCAGCCAGCTTTGCCAAAATGCCGTAGATCTCGGCCTTGGCGCCGACATCGATGCCGCGTGTCGGCTCGTGCAGGACCAGCAGGGTGGGGGTCGTGGCCAGCCCGCGCGCGATGATGATCTTCTGCTGATTGCCGCCGCTGAGCGTGCGGATCTTCTGTTTCAAATGCGCGATGCGCGCGTCCAGCCGCTTGACATAGCTGTCGCCGACGGTGCGCATCCTCCGGCGGTTCAGGATGCCGAGCCGGCTGACCCGGTCGAGGGACGCGGCCACGATGTTGTCCTGCACGCTCATGGACAAGAGGGCGCCGACGCCGCGCCGGTCGGCCGGAACCAGGGCCATGCCGCCCTTGATGGCGGCCGATGTCGACTGCGGCGTCAACGGCCGGCCTTGCAGGGTGACGGTCCCTGTGCGAGGCATCAGCCCGAAGATTGCCGCCGGCAGCTCGTCCTTGCCAGAGTCCGGAAGGCCCGCGACGCCGACGATCTCGCCGGCACGGACGTTGAACGAGACGCCGTTCAATGCCGGCTCGGCGGAGAGGTTCTTTACGTCCAACGCGATGGGCGCGTTGGTGGTCAGGGGTGCCGCGCGCTTCGTCGCGATCTCAACCGTCTTGCCGACCATCGACGCGATCAGATGCGCCGGCGTGACGCTACCGTCATTGTCGACCGTTTCGATATGGCGGCCGTCGCGCATCACGCTGATCGTGTCGGCGATGTCGATGACCTCCTCCAGATGGTGCGAGACATAGACGATGGTGACGCCGTCGCGCTTCAGCTGCGCGATGATCTCGAACAGCTTGTCGGTTTCGTTCTTCGACAAGGCCGAGTTCGGTTCGTCCAAGACCAGGATGCGTGCCTCTTGAGAGATCGCGCGGGCGATTTCGACAAGTTGCTTTTGGGCGACCGACAGGTTCACGACAGTGGCATCGGGATCGAGGCCAGAAACGCCGAGGCGTTCAAGCTGCTCTCGGGCGGCGGCCCGGACGGCGCGGCGCCGGACCGGCGAGAACACCGACTGCGCGGCCAGGCGGTCGAGCATGACGTTTTCCGCCACACTCAAATTCGGGCAGAGCGACAGCTCCTGATAGACGACCTTGATGCCCAGGCGCTGGCTGGCATGCGGCGACGGGATGCTGACCGGTTTGCCGTCGAGCAGGATTTCGCCCGCGTCCGGATGCAGGTCGCCGGCCAGGATGTTCATCAAGGTGCTCTTGCCGGCACCGTTCTCGCCAATCACGGCGTTCAGGGCGCCGGAGCGAAACGCAAGGCTGACATCGTCCAGCGCCAAAACGCCCGGAAACCGCTTGGTGATGTTCTTGAACGCGACGACGGTTTCAGAGCGCGCCATGGAGGCCCTGCAATGCCACGATTGTCCCTAGCCGGCGGCGGGACGAGGCCAGACCCCGCCCCGCCAAGCCGCTATTCAACGATGACTTCGTCGATGTTTTCAATCGTGTAGATGCCGACGCCCGTATCGAGGTCGGCGATTGTCTCGCCGCTCAGGAACTGGACGAGCAGATTCACCGCCTCGAACCCTTGCCGTTCCGGCGCCTGGTCGATGGTGGCCTGGATGGCGCCCTCCGACACGAGATCGACCGTCTGGTCGAGTAGGTCGAAGCCGACGACCATCACCCGATCCGCCGCGCCGTTGCGATCGACCCACTCGCCGGCGGCCGGGGTCGAGCAGCATTCCAGCGACAGGATGCCGGTGACGTTCGGGTTGGCCAGCATGGCGTTTTCGATCGCGGCGTAGATCTCCTGCGGGTCGGTGCCGGTGTTGACGGTCTGCACGATCTCGATGCCCGGATAGGCACCTAGCGCCTCGCGCGCCCCGGTCTCGCGGTCGATCGACCATTGGGCGGCGGCGTCCAAGGTCGTAATGATGACCACGCCATTTTCGTCCAGAACCGAGCCCATCAGCGCGCCCGCCTCACGGCCGGACTGCACCAGATCCTGGCCGGCGAACACCAGCCGTTCGCTTTCCGGATTGTCGGTGTTGTAGGTCACGA